>NZ_JAEHBN010000022.1:0-82108 GCF_016483605.1 Bacillus cereus group sp. N11
GCCCGGTGCAATACCGGACTCATTTGGATCAAGCTGCCTAATGAAATAACCGTGTCTAACTTTTAGGGGTCACTTCAATTTCCGCTCTTTTTTATTTACTTCAAACAACATATTTCTAAATAGTGTATTCAAACTCTCAATATCAATCCCTAATCCCTTTTCAATCCCTTTCACGTATTGCTGATAATAATCAATTTGTTCTTCTAAAAATTGATTTAACACCTGAATTTTCAATCCAACATCTAATTCCGTACCCGCTTTTTTCTTTATTAACAACTTCTCAATCTCATTCAATACACTACGTTCTATAGATTGTTCTGTAATCAATCGATTAAATTCTACTGGAGGTAATGTCCCTTTCTCTTCTAGCCACTGACAAGCTAAAATAGGACGTAATACATAAAAGTACTTTTTCAACTTTACATTCTCGCCTTGCAAAAATTCACGATAATTTTTTGAAGCCATATGTAAGTAATGATATATCGTTGCTTTTGGATCAAAATTCTTTTCACTCATTTGCTGAAGCTGCTCTGGAAAGTTAGAGTTTTTCGAATAAAAAATTGGTGATCGAACCCACTCAAGTAAAGCTGGATTTGACTTCGCAAACAGTTGTAATGCCTTTTTAATATCCCAGCCACTTATATCTAAGTCATCACTAATTGGATATTCAATTACATCACGTTTATCATGAATTGATAAATACCATTCTACCGGATGTATATAAACAAACCTAACATCATAATCGCTATCTTTCGATGGAAATCCCCAAGCACGACTCCCCGATTCCACTGCAAATAAAATTTTCACATCATTCTCTTCTTCAATTCTTTCTAACTCTAATTCAATTTTTTCTCTCATTTCATACCATCCCCATTTTTTGATTATTTCCTTGGAAATTCGACAAATATACTATTAATTTTACTACACACTAAAATAACTGCCAGAATTTTTCTGACAGTTTAACAAAGACTATTTTTTCTTTTCAATTACAGTAGCGGTAATTCGTTCAAACTCTTTTTGAATTTCCTCTTTATATGCATCCACTTTTGAAAAATCCATAGCAGCAATATAAATTCGTTCTAATTTATCACGAACTGATTTTGCTTTTGCTAAGAAAGACATCGCCTCATTCATTTTTGCTTTATATTGAATGGAAACGTCACGAATTTCTGTAGCATACTTCTCATCCGTCCCCGGTTTAACAATAAGAGCATACATATCTATAATCTCATCACCCACGCGACTTGGAAAATATTCATGTGGTGCGGTACTATCAAAAATTGCAAATCCTAATTCTCTTACAATAACCATATCAAGACTATTCGGGTCAAATCCGCAATGATATACTTCAACGTCAAAACCTTTTTCTTCTGCTGCCTTCGATAACTTTTTGAGCATTGTTGATTTTCCAGAGCCCGGGCGTCCTTTTATAAAATAACGATGTGGCAATCCTTCTGTTAAATTAGGAACAAAATCAACTGCTCCTTTCGGTGTAGCAGCTCCTAAAAAACGATGTTTCACAATCGATTGTTGCCCTTTTTTATCTGCAAATAATTTCTGAATTAGCTGATCTGTTAGTTCATTTGCTTTATTAAAATCAATGTTATTAATATATATTTTCTCCCACTCATCATGTATAACTAATGCCTCTTTAAAACATCCGTAAGCAGATTTGAAAGCCTTGCTCGCTTCTGATACAAACCGTTCAATTTCTACCTTCTGCTTTCTTAATTTACCTGAGTCCCAAGCAACTCCTAAATTTATATACTCTTCAATAACTCCTGGCATTTTCGGCTCAATAACATGCGGTGATGTTCCATCAACAATTCCTACTTTTAATTTCGGAATAATCACCCCATCAACCGACTTATTATCAGAAGAACAATGCAAAAGCTCAATATCATATCCTTTTTCAACCCATTCTCGACCTATTGCCTTAATTAAAGAAGATTTTCCCGTTCCTGGACCACCCTTTAAAATAAACAACCTATCTAGCCCTTTTAAATTCTCTTCGTATAAATTATGAAATCCTCTAGCTGTATTACCACCAGCATAATAATTTAACACATTCCCTGTCACTGCACTCACTCCTTCGCAACAGTCTACTTACATAAGCTACAATATGCGAGCAACTTTATTTGGGTGAACACCTAATTTGTATTGCGTGAAAAAAGGAAATGAATTACAATTTAAATATCATGAATATTCCGAATTCTGAAACTGAATAAACCTTTATCAAGAGAGGCAGAGGGACCGGCCCTTTGAAGCCCAGCAACCTCAGTTTATAAGAACTGAATAGGTGCTAATTCCTGCAAAATGCATTGCATTTTGGAAGATAAAACGCAACTAGTATGTAAAGCCCATCTTTCTTGATCATGAAAGATGGGCTTTTTATTATTTGAAAAACATATATTGGAGGTATTTAAAATGAAAGTAATTGATCTATCACAAACGTTTGAAAATAATATGTCTCAATTTCCCGGAACACCAACAATCCAACTAGAAACCATTACAAGCGTTGAAGAAACGGGATATCAAGTTACAGATTTCCATTCGGTCGTTCATGTCGGTACACATTGCGACGCTCCCGCGCATTTTATTTCTGGTGCAACAACGATTGATCAATTGCCCCTTGATCAGTTTGTAGGTGAAGCAGTTCTCATCGATGTCACTCATGTTCAAGAGAGAAAACTCCCTAAAGAAGTATTGCATAATGCCGACATAAAAAAAGACGATATTGTCATTTTCCATTCTAATCTATCTAATAAATGGAATACAGAAGCTTATGAGAAAGAAGCATTTTATCTTTCCGAAGAATTAGCTGAAGAACTAGTTGAATTAAAAGTAAAATCAGTCGGTTTAGATTTTATTTCTCCCGATGAGGTAACGACAGAAACATCACCCATTCATCACATACTGTTAGGCAATAATATTTTCTTAATTGAAAACTTAACAAATCTAGATGCTATTAAAGCGAAACGTTTCTTTTTCTCAGCAGCACCTTTAAAAATTAAAAATAGTGACGGTGCTTTCGCAAGGGCATTCGCTGTTATTTTTTAAAATATGGACTACAAAAAAGCAAAGATCATCACTGACCTTTGCTTCTATATTTTTTATTTACATTAAGGAAAAATTGTTCCAACCGGGGACGTACCCAAGCTAAATAATCTTTCTCTTTCTTCTTTGTACAAGCTATCTCTTCCCCATCTACCATTCCAACAAGTTCTAGCTCTAACAGTTGCCTCGTGAATGCTAGTATATTTACTTCTTCTGCTGGATACTCTTCTTTTAATTTCTCCTCAATTTCTCCCAATAAAAAACCGTCACGCATCATTGCCAATGCATCAATCCAAAGTGGCGGCATTTCATATTTTTCTCCTGTAATTGTATCTTTTACAATATAATTCTTTTGCTCTTTTCGAAATTGAATCGTGTGTAAGCATACAGTCGAATTTAATGTTAATTCCATCAATACCACCTCTTTCATCATATCTGCATAGAAAAAAGGATGCGCGGGCACCCCTTCTTTTCTTTTCATAACACTACCGAACCGTTACATGAGTAACCAATCTCATGTCGATATTTTCCTCCATTATAAACGAAGTATTTTATAAAAAAAACCCTTCTTGAAACATTTTATTAAATGTTTATATTTACACAAGAAGAACACTTTTCTGAAAAATATTTTCTTCTACTTCGCTACATCGTCGGTAAATAAATTTCCACTTTCGTTCCCACACCCATACTACTTTGAATCGTGATACTCCCTTGATGTTCTTTAATAATTTTATATGTAATCATTAAACCAAGCCCTGTACCATTCTCCTTCGTTGTGTAAAAAGCCTTTCCAATCTTCTCTAATTTTCCTGCCTCTATACCAAATCCTTGATCCTCGACAGCAATACACAAATACCCCTTAGTTTTTTCATATGCCCGAATATGAATATCCCCACCTTCTGGCATTGATTCTATTCCGTTTTTAATAATATTTAACAACACTTGTTTTAATTGTTTATCATCACCGTTTATAACGGGTAAGTTTCCATCTATTTGCAAATAAACTTTCACTTTATATTGACTCGCATAACTTTCCATTAACTGCACAACATATAAAAGGATTTCCCGTATGTTACACCATTCATAATTTGTTGGTTTCGGTTTTCCTAATAACATCAATTCGCTAACAAATCCGTTAATTCTCTCAATTTCTTGTAACATTATTTCATAGCTCATCATATCTTCAGGGTTTCTTTCTTTTTGCATTTGCGTAAACCCCTTCAAAGCCGTTAATGGATTTCGGATTTCATGCGCAATTGTTGTAGACATAGTCCCAATTACAGCTAAATTTTCCGTCTCTTTCATATTGTTCATCATTTCAACAACCGTTCTTACATAAGATTGAAATCGTTTCAACAAAGAATGTGAAATAATGAAATAGAATACACATAAGACAAGCGGAATCACAACTTTTAGATCTTGTAGTATCAATGTAAAAAGTACGTACTTTCCAATTACACTAAAGGAAACTAAATAAAAATATTTTCTGTTCACGAAAACCGGTGCAAATAAAATTAATAACATTTCTACCATACTACCATGTTCAAAAGCTCTATCCGTTCGCAAATAAATCATTAAATTATTTATAAGATTGATAAACATGTAGCCAAATAAAAATAAATATTTTATAGAATATACATAACCTCTTTTTTGAAGATACATTGAAATAGGGAATAATGCTATTACAAATATATATACGCCTATCCCAAGGCTTCCTTCTGGCCACCCTACCGTTGTTCCATTAATATTCATAGCAGGATATACAAAATAATATATAGCGTCATATGAAAAGAATATAATATAGAATAATAATATAAATACCTTTAAAGCTTTTCTTTCTTCATAAATCAAGCTCTTGTATTTGTTCATATAAAAACTCCCCTTGATCGATACGAAAAAAAATCCCCACCGTTATCTCCTTAAATTATAAGTATGAAATTGCTTTCAGGGCAATACGTAACCTTATAATACTAAAAAGGAAGGAGACTTCTCCTTCCTTTCTAGTCACAACTTATATCCATCTGACCCTATCATGTAGCAGTCCATCCGTAAAATCATTATGCCCTATTACAAAATCCTTCATATATAAATTTAAATATTCACCGTACTTACTTTCTGTATTTAATAATAATTCCTCGACATAATAAGCACCTTGTCCAAAGTGATCTAAAAGTAAACTACACAAACCTGCATAAATTCCGCACCCTACTTGGAAGTAAGTTGCATTCGTTTTATATTTATGAAAAACTTGGCTACTATTCATTACGTTATACATATACGTCTCGCCATTTTCATAAACGAGTAATACACCTACTAGATCCTCTCCTGCAACCTCTTCTTCCGCTGGATTGAATACTTTACGATTCCAGTTCCATAAATCTTCTACCTTATCTAAGTTCTGTCTAATTACATTTGTTGTATACTCATTAATTCGGTAAAGAAAACCAACTTCCATGTTGAAATTTTTCCCTAAAATTAAAACTTCCTCATGTGGCATTAAGCAACCATAAAACTCTCTTTCTCCTAACTTCACTTTATACTCTGAAGCATATACATCCTCATAAAAATAAAGAGGACGATGATGACTCATATACATCGGATAACTCCATATCGCTTCGTCTAGAAATCGCTCTACTGCCCATGACGTATAAAGTGTATACGGCTTTATAAGTGCCGTATCATTCAAAAACGACGTATCATGTTCTACAATATAGCATGCTTGTGGCTGTTCATTCGGCCGTTCTTTCATAAGTTCAACAACCATCCATTGAACAACACCTGGATTCATACCTGAACCTATAATCGCTTTTGTATTTGTAAATTTTTCTTTCTCTTTCTCAAACCTCGTATATCGTTCCGTAAGCTGAAATCCAAGTAAACTATCGTCCTGATCTACTGCCTCATTTTCCAAAGCTGAATTAATATAAAAGATTCCAAGTTCATTACAACAGCTCAGTACCCTGATCGTATCTGCACCCGAAACATCAATAACAACACTCGTACTTTTTTCTGTTAAATGCTGTTTAAATTTCACTACATCTTGAAGGTCTATTTCATATAATGACAAATGACCTTTCAAATGTGGAAACAACTCATCATAATAAGCCCTATCTTTTTGTTTTATATCAACCAAATGAAATGTAACATTCTTTATCACTTCATAAATTGGATCTTTTTCATTTGCTATCGCTTGATTTAAAATTGCTAAAACTGCCTTCGCTGCTCCACCAGCACTACCAAGTAATGTAATCGATAACGAATTTGGAAACGGCTCCACAAATAAAACCCCTTTAGTAAATTAGTTGAGCAGTTCTTCCTCAAAAAATAAATTGAATACATCAAAAGGTGGCTCGTACATATTTTTTATAATTTAGCACAAGATTGCCTCTTCAAAAATCATACTAACATAATTTATATTCAATTCATTTTTCCCCTCATATCCAAATCGAACTAAACAAACAGGCCCGACCTTTCCTTCTGCATATAAAAGAAAAAGCCAGCCCTTTCAACTAGCCTACGGACAATGGACAGATTTTACATGTTGAATATTCACATACATTTTTGCATCACGCGCTTTTAATATTTCAATATGTCCTTCATCGATCTTCGCCATTTTTCCAATTTTATTGGATTCCTCACCTAAATCGAACACCATAATCTTTCCATACATTTTAATAAGTTGCTCCTCAAACGTTCGGGCTAACGTAATATTTAATGGATTTACGGGGAGTTCATTTTTATTGAGGGAATAAGGCACTTGGTTTTCTTTATACGGAATTAACCATTTTAAGTGCTTTAAAGATATATATACAGTTTTATAGACTGGACTATAAAAAACAATATAATCGTTCATTACACTTGTAACATATCCATGTATTGGAGCATTACCTGCTACATAAATTTCTGTAAAAATCCCTTTAGATGTGCTTAATACTTTCCTCAAAGAAATTGAAGGAGATTCCCTTTTAATTACAGAATCTACATCAGGTTTTAATATTTCTTCATCATATGGTCTTAAAAACTTATAATATTGGATATGGTATAAAGATATATATACGTAGTCTTGTCCATTGTAAAGAACAACAATATCATTTCCTACATCGATTAATACGCCTTTAAATCTCTTTTCACCAATTAATTTAACATATATATTTTCTCCAATACTTTTGTGTAACTCATTCATCTATATCCTCCTTCCTATGAAATTACAATTTCCCTTTCTTTTATTCTAAAAATAATCAGGGGCAATGTTCTGTTTTTTAATAGTAAGAAACCCTTTTTCATATATCCAAAAATAATTACAGAGAAATATGAAATCATTCTTCATTTTCAATCATAATGCCCCTTTTATTTATTAAACATTATTCTTCTTCATTCTTTTTGTTTTTAACTATTTGACTCACACTCTTAATATGGGAATTAATCACATAAATGACCTCATCACCATTAACTAGTGTAATATTCCCATCATGTATATCACTTAATAAACCTTCCACACACTCTGGTCCACCACGATTAATCTTTATCCATTTATACTTCAAGTCATTTAATGCATCTAAAAAAGTATCTTCTTCCGCATAAAAACATGAACCATATTCTCCTTGTGCCTCTTTCACTTTTCTGACTAGACTCTTCACATGTTTCAGCTGATAATACACTAATTCTCCATGAGGTAATTGTAGTGTAAGGTAATCTTTTCCTAACAATGACAGTACACCTACTCGACTTTCCGGTCCACGAAGATTTACTTTTACATTCTCACCAACTAAACCTTTGATTTGATCACAGCATAATACACTCTCCAATTTTGTACCCTCCTTTCTTATTATCTTCCTCTACTTGATTGTCTTTGTGCACGAGCGCGACCTGAATTATTGCTGTTTTCATTACTTTTCTCATCGCTACTCTCATCACTACTCTCTCCACTTACTGGTGCATTATAATTAACACTCTTAATATGAGATAGTGCAATTAATACAACTTCTTCTTTAATAATCAATGTTACATAACCGCCAGAAACATCTTGTAAAATACCTTCAATTTTCTCTGGTCCACCACGGTTAATTTTCACCCAGCGGTATTTGAAGCCTTGAAGTAGCGTTTCAAAGTCTTCTGCAATGTCTTCTTCCACCCATTCTAAATCACCCACTCCACCATCTTTCGTATTTTGGGTAATGCTTTTCAGATGGCGAAGCTGGTAGTAATGGCTCTCTCCTTTTTCATTCTCTAATCCGAAGTAGTCCGCACCTAATGATACTATTGTTCCTTTTTGAGATTCTGGTCCACCTCTGTTCACTCTTACATAAGATCCAATTAAGTCTTTCAAAAAATCCCAATGAAATAAACTCACGAGAAAACCCCTTCCATTAATTTATAAGCTTTTGCACTGATAGTATATGTATCTGTACAGGTTACGTTCTCTATGTTTGTCCTAGCTCGAAAAAAATATGCTTTTAACATGGTAGACTACTACCTATCAAAATTCTAAGAAATCCTGAGGGCTCCTTAGGATTTTGATGTCTTTAGATAAAAAAATCCCGTATGAAGATACATTTCTGCATATCTTCATACGGAATTTCCTAAAGTTTAGTCTTCGTCTTTAACGTCCATATCTTCTGGAATTGGTTCGTTTAATATTTCTTCCACTAATTGTTTATATTTCTCCATTTGTTCTAAATGCGTGTTGAATTGTTCTTTATTTAATAAATATTGCTCTCCATCGAATAGCGCACGAACTTTCTTTTGCTGAATTAGCTCTTCAATATACGATTTTGGTAAATTCAAATACTCCGCAGCTTCTTCTATTGTTATATACAATGCGTTCATTCCTTTATTGTTTTTTCATATATACTGTATCTTACTTTATTTTTGTAAACAAATAAAAAAGATTTTGTAAATGCAGTTTAAAAAGCAGGTAGAACCATTCCATATATTGTATAATAATATAGTAAGTATTTTTTTAAATATAGAATGGTATCACCCATTTACACAAAGGAGAGTTAACATATGGCTACTCGTCACATCATTACAATGTTAGAAAAAACATTACAAGTTGAAACAGAAAATACAACTTCTCATTTAACTACATCTTTATCTGATCGTATTCTTTCTCAAGGCGTAGCAATACACGAAAACAATTGTTATCATACAATTGGTGAATGGTACAAAAATCATTTCTTATTCCAACAAGATGATTTTCTATGGGCTAAATATGCTTTCTACGACGCATATTGTGAAGCGATAAAAAAACAAGGGCATCTTACAAAACGCGTTCGTCAAATATTAGAATCATTGGCTCGAAAACATGGAAAACAATACATTGCTTCTATACTAAATATGCCATTTCCTAATGAACGAGCAAAAGGAACAGCGTAAACAAAACATAGATTCATTGTTTTCTAGACTGATTTACAAATAAAATGTTCATGTCATATGAACTGATGAAACCGGTGTCATAATAATGATTGAAAATATAGTAAACAGGAAAACCCCCATTTACATCTCTCGTCTATTTGAATAGAGAAGTAAATGGGGGTATACTTGTACCTTTATCCGGCTATTTGTGGGTAGTAAAAGCCCGATTGGTGGAGGTTAATAATCAGTGCAGGATAGCCCCCACTGATTAAAGTTTCACTTTATTATTTCATCATTTGCTTTATCAATTCTCGATTTCGTTTTTTAAATACTTCATTATGCGAAGAAACCATTCCGTACTCACTTGCATCTGGCTGAATAAATTGTTTCGCTTTATTCACAGCATTTCCAGCATCTTGGAATGCCCCCGCAATTAAATGCAATTTCCCATCATGTTTCAAAATATCTCCCGCAGCATATAATCCATCTACAGAAGACTCACTATTTGCATTACCTGCAATATAAAAATTATCTATAATCGCAACGTCCAACTCACTATTTTCTAATAATGTAATGTCACGTTCATATCCATGATTAATAATAACTTCATCAATAGGTAAATGAGAAACTTCACCTGTCTCATGATTCGTTAATTCTACATATTCAATCGCTTCATGATTATCACCAGCAATTAATTTTGTAATCGATGTATTCAGAAAACACTCCGCTGAGCTGTTCATTAGTTGTTTTACTTGTGCTTCATGACCAGATAATTCTTCTTTTCTATATGTTACATACACTTTTTTCGCGATTGGTTCTAATTCGTTCGCCCAATCAACGGCAGAATTTCCTCCACCAGAAATAATGATCGTTTTATCTTTGAAACGCATTAAAGATTTAACTGTATAATTTAAATTCGATACTTCAAATCGCTCCGCACCTTCAATCGATAACTTTTGCGGTTTCAATATACCGCTTCCAGTTGCGACGATAATTGTTTTTGAAAAATGTTCTTCGCCAGTACTTGTTTTTAACGTAAAAGTTCCATCTTCATTACGAATAATTGATTCTACTTTTGTATTTAATACAACTTCCGGTTTAAATGTTAGCCCTTGCTGTACAAGTTGTTCAATTAATTTATCACCTGTAACTGGCAATAGCCCTCCTACATCCCAAATCATCTTCTCCGGATAAACATGTATTTTTCCACCTAACTGTGGTTGAAATTCTATTATTTTCGTTTTCATCTCTCTAAGTCCACTATAAAAAGCTGAATAAAGCCCTGCAGGTCCTCCGCCTATTACAGTTACATCAAACAATTCTTCTCGATTCATTCGTGCTCACTCCTCAGCTATCAATCATTGATTATCATTCTCAATAAAATATAACCTGTTTCCGCAAAATTTACAATCAAAATTACTATTGACAATACACCTATATAAAATTATATTATTTAAAGAATCAATAGTGATAATCATTATCATTTTGTTAATAATTAGCAAATTGAGATTACATCTTCTTTCATTAATATGGTTAATACTATATTATAAAATCTCACATTCAAGATTTTTAATAAATTATTTTGCATTACCACTACTCTTTCAAAAAGATTGCAGTTAAACAAATTATTGTATACACATACATCTACGTTAAAGGAGAAAGACGATGAAAAAGTTATTTATTTCACTAACAGTTCTTTTCGTTCTTGTTATGAGTGCTTGTAGCAACGGCTCTACAGACAAAAAGAACGATGCAAAAGGTAGTAAATCAGAAACAATTACATACCAATCTGAAAATGGTAAAGTAGAAGTTCCTGCAAATCCAAAACGCGTTGTTGTTTTATCAGCATTCGCTGGTAACGTAATGTCATTAGGAGTAAATGTTGTTGGGGTAGATTCATGGTCTAAACAAAACCCACGTTTTGATAGTAAACTTAAAGATGCTGCTGAAGTATCAGATGAAAATGTTGAAAAAATCGCTGAACTAAACCCTGATTTAATCATTGGTTTATCAAATATTAAAAATGTCGATAAGTTAAAGAAAATTGCTCCTACTGTAACATACACGTACGGAAAAGTTGATTACTTAACACAACATTTAGAAATCGGTAAGTTATTAAACAAAGAAAAAGAAGCAAAAACTTGGATTGATGATTTCAAGAAACGTGCACAAGAAGCTGGTAAAGAAATTAAAGCAAAAATTGGTGAAGATGCAACAGTATCTGTTGTTGAAAACTTCAATAAACAGCTTTATGTATACGGCGAGAACTGGGGCCGCGGAACAGAAATTCTGTACCAAGAAATGAAATTAAAAATGCCTGAAAAAGTAAAAGAAAAAGCTTTAAAAGAAGGTTACTACGCATTATCTACTGAGGTATTACCTGAGTTTGCTGGTGATTACTTAATCGTAAGTAAAAACAAAGATACTGATAACTCCTTCCAAGAGACAGAATCATACAAAAACATTCCAGCAGTAAAAAATAATCGCGTATACGAAGCAAACATGATGGAATTCTATTTCAATGATCCACTTACATTAGATTTCCAACTAGACTTCTTCAAGAAAAGCTTTCTTGGTAAATAATACAAACATGAGGAATTCTTAATTTAAGAATTCCTCTTCCTTTATTCTATGAACAGAAAAGATGTGAAACGAATGACAAAAGATCATGACAATCCACGTTCTATAGCTTTTACATACAAACTAATTTTGAGCATAATTGCATTCTTTCTAATTTTTATGGTTGCAATGGTATTAGGGGCTGCAGATACTTCTATAAAAGACGTATGGTTAGCACTCACTTCCTCGGCTCAAGGAGACAAAATATCTATTATTCGTGAAATACGTTTACCACGTGAAGTTGCTGCTATTTTTGTAGGGGCTGGACTAGCCGTTTCTGGGGCAATTATGCAAGGTTTAACACGAAACCCCCTTGCAGACCCTGGCTTACTTGGGCTAACGGGTGGCGCAAATGCTGCACTTGCACTAACACTTGCTTTCAACCCTTCCATAAGCTATTTGTACTTAACATTAGCTTGCTTTATCGGGGCTGCGGTAGGGGCAATTATGGTATTTGGAATTGGTATGGTGAAAAAAGGCGGACTTTCTCCTCTTCGAATTGTATTAGCAGGTGCTGCAGTTTCAGCATTTCTACTCGCAATTTCAGAAGGAGTCGGCATTTACTTCAAAATTTCACAAGATGTATCACTTTGGACTGCTGGAGGGGTGATTGGAACTACTTGGAGTCAATTGAAAATTATTATTCCAGTCATTTCAATAAGTATCTTTATCGCTATCTTATTTGCAAGAAAATTGACAGTCCTTAGTTTCAGTGAAGAAGTTGCTGTTGGACTCGGTCAAAAAATCATTGTTATTAAAACAATTTTGTTTATCATTATTATCTTACTTGCTGGTGCTTCTGTGGCGCTTGTCGGAAATATGGCATTTATTGGTTTAATGATACCTCATATGGTGCGTCCTATTGTTGGTCCAGATTACCGATTTATTATTCCGATGTCAGCAATTGCTGGTGCTTCCTTTATGTTACTTGCAGACACAATCGGACGTACAATTAATGCTCCGTATGAAACACCCGTTGCTGCTATCGTCGCAATTGTAGGATTACCATTCTTCCTATTTATTGTTCGTAAAGGAGGAAAAACATTCTCATGATGCCATCTATTTTAAGAAAACAACGTCTTATTATACTCGCATTACTTATACTAACTATTACAACCATTGTAATTGGAATGGGACTCGGTTCAGCATCTTTATCTTATGATCGACTACTCCCAACGCTAATGGGACAAGGTTCATTTAAAGAAGAATTCGTTTTATATTCTTTAAGACTACCTAGAATTATCATTACAGTATTAGCTGGTATGGCACTCGCTTTATCAGGTGCTATCCTTCAAGGCATTACACGTAACGATTTAGCTGAACCTGGTATTCTCGGGATTAACTCTGGTGCTGGTGTTGCTGTTTCTATTTTCTTTTTATACTTTCCAATAGATGTAGGTTCATTTCTTTATTTACTACCAGTCGTTGGATTTATCGGGGCTTTTCTTACAGCTGTTTTAATTTACGTATTTTCATATAGTCAATCAACAGGGCTTCAGCCAATACGATTAACATTAACCGGTATCGGTTTTTCATTTGCACTATCTGGAGCAATGATTGTCCTTATTTCATCTGCTGATCGTATGAAAGTCGACTTTATCGCCAAATGGATTGCCGGAAACATTTGGGGAGATGATTGGATCTTCATTTTCGCAATGCTCCCATGGTTAATCGTATTAATTCCATTTGTTTTCTATAAAGCAAATCGATTAAACATTTTAGCATTAAACGAACCAGTCGCAATCGGCGTTGGAATTGAAATTGAAAAAGAACGCAGATACTTATTAATTGCAGCCGTTGCACTTGCAGCTGCAGCAGTTTCCGTAACAGGAGGAATTAGCTTTATCGGGCTGATGGCTCCTCATATCGCAAAATCTTTAGTAGGCCCAAGACATCAAATCTTCATGCCTATCGCCCTTTTAATCGGCGGATGGCTATTACTATTAGCAGACACAATCGGACGAAACATCGTTGAACCTAACGGTATTCCAGCAGGTATTGTCGTTGCTTTAATTGGTGCTCCTTACTTTATGTATTTATTGCTTAAGAAAGCATAAAAAACACCCTCAAGAGTGCAATCTTGAGGGTGTTTTCGTTTCATTCTACTGCTGCCCATATCCTTCAAACTTCTTCGCTAAATTCTCCATCTCATCTTCTGGCAATAACTTCGGTTCTCCGACGCTTTTCGTTTGATAATAAATTTGCGCACAAAACTCAATTTCTTCCGCAACAGTAAATGCCATTTTTATATTATTTGCACCTGCAATTAAACCGTGGTTCGCAAGTAATACTGCACGGCGATTAATCATGCCTTCAAAAGCAGCCTCTGCTAATTGCTTCGTACCAAATGTTTCATACGGTGCACAGCGTACATTCGGGCCTGCGAAAGCAATTAAATATGAAACAGCAGGAAGCTCCCACCCTAATGATGCAATCGTCTTCGCATAAGGTGAATGTGTATGCACGAGCGCATTTATATCTTCACGATTCCTATAATAAATAAGATGCATATCTAGTTCACTTGACGGTTTTCTCTCACCTTCTACTACTTCACCATCTAAGTTTAATATAACTACATCCACGGGCGTTGTTTCATAATAATCTAAACCACTTGGGCTAATTGCAACTAGGCCTTGTTCACGATTGAAAATACTAATATTTCCGCCGGTCCCCTTTGTTAAACCGCTAGAAATCATTTTCCTTCCGTACGCTACAATTTCTTCTCTTTCTTTTTGTAATAACATATACATCCCCCTAAGTATGAAGCTTATGATGACTGATTTTTATATTTATCTATTTATTGAAATAGCTTTTTTAAATTCTCCGTAAACGGTGCCTTTACAATCCCTTTTTCTGTAATAATCGCTGTTACATTTTCATATGGAGTAACATCAAACGCTGGATTATATACTTTACTTTCTTTCGGAGCAGAATATTGTCCGAAGCGATTAATCACTTCAAAGGCATCTCTTTCCTCGATCGGAATTTCTTTTCCTGTCGGTGTTTTTAAGTCGATTGTCGGTGTTGGTGCTGCTACATAAAACGGAATGTTGTAGTACTTAGCTAAAATAGATACGCCTAATGTGCCAATTTTATTTGCTACATCACCATTTGCTGCCACACGGTCACATCCAACGATTACTGCATCAATCTTCCCTTGTGACATGACCATAGCTGCCATATTATCGGTAATGACTGTTACATCAATTCCCGCTCGCTGTAGTTCTAATGCTGTTAACGTTGAACCTTGTAATCTAGGTCGTGTTTCATCAGAGTAGATTTTAAGGTCCCATCCTTTTTCTTTCGCTAAATACATTGGAGCTGTCGCAGTACCATACTTAGTCGTTGCTAACGCACCTGCATTACAATGAGTTAATAATCCCATGCCATCATGGAATAATGTTAATGCATGTTCTCCAATTTGACGGTTAATTTCTTCATCTTCTCTATGAATCTCTTTTGCCTCTTCTAACAATCTATCTTTCAACCGTGCAATCGATAAGTGAACATTATCTATCGCTACACTTTCCATTCTTTCCAGCGCCCAAAATAAATTTACTGCCGTCGGTCTTGATGTTGCTAAATATGCACATACCTTTTTTACTTCTTCAATACATCCTTCTACCGTACTTTCAGCAAATTCCTTTACCCCTAAATACACACCATACGCTGCTGAAACCCCAATTGCTGGTGCACCTCGCACTTTCATGACTTGAATTGCATCCCACACACTTTCAGCTGTTTTGAAAGATTCATAGACAACTTCGTTCGGTAATAACGTTTGATCTAATAAAACTAAAGCATCATCTTTCCATTGAATTGGTATTAATTGCTCTTTCATCATTTTCTCTCCTTACTTCGCGCTATGAATGGACTGTTTTTTTAACGTTTCTACAAAACTCGTACCTGTTTTATATTGATTCGCTCGTAAAATAAACTTCTTCGCTACTTGAAGACAAATTCGCTCCGCTCTAGCACGTGCTTCATCATTCTCAATACAAGTAATATCCTTTACTTTCGCTAATCCAACAATACGACGAATTAACTCAAGACCCGTCACTGCAGCTGTATCCTCTAACACAGATTGTAAATATACGCCATTAAAGCCTTCTTCCTTCGCCATAATTTCTGTCACATGAATATCCCAAGCAACTAAAAACTTCTTCTTAAATAAATCAATTACCTCTACCATCGTCGTTTTTAGCCAATCCATATACGTATCTTTTTCAGCTCCAGGTAACATCGTTGCATCTGCATTCACCCAAGCAAATATTAAATTCGCCATTACATTCCCAATGTCATATCCCATAGGTCCATAAAAAGCAAACTCAGGATCAATAACTTTTGTAGAATCAATTTTTACGAAAACAGAACCAGTATGTAAATCACCGTGAAGCAACGCCTGCGCATTCGTCATAAAAGAAAACTTAAGTTTCGCTACTTCCATACGAAGCTCTTTATCACTATAAATATGCTCTCTAATCCATCCTTCATTTAACTGAAATAACTCATTACGTTTATTATGATTTGTAAATGGTTCAGAGTATACGAGGTCCTCTGTAATCTCACATAACTCTGGATTTATATAATTCTTCATAAGTTCCTTCTTCTCTTTATGATTCATTACAACATCTGATGTTAATAGAAGAGTATTTACCATAAAAGTAGTTAAATCTTCAGCAAGCCTCGGAAATATTTGATGATTTATAAGTGCTGTACGTAATATTGTGTGATCTGATAAGTCCTCCATCACGCAACAATTCATCACACTATCAAACAAATATACTTTTGGAACAAGCCCAGGTGCTAACTCCTCCTCTAACTGCAAAACATCTGATTCTATACGAATACGATTCGTCGACAACTTAAACTCATCTGAAATACGTGCTGTATTCCCGGCCTGCTTTACGATGACAGACATGGTCTCTTTTTCATCCCAAACGCGGAACACATAATTTAAATTACCATCACCTATTTCTTTACACTGTAACCCCTTTGCATGTTCAAACTTAGATATTTTCTCTTTCACATATGCAATTACATCTTTATCTTCCATTAAAAAATACTTTGTGAACTTAGACATGGTTTCTCCTCCCACACTAATTGTAAGCGTTTTCTAAAGGCTATAAAAAAATAATAGGTTGAATGTTTTTCATCCTATATTATATATTCTTCTTTTTGAAAGATATATCTAGATTTTATTATATCTTGTTAGCCCTTTGAGTCAATGTTTCTAATTATCATTGCAATATACTTCCTAATTATATATTTGAGCGGACAAAAATTGTTCAAAAAGATTCCGATTCATTTTATTTTATTTATCGCACAATTCTTTGTAAAATAGAAATAAGCAGTTCCTTTTCAAATCTACAACTTCCAAGAAATATCTCCTTCCTAAGAATTTATACTTACACCATATCTCTAACATACACACTACTCTTTCAAACACTCATTGAAAATTTATGACATGAAAGTTACCTTTTCATTCCCTAACAACCTTAATTGAGAATAAATATTAATTAAATTGGTATAAAGTTGGTTTATTCTCTTGACAAAATAACCACTTCTATATGATAATTAATATCGAATTAGAATTATTATAGTTAATTAAAAAATATATTTTATGAGCAAACTATTTTTTGATGCTCAAAACCAACATTTAGGAGGAAATTTAATATGTTATTAATCGGCACAGAAGTAAAACCGTTTAAAGCTAATGCTTACCATAATGGAGAATTTATCCAAGTTACTGACGAAAGTTTAAAAGGAAAATGGAGTGTAGTTTGTTTCTACCCAGCTGACTTCACATTCGTTTGCCCAACTGAACTTGAAGACTTACAAAACCAATATGCAACTCTAAAAGACTTAGGCGTTGAAGTATACTCTGTATCTACAGACACTCACTTCACTCACAAAGCATGGCATGATAGCTCAGAAACTATCGGTAAAATCGAATACATTATGATTGGTGACCCAACTCGCACAATCACTACAAACTTCAACGTTTTAATGGAAGAAGAAGGTCTTGCTGCTCGTGGTACATTCATCATCGATCCAGACGGCGTTATCCAATCTATGGAAATCAACGCTGACGGTATCGGCCGTGATGCAAGCATTCTTGTTAACAAAATTAAAGCAGCTCAATACGTACGTAACAACCCAGGTGAAGTTTGCCCAGCTAAATGGCAAGAGGGTTCTGCAACACTTAAACCAAGCCTTGACCTTGTAGGCAAAATCTAAGGAGTTCGATCAAAATGATACTAGATGCAGATATAAAAACACAACTATCCCAATACCTTCAGTTAATGGAGAACGATATTTTACTTAAAGTTAGCTCAGGAGACGATAATGTATCTAAAGATATGTTATCTCTAGTAGATGAATTAGCTACTATGTCATCAAAGATTACAGTAGAAAAAGTTGAACTAGAGAGAACACCAAGCTTTAGTGTAAATCGCCCTGATGAAGACACTGGTGTAGTATTCGCTGGTATTCCATTAGGACACGAATTTACTTCATTAGTGTTAGCTTTACTACAAGTTAGTGGACGTGCTCCAAAAGTTGAACAAAAATTAATCGATCAAATTAAAAACATTCAAGGCGAATATCATTTTGAATCTTATATCAGCCTAAGTTGTCATAACTGTCCTGATGTTGTACAAGCTCTTAACGTAATGAGCGTTCTTAACTCTGGTATTACACATACTATGATTGATGGCGCTGCATTCAAAGAGGAAGTAGAAAGCAAAGACATCATGGCAGTACCAACAGTTTTCCTAAATGGCGAATCTTTCGGAAGCGGTCGTATGACACTTGAAGAAATTTTAGCTAAAATGGGTAACGGTCCAGATGCATCAGAGCTTTCTGATAAAGATCCATACGATGTTCTTGTTGTTGGTGGCGGCCCAGCTGGTGCAAGTGCAGCAATTTATGCAGCACGTAAAGGCATCCGCACTGGTATCGTTGCTGAGCGCTTCGGTGGTCAAGTAATGGATACTATGGGTATTGAGAACTTCATCAGCGTAAAACGCACTGAAGGTCCTAAGCTAGTAGCAAGCCTTGAAGAGCACGTAAAAGAATACGACATCGATGTAATGAATCTACAACGTGCGAAACGTTTAGAGAAAAAAGAACTTATTGAAGTGGAACTTGAAAACGGCGCTATTCTGAAAAGTAAGAGCGTAATCGTTTCTACAGGTGCTCGCTGGCGTAATGTTGGCGTACCAGGTGAAGCTGAGTTCAAAAATAAAGGTGTAGCATACTGCCCACACTGTGACGGTCCATTATTCATCGGAAAAGATGTAGCAGTTATTGGCGGAGGTAACTCTGGTATTGAAGCAGCTATCGACTTAGCAGGTATTGTTAAGCACGTAACTGTTCTTGAATTCATGCCAGAATTAAAAGCTGATGCTGTATTACAAGAGCGTCTTAACAGCTTACCAAACGTAACTGTTCTGAAAAACGTTCAAACGAAAGAAATCACTGGTACTGACAAAGTAAACGGTATTTCTTACATCGATCGTGAAACTGAAGAAGTTCATCACGTTGAATTACAAGGTGTATTCGTTCAAATCGGTCTTGTGCCAAACACAGACTGGTTAGGCGAAACAGTTGAACGCGCTCGCGGTGAAATCGTAACAGACAAGCACGGCGCTACAAACGTACCAGGAGTGTTTGCTGCAGGTGACTGTACAAATAATCCGTACAAACAAATCATCATCTCTATGGGTTCAGGTGCAAACGCTGCTTTAGGCGCATTTGATTACTTAATCCGTAACTAATAAAAAAAGCAGGTGCCTTAGCATCTGCTTTTTTATTATCCTAACGTATACACTAAAAACCTCTCATTCCCATTCTTCTCATAAGCACCTGGCAATCTAACTTCTTTCTTCAGCTCAAACGCAGTCTGATTTTCTAAGAAGAAAATATAGTCCTCAGAAGGATAATATAAAATAATATCCACTTCTCTCCCCGTTTCTTCTACTGAAAGCAAAATGTTATTGACTACATTCATAAACACTTGCACAGAAAACGGATTAAAGAAATAAAACCTATTATCATGTGGATCAATCTCATATTCCTGCGCTAAACAACATTGGAATTGAATTTTCCCCTTACTGTTTCGTGCCTTTCGTGCATAACGATCTCTATTATCCATCGCTTCTTTATAAAACTCTTCATTCATTTCAATTCCAACTGCTGAAGCACCACATTTATGATGCATATAAAAGTTTAATCGCCCTTTTCCGCACCCAAAGTCTACAATTCGGTCGCTACTTCGTATTTCATATTGATTCAATAACTCATCTAACCCGCTATACGGCGTCGGTTCATAGCGGTGATAATGCATAGACTTGTTAAACCCTTTTTGCTCACCGACTGTTTTTATATGTAAAACTGCATCGTAATATTGTTCGTTCATTCGTTTTCTCCTATTAAAAAATGGTACTTATTATTATACACCATGTACTGGAGGCTCATTTTTCATCAAATTAATAGGTCCGTGAAATTATACCAACGATTTTCTTAATATATCTATCGTAACTTCAAATATATCAACGATTTTCTCAATATATCTATCGTAACTTCAAATATATCAACGATTTTCTCAATATATCTATCATAACTCAAAATATATCAACGGTTTTTCAAATATATCGATTTACAGACAATTCACGATAAAAAAACAGGAGCTCTCTAGCCCCTGTCTTCTAACACTTTCAATACAGTTTGCTTCAATATTTCTACCCCATCCATAATACAACTATGATCAAACCTCATATACGGATGGTGTAATCCAGGTTGTAGATCTGCTCCTAGTCCAAGCATGACAGCTTTTAAATGTGGTCTCTTCACTGTGTAGTAATGGAAGTCATCGCTTCCTGTCGTATAAAGCGGCCCTGTGCATTGCTCTTCTCCATACACTTCGAGAATGCCTTTACGCATGTAACGCTCCGCTTCTTCTGACACCTCTGCTCCTGGAGCAAGATCAATCCATTCGTATGAAGTTTTCGATCCCATTGATGCGGCTGATTCTATTACATGCTCTATCTTTTTCTTTAATTCTTCTAATAATGTATTATTCTCCGCTCTTACATCTAAGCTAAAATGGCCGTTACCTGGAATGATATTTAGATTATCTCCACCAGCTTGGCACCGCGTCATCTTCACTGAATATGAACTTTGTGGCGGCAACCATATATTTTTCAAACCGATATTAATCATGGAAATGACATCAATTGCATTCACACCTTGGTGTGGTCTTGCCCCATGTGCATCCTCCCCATGAATCATACCCTCTAGAAATCTTGCTGCTCCGTGACGAATAGATGGGGCTGCTTGTTTCAAAGATAATTCTTCGATTGGTCGTAAATGGACACCGAATAAGAAATCAGCATCATCTACAGCACCTTTCTCTACCATCTTTAAAGCACCATTTCCCTTCTCTTCTGCCGGTTGAAAAATAAATCTAACCGTTCCACTATCCCATCTCATATTTTTCAATTGTAAAATAAGCCCCATTACAATCGTCATATGAGCATCATGACCACACGAATGATTCGCTTTAAATTCTCCATCTACTTCTTGCCAAAGTGCATCCATATCAGCACGAATCGCAATAACCGGGGTCCTATTCCCAATCTCAGCGATTACGCCTGGGCAATCATCAAATGTTTTATATGAAATTCCTTCTTCTTTTAAAAAGTTAGTAATATAAGCTGTCGTTTCATACTCTTTCCAACTTACTTCAGGGTTTTCATGTAAATGCTGAAAAATTTCCGTTAAACGCTCTTGTAGTTCTAATGTTTTCAAAGCTCCATTCTCCTTCCCAAATTACAAACCATTCAGGTTAATTATACTTATGAAAAACAGATGTTTTTATGAACATATTGAATTTTAAGAAAAAAGTCAATTGTTTATTTTTAAACTTTTTAAAAGCTTACTCTGTATCTATATTACAAACTGAATAAACAACTAGAACATTCCTTATTTTCTGTTTTTTGTTGACGCTTACATATATTTTTAGTTATCATAACCTAATAACCGTCTATTTTACGACAATTCTAAAAAATACAAACAAACATACGTAACAAGGAGGAAATTTATGAAAAAAGAAATACCTTTTGGAATAGCAATTATCCCTATTATCATTACCGTTGCAGTTATGATGGTTACAATTGTTGTATTAAAACAAAGCCCTCACGTTCCACTTATTATCGGTACGACCGTTGCTTCTATCGTCGCTTGGCGTTACGGTTACAAATGGAATGATCTTGAAGAAGCAATGTATAAAGGAATTCGTCTTGCATTACCCGCTATCGTCATTATTATTCTTGTTGGCTTAACAATCGGTGCTTGGATTGGCGGTGGAATCGTCGCAACAATGATTTATTACGGTTTAAAACTTTTAACTCCATCACTATTTTTAGTATCCATTACCATTATCTGTTCTATCGTTGCATTAGCGATTGGTAGCTCTTGGTCTACAATGGGAACAATTGGTGTTGCCGGAATGGGCATTGGTCTAAGTATGGGTATTCCAGCTCCAATGGTTGCTGGTGCCATTATTTCAGGCTCTTATTTTGGCGATAAAATGTCACCGCTTTCAGACACAACAAACTTAGCCGCAGGATTAACAAATACAGATTTATTCGCACATATTCGTCATATGTTATTTACTACAATTCCAGGTTTAATTATTACTCTTATCGTCTATGCTTTCTTAGGAAGAAACTTCGGTGATAACAATATTGATGCGCAAAGCATCGATCAAACATTACAAGTCTTACAACAAAACTTTGTTATTTCACCTTTCCTATTAATCATACCCGTAGCCGTTATGGTATTGGTCGCTAAAAAGGTTCCTGCCATACCAGCCATTCTCGTCGGTATTATTTTAGGATTCTTATCTCAAGTCTTTATTCAAGGTGGTTCTGTCTCAGCATCTGTCGGTGCACTCCAAGCTGGATTTGTTATAGACACTGGAAACAAGCTAGTAGACGAACTATTTAACCGCGGTGGCTTAGATTCGATGATGAATACAGTCTCTATGACAATTGTCGCTATGACTTTCGGAGGAGTATTAGAACATACAGGTATTCTTCGCTCAATTGTAAATCAAATTTTAAAGTTAGCAAAATCAGCAAAAGGGCTTATCGCTTCTACTATCGCATCTTGTTTTGCAACAAACCTTACTTGCTCTGAACAATATATTTCAATTGTTGTTCCTTCAAGAATGTACGCAAATGCATACACAGAAAAAGGACTACATTCAAAAAATTTATCCAGAGCATTAGAAGATGGCGGAACATTAACTTCTGTCTTCGTTCCTTGGAATACGTGCGGTGTATTTATTCTCGCTACACTTGGCGTAGGTGCATTTGAATATGCCCCTTATGCTATTTTGAATTTCATCGTACCTATTATCTCAATCATTTATGGTATAACAGGCTTCACAATTGTAAAACTATCAGACATTGAAAAAGCAGAACTACTAAAGAAACAAAAAGCGCAACTAGAAGCTTAAAAATAGCGGTAAATTCAGTTCATATAGTGCGCGAGGTCGCCCTTGTTGATAGGGCATTTCCTCGCCGCAAATATGAGCATACCCGTAATCAACTAATTTTTTTAACAATCTTTCTGTCGATCGCCGGGTCACTTGTAAGTACTCAGAAAGGTCAGCTGCTGTAAACTTCAATGACGGATGCGATTGACTAAATTGAATGATTTTTGACAAGTTAGCCGGACTAAGCTTCGTTTCCTTCGCTATTTTCATTAGTTCCGGATTATCATTTTTCAAACTTTGTACTCTCTGTTCTTTCGGGAACGGACCAAATAAATCTTTATCACTTGTTAGTATATAAAAACAACGATCTATTGGATTATTCTTTGCAAAACTTTGAGCAATTTTTGCATTTTGCTCCGCCTCTTTCACGGTTTTTCCATAACCAAATCCAATAGCTATCGTTCCTTCTACGCTCGCAAACAAGTTATGTATCGCATTTGTTTTAATAATCGATTCGATATCACCACGAGTTGTATACAAAATGCATGTCATTTCATCCACTTGTTTAAATGAACCACGTAGTTCTTTTGAAATGACATCTAGTTTTTCAAGCAAACTCGTTCGTAATTCTAAGGAAGAAATAATACAAGCACCAACAGTAGCTGAATAGCTTTTTGCTAACTCAGCTTTTATTTTTGCATCTTTTAGCCCATGTATAATGGACTGTGTTGGATCAATCATACGCTCTGAAGGAACACCTATTTTTTGAAGCTCATCGTAAACAGCGTGAATACTAGTTAAAGCTAAATGAGCCTCTCCGGATTGATATTTAGCTACATGAAAATCAATGACTCTATTTATTTCCTCTTTACTCCACAACATATTTTCATAATCCAACACTTGTGGCTTTTCTTTTATACCGATATCGCGGCATACATTTGTAATAAACGAACGGTCTACTAAATCGATTGAAATTTTATGCGGTTGAATACCTTGATGATACATGACAGAAAGAAGTGAAGATGCAACCGTTGTCTCATCTTGCTGTAAGTACGTACTTGGAATTCGTAATTGTTCTCTTATTTCTTTTGCCATATAATAAGGTAAGGCACCTGAGAAAAAGATAACATCACAAGGCTTTAAACGCTTTAATAGTTCAGAAGATTCTGCCGGGTGAAGGTAAACATATGGATCAATTTCTATTTCTTCTAATTTATGAGCAATAGGGAAAAGATTCTCCATAAACTCCTTTGAACCGACAACTGCAATTTTTATTATCATTTTCTCTAACTCCTTATTATTAATTAACGACTATTTAACGTCAACTATATCAAATGTATAAAACTATTGTAAACAGGAAGGGGTTTCTATTCAATGAAAATTACAGCTATTCACCTTTACGCAATTCGTTTACCACTTCGCAATCCGTTTGTTATTAGTTATGGTTCTTATTCTGATATGCCTTCTATTATCGTCAAAATGGAAACAGACGAAGACATTATCGGTTACGGTGAAGGCGTTGCTGATGATCACGTCACAGGTGAATCATGGGAAAGTACTTTCCATACTTTAAAACATACGCTAGCTCCTGTTCTAATCGGGAAAAATCCAATGAATATTGAAAGAATACACGACATAATGGACAATACCATTTACGGTGTGCCGACAGCAAAAGCTGCGATTGATATTGCTTGCTTTGATATAATGGGCAAAAAACTAAAACAACCTGTATATCAATTAATTGGCGGGCGCTACCATGAAGAATTTCCTATCACTCACGTTTTAAGCATTGCTCCTCCAGAAGATATGGCGGAAGAAGCTGCTTCCATGATTCAGAAAGGTTATCAATCTTTCAAAATGAAAGTCGGTACGAATGTAAAAGAAGATGTAAAAAGAATAGAAGCTGTGCGTGAACGTGTAGGAAATGACATCGCCATTCGTGTTGATGTGAACCAAGGCTGGAAAAATAGCGCAAATACATTAACTGCACTTCGTTCATTAGGACATTTAAATATCGACTGGATTGAACAACCTGTTGTAGCGGATGATATTGACGCAATGGCTCATATTCGTTCGAAAACAGACCTTCCGCTTATGATTGATGAGGGATTAAAAAATTCTCGTGAAATGCGCCAAATTATTAAATTAGACGCAGCTGATAAAGTAAATATAAAACTAATGAAATGCGGCGGCATATATCCCGCAGTAAAGCTCGCTCATCAAGCAGAAATGGCCGGCATTGAATGCCAAGTGGGATCAATGGTCGAATCATCCGTTGCCTCTTCCGCAGGATTCCACGTCGCTTTCTCAAAAAAAATCATTACAAGTGTTGAACTTACAGGTCCGTTAAAATTCACGAAAGATATCGGAAACCTACATTACGACGTACCATTCATTCGCTTAAAAGAAAAGCCGGGACTAGGCATTGAAATAAACGAAGATACATTACAAGAACTAACCGTCTTTCAAGACGTTGTACGCTAAAGGAGGACTAACGCATGACTGTTCTATATGAAGGAACATTAAAACAAAACGAACAACCATTTCACGTTACACTACTATCAAGAAAGCACATCGAACAAATTTTATCATTACAAAACATTATAGTTGAAGCGTTGGAAGATAAAAGTCGTTTACAACCACTCTCACAAGAAGAATTTCAATATATTCTAGAAGGAAACGGCATGATGATCGGTGCTTTTATTAAAAACAAACTCATCGCATTTCGCGCTCTACTCGTCCCTCCTATCGACGATGAACATTTAGGGCTTGATATTGGTTTGCCAGAAAGTGAACTACACCGCGTCATCTATCAAGAAATCTCAAACGTTCATCCGAACTGTCGAGGAAATGGGATGCAAAAAATATTAGCAAACGTCATCATGGACGAATTACAAAAAGAAGATAGCAAATATGATTATGTATGCTGCACTGTTGCTCCTTTTAACATTCCGAGCTTGAAGGATAAGTTTGCGCAAGGGATGGAGATTGCTGCGCTGAAGGAGAAGTATGGTGGTAGTCTGCGGTATGTTTTTGTAAAGAAATTGCGCGGAGATAAAGAAAGAGATTGGACAGATGTTCAAAGTATTCTAATGAGTGATGCTAATGGACAGCAGGCTTTGCTTTCGGAGGGGTATCGTGGGTATGAAATGGAGAAAATGGATGGGGATTTTGTTGTGATGTTTGGACGCTAATCTATATACTCGAAAAGAGGAGATGTCTGCTGTGACATCTCCTTTTACTTTCTCTTCATTGAACATATCGATTGCAACTCCAAATATATCAGCGATTTTCAAAATATATCGGCGCAACTCTAAATATATCAGCGATTTTCGAAATATATCGACTTACCGACAAAGATTGACAATAATTGCAACCTATACAAAGCGCAACATTAGACCGTCATTTTCCAACTAGATAAGGCTAACCAATTCTCCATTTCTTTATAATCAGGCATTATCTTCCCGACAAGACGCCAAAAAGAGCGATCATGATTTAAATGAACCATATGACACATTTCATGAACGACTACATAGTCAATTACTCGCTGTGGTGCCATTGCTAGCTTCCAATTGAATGTTAGTTGTAAATTCGAATCGCAAGTACCCCAAGTACGACTACTATCTGTAATACGAATAGAACGTGGTTTTGTCTTAAAGTTACTTTGATGCACTTTAATGCTCTTCTCTACTAAAGTTTTACACTGCTTATAATAAAATCGTTTTAAAGCTTGCTGTATTTTCTCATCCTTTAGCTCTTTTACATAAATATGTAACTTATCCCCTTCAAAAATCGCATTGTCTTGCTCAATGCTTGCATCTTGGGAAATCTGTATCGGATACGTATTCCCTAGATACAAAAAGCCTTCTCCCTGATCGTAATCCTTTTCCTGTGGTCCACGCGCTCGCTCCGCCATTTCCTTACGAGTTGTCTGAATCCAATTCCACTTTTCCTCTAGCAACTGGACTAAGTATTCAACAGGTGTCCCTTTCGGAGCCTGCACTTCCACATTTCCGTACGAATCCACAAAAAGACGCACGGACTTTTTCTTCTTATAAGTTATATGAAAATTAATTGTCTCACCTAAATATGTATGTACCATTTCATCACCTAGCATAGTATTTTTACAAATAAAAAAGAGTAGGATACGAACGTCCTACTCTACCTATTATATCATTTACTGCTTTAACGAACTCATTATCCTCTATACTTTACACCTAATCCCTTAATGAAATTCCTTGCGTATCTATCGCCGCACTCTTTGTAATTTTTATGACCTTTTTTTCTTAATAGAGCGCCTAACTCTCCTTTTGTTACCGTAACGCCTACGCTATCTAATATATCAAGTACATCCTCACTCGTTAAAGATAGTGCGATTTTCATTTTCTTTAGAAGAAGGTTATTGGCACTCTCCTTGCTCTGTACAGGTGCAGGCTGCCCTGGTTTCGGATCTTGCTTTCCTCTTTTTAAAGTAATAAATCCATTTAAAAATGCCTCTAACATCATCATATCGCATGTTTTTACGTACTCATCTTCAGCTACCTCATCATTTTCAGCTTCATGCTGAGGAGCTCTCTTTATTTTTGTAAGCATATCAACTACGTCTTCTTTCGTTACTTCCATCCCGCCAAGTTTAAAGATTTCCACCATATCTATATCTCTTATGTCTAAAGCGTATCGTACTCTTTTTAATATATCGTTGTTGCTCATTGCCATTGGGTTTCCTCCTGAAATGTTGATTATAGTAATGCTTTTAGCATGTGTAAATTAATGTCGTTAAGTTACTACTTTAACATTTTAGGGGGAGGTTTTGTAGTCTTGGGTGGATTAATGCTTTTGGGGATGATTTTAAAACAGCAACATATGTTGTTTAGGCACTTGGTATTATCCATTTATACCCAATTAAATTATTTAATTGGGTATAAAAATGCTGAACGAAATTTCGGACATGAGGACCCAATGCTAACAGAATATACATATGGAGAGTCAGGAGCTAATACCGAAAAGCTCCTAAAAGTACAGAAGGGAGATTCACTATTAATTAACACACTTGAAAATGGACTAACCTAATATCGGTTAGTCCATTTCTTTTTCTACAACTCTAATTTAGCGGGCAACTCAAACATGAATGTTACACAAAACTCATGTGAAATATATTGATTATGTTTACTTAGGCTTTACTTAAATAAGACTATTTTTCATTATTATCATAATTAAATTTAACAAAAAAGGTAGTGCCTTCCGATCCTGTTTGAATTTCTATTTTTGCATTATGACGGGCAGCAATGGCATAACATACGCCTAATCCCAATCCAGTTCCATTATCTTTGGTTGTGTAAAATGGAGTCCCCAGTTTCTCTAATACTTCAGGCCTGATACCATTCCCTTCATCCCGCACTGCAAGCACCACACATTTTTGCCCTTCCTTATAGGTGCTAATGGTTAGAATTTTCCCTGTACTCATCGCTTCTAAGCCATTACGATATAGGTTCATTAATAATTGCCTTATCTCATTACGATTTAAAAGTAATTCTGGAACGTCATTTGTATCGACTTGAATATATTTATTTTGATTATGCGTATCTATCTTTATTAAAGGAATAATATCGTGGATAATTGAGTTTAAATCTAACATCTGCAAATCTGATTTCTTTGTATTACCTATCGAGAGAAATTCAGTAATAATAGAATTGGCACGGTCAAGTTCTTCTATCATTAAATTAAAGTACTTATTATGTTTCTCATAGATGTTCTCTTCTTTTAATAACTGCAAAAATCCTCGTACTGTTGTCATTGGATTTCTAATCTCATGGCTAATACCTGCTGCCATTTGCCCTATTAAATCTATGTTTGATAACCTTTTCAATTCCTGCTCATATTGCTTTTTTTCCGTTATGTTTTTAAAAATACAACAAATACCATCATCATACGGGTATGCACTAACTTCGTACCAATATTCATCAGATATAGAAAGAAATTCGAAATGAACTGTAGTTCGCTCTGACATTGCACGATGAAATTCCTTATACATAACTGTGTCGACGCTACTCGGGAAAACCTCCCGTATATTCTTGCCTAATACATCTTTTGCTGTTTTTCTTTGTGGAAAATATTGATGCTTATTTACGTACGTAAATTCCCATTTATTATTCAAAGTAAAGAATCCATCCGTAATACTTTCGATCACACTTGTAACTTTTTCATTAGCAGCAGCTAGTTCTCTCGTTCGCTCTTCCACCATGCTTTCAAGTTGATCCATATATAACAAGTTTGAAAACGTAGGAGCTGTGGCATCAACGATAGATTTTGCCAATTGAATTTGGGAATTATCGTAATTATAAGATTTTCCCTCTTTACCAACGACAATTACCCCTAATACTTCTCCCATTGAAACCAATGGGATCATCAAAAGACCCTTACTATCTATATTTTTTGTTTGAATAACCTCTTGGATCTTGGCGTCATAGCTTTTTTCCATCCAATCCACTTCTGTCCAATTACAGTCCTTACTTAACTTCGTTGTTTTAATCGTTTTTTTGTCTAACGGGTCTAAAAGGTAGGCAGCCACGTTTTTACTCTCTAAAATCTGTCCTAAGTAAAAAAAACATTTATCAAAACTCTCCTGTATCGAGGAACACATTGATAAATCACGGGTAACATTTAGTAACAACTGCTTCTCGGCAATAAGGTTTTCCTTTTGTGTTAAATTATTTGCGTTTTGAATTGCGACCGCAGCCATATTTACATAAGCTTCAACACTTTGAATTTCTGAATCTGTTAAGTTCATTGGAGTTCCATAATCAAATAAAAAAACCAGACCAAATAACTCTTGCCCGAATGAGATAGGCAAGGCTAATAAGGACTTAATTTTGAACGCATCAACTGGTCTAGGATCCGGCCGATGATCCTTTGAAGTATCAGGAATATAGATCGTTTTTTTGGTTTCAATAACTTCTTTTGCCAGTAAGTCTATTTCAGGATCAATTACTTGCGTATCGAGCGTTACACCATTTATGGTCTCTGGTTTTCCTGCAAACCCTCTAAATGTTCCATCTTCCTGGGGTAAATAAATTCCAACAGCATTGCACCTAACAATCTCCTCTGATATCGCCATTGTTACACGCTGCAATACTTCACGTAGTTCTAATTTTGTATTTATTATTTTTGTTATATTCGCGAGCCTAGAATATCTCGCCTGATCACTTAACATTCACATGGCCTCCAATTATAGGCATAATAAAATAAACATGATAATATCAGTGAAAATCAAGATCAACCTGCCATTTCCGATTTTCTCCTGTATTCTTTTCTTCCCCCTGTTTTACATAGAATACCTCAATTACTTATGATACAGCTCACCTTAATTAAACTGAAACAAACGCTCATAAAATCGATACACCCCAGCAGCTCTAACTTTCAAAAGTTACACTGTTTCACTATCTCCAGCCGTGTTAACACTTGCCTCAAACTTATCAAGCAACGCACGCACCTCATCAGTCGATTTCGTGCTCATCAATTGATTTCTTAGTTCCGCAGCTCCAGGGAATCCTTTTACATAAATTTTGAAGAAGCGATGAAGTCCCGTGATTGAGCGTGGCAGTACTTCTGCATATTGATCTTGTAAATCAAGCTGTAGTCTTAAAAGATCTAAGTGTTCTTTACTGCTATGCTCTCTTGGCTCTTTTTCGAAAGCAAACGGATTTTTAAAAATACCTCGCCCGATCATAACGCCATCAATACCATATTTTTCAGCAAGTTCCATTCCAGTTTGACGGTCAGGAATGTCTCCATTGATTGTTATTAACGTATTTGGTGCAATGCGGTCACGTAATTTTTTAATTTCCGGAATTAGTTCCCAGTGCGCATCTACTTGGCTCATTTCTTCTCTTGTACGTAAATGAATAGAAAGGTTTGCAATATCTTGTTTAAAAATATGCGTTAACCAATCTTCCCACTCACTTAACTCTTTAAAGCCAAGTCGCGTTTTTACGCTGACAGGTAATCCGCCCACTTTTGCTGCTTGAATTAATTCTGCTGCAACGTCTGGACGTAGAATAAGGCCGCTACCTTTTCCTCTCGATGCTACATTCGGTACTGGGCATCCCATATTAATATCGATACCTTTAAATCCTAACTCTGCCATACCTATACTCATTTGACGAAAATATTCAGGATTATCTCCCCAAATATGTGCTACCATTGGTTGTTCATCTTCTGTAAAAATTAAACGGCCACGTACACTTTTCATACCTTCTGGATGGCAATAGCTATCCGAGTTTGTAAACTCTGTGAAGAATACATCCGGTCGGCCAGCTTCACTTACTACGTGACGGAAAACGACGTCTGTCACATCTTCCATTGGTGCAAGTACGAAAAATGGTCGTGGTAATTCACGCCAAAAATTATCTATCATTTCAAATTCAAATCCTCTCATTATGAATGCAATTTCAAACTCTCAATTTATAATTTGTAAAAATCAGCAATATTTATTTTAACTAAAATCGCTTATGAATGGTATTTTTGTAAACCAAAAAGCAGATGGTATAGATTTTTCCTATATCAACTGCTTTTCTATTATACCAACTTAAGCCAAGCCACACACTCCACATGAGTCGTATGCGGGAACATATCAACAGGCTGTACTTCCTGTGTTTTATATCCGCCTTCTTCTAGTACTTTTAAGTCGCGTGCTAATGTTGCTGGGTTACATGATACGTATACGACGCGCTTTGGTTTCATGTCGATGATTGTGTTTAATAGCGCTTCGTCACAACCTTTACGCGGTGGGTCTACGACCATTGTGTCGGCGATTACGCCTTCTTTGTACCATTTTGGAATGACTACTTCTGCTTCTCCTACGCCAAATTCAGCGTTTGTCATGTTGTTTAGTGCTGCGTTACGGTTTGCGTCTTCGATTGCTTCTGGGACGATTTCAACGCCGTACACTTTTTTCGCTTTTTGCGCTAGGAATAAAGAGATTGATCCGATTCCGCAATATGCATCAATTACTGTTTCGTTACCATCTAACTTTGCGTATTCTAACGTTTTATCGTATAGCACTTTCGTTTGTTCTGGGTTTACTTGATAGAATGAACGTGCTGAAATCGCGAATTTAATGTCACCGATAAAGTCATAAATATATTCTGATCCGTACAGTACTGTCGTTTTATCACCGAAAATAACGTTTGTTCGTTTCGTATTTACGTTTTGAACGATTGATTTTACTTCTGGGAATTTCGCTGCAATTTCTTCAATGATTGCTTTTTTGTTTGGTAATTCTGCTGTACGTGTAATGAAGACAAGCATAATTTCCCCTGTTACTTGTCCGTAGCGAGCCATTACGTGGCGTAGTGTTCCTTTGTTACGCTCTTCATTGTATGCCGAGATACCATGTTTCTCACAAATACGTTTCACTTCTTGAATTAATGCATCGTTTTCTTCTGCCTGAATTAAGCATGATTCCATATTAATGATGTCATGCGTTCCTTGACGATAGAATCCAGCTACAAGTCCGCCTTCACGTTCCCCAATCGGTACTTGTGCTTTATTACGGTATACCCATGGGTTTTTCATGCCAAGTACAGGATGAACAGGGATATCGCTTAACCCACCGATACGCTGCATAACGTCACGTACTTGTTTTTCTTTCGCTTGTAATTGTCCTTCATATGTTAAGTGCTGAAGCTGACAACCGCCGCACTGGTTGTATACTGGGCATTCTGCATCTTTACGATACGGGCTCTCTGTATGAAGTTTTATCAAACGACCAAACGCGAAGTTTTTCTTCACTTTAATAATTTTAATTTGTGCTTCTTCACCTGGTAGTCCGTTTTTAACGAAAATAGGATAACCCTTTACTTTCGCAACACCGGCACCATCGTGTGTTAAATCTTCAAATACTACATCTATAAACTCGTTTTTTTCAACTGGTGGCGTCATTTTTGTACTCATTTTCCGACCTCTCTTTTTCATAACACTGCGTTACATTTTATCATACTTATATGGTCTATTTCTATTGGAAGAAAAAAAGCTATTGACGATAGTTCTCTAGTAATGTTACGCTACTACTAATTTAATACGGACGATGTTACCTCATATATACTCGATAATATGGATCGAGAGTTTCTACCCGGCAACCTTAAATTGCTGGACTATGGGGAAAACTAATGAATATTAGCCTATGCGCAAAAAAGGACTCATATTGATTAGCTTTCTCTCATAGATGAAAGTGAATCCATATGGGTCTTTTTTTATTTTTACTTTTCTAAAAGGTCAGACATCTTACGTATGACATAAAACCTCTTTGTTTTATTTTTAGTAATATAACGAGCGTTTTATGTACAAACTTTATACGAACTTCTGAAAGGGGCAACTACATGCAATATGTAATGAGCATTATCGGTATTCTTGTCGTTTTAGGTTTATGTTTTGCTTTGTCAAACAACAAAAGTAAAATCAACTTCCGCGCAATTGCAATTATGATTGGTTTCCAAATTTTAATCGGTTGGTTTATGTTTGCTACAAAGGTTGGTCAACAAATCATTATTTTCATTAGTAAAGTTTTCAACAAACTAATTAAACTTGGTACGACAGGTGTCGATTTTCTCTTTAATGGGATTCAAAGAGATTTTGTCTTTTTCTTAAATGTATTATTAATTATCGTATTTTTCTCAGCACTACTTTCAATCTTTAGTTATTTAGGTGTTTTACCATTTATCGTTCGCGTTGTCGGCGGTGCAATTTCAAAAATTACTGGTTTACCACGCGTTGAATCATTCCACGCAGTAAATTCTGTATTCTTCGGTTCAAGTGAAGCGTTAATCGTTATTAAAAATGATTTACAGCATTTTAACAAAAACCGTATGTTTATTATTTGTTGTTCTGCGATGAGCTCCGTTTCTGCTTCTGTTACAGCATCATACGTAATGATGTTAGATGCGAAATATGTACTAGCTGCTCTTCCGCTAAACTTATTCTCAAGCTTAATCGTTTGTTCGTTATTAACACCAGTTGATACGAAAAAAGAAGACGAAGTGATTCAAAAATTTGATAGAACTCTATTTGGAGACAGTTTTATTGGCGCAATGATTAACGGTGCGCTTGACGGTTTAAAAGTAGCTGGGATCGTTGCTGCATTAATGATTGCTTTCATCGGTGTTATGGAAGTTGTAAACTACGTAATTAGCGCAGCTTCAGGTGCAATGGGACATGCTATTACGTTACAACAAATCTTCGGTTATATACTTGCTCCATTCGCATTCTTAATGGGTATTCCAACTCAAGATATTATCCCAGCTGGTGGTATTATGGGTACGAAGATTGTATTAAACGAGTTTGTAGCAATCCTTGATTTAAAAGAAACAGTTACAACATTAGCTCCACGTACAGTTGGAATCGTTACAGTATTCTTAATTAGCTTCGCAAGTATTAGCCAAATTGGTGCAATTGTTGGTACAATCCGTGCCCTTTCTGAAAAACAAGGAAGCGTCGTATCTAAATTTGGTTGGAAAATGCTATTCGCGTCAACACTTGCTTCTATTTTATCTGCGACAATCGCTGGATTGTTTATCTAATAAAAAACTCCACCTTACTTCTATTTTTCTAAATGAAGTTTGAGTGGAGTTTTTTACTATCTTCTATATGTAAACTACTCCAAAAAAACGTAAGACTCCTTTCCGAATTATTCCAAAAATGTATTCCCCTATATATTCTATGATGATATGATGGACAAGGGTATAAGTGACTATAATTAAAACACAATAGAAGGATGATAGAATGAAAAAATATACATATATCGCTTTACTTTCCTCTGCTATTCTCGTAGGTTGTAACACTAGTAATGCTAGTGATAAACAAATAAAAGAAACAACAGCGGAACAAGCAGTTGAACCAAAAAAAGCACAAGCAAAAACAGTAGAAATCCCTTTAACGCAAGGGGCTATCACATGGGATTCGTATGAATATAACGCACAAAACACCACGCTTTATACAAAAAACTTAAGAGATTCATTTAAACAAGTACGTTACAATATTTGGCGTACTGCCGATGGACCTGAAAGCAAACAAACTTTTACTTCACAAGAAAAAGATCGTGATTTTGCCCTCCCACTTCATTTAAAAACATTTCATTTAAAACGTGGAGAATTTCAAATTGAAACAGTAGGGATTAAAGAAGATAATACGGAAACAAATCTAGTAACATCTAAAATTACATTCCAGCAACATGTACCATTTTTGATGTATCATGCGATTGAAAAATACCCTGGACCAGGTGATGGTGATTACGGCTTATACGTACCGCCTGAACAATTCGAAAAACATATGCAATATTTAAAAGATAACGGTTATACGATGCTTACATTTGAACGTTGGAATGATATAAACCGTGTTAATAAACCTATTTTTATAACAATGGATGATGGTCGAAAAAATAATATGAATGCTCTTCATGTTTTACAAAAATTAAAAGATGATACATTCCAACCTGCAGCAACTGAATTTCTTACTTCAAATGAGATAGACAAACCGAACCGTCTATCAACAGATGATATAAAACAAATGATAGATTCAGGTATTTTTTCTATTCAATCTCATACTGCAAATCATACAATGATGGCTCATTCAGGTAATTATGATGAGGAATTACGCGGTTCTAAAGAAAAAATCGAAACTCTTACCGGTAAAAAGATCATCGCTCTCGCCTACCCAGTAGGCTCTTATAATGACGCCGCTGTCGAAGAAACAAAAAAACATTATGAGTTCGCAGTAACTACTGATCACGGCAATCACATTACAAAAGGTACCCCAAACGAGCAACTCTTAATTAAACGCCATTTTGTAGGACCTGATATGTCCATGGAAAAATTCGCATCTCTTATAAAGTAAACCATAAGATATTTTAAATCTTACTAAAAAACGAAAGAAGAGATCTGTTTACAGTCACTAACCTATCCCCCATCTAAAAATGATACGATAAACAAGGGTAATTCCCCACCGCTCTTACAGCGGTGGGGATTTTAAATATAAGTAATGCAACATACTACACAATAGAAGGTGATTTTATGAGAAAATACGCAGCAATTGCTTTATGTACGTCTGCTATTCTAGCAGGATGTAATACTAGCACTGTAAGTCCAGAACCTAAAAAAGAGAAAAAGGTTCAAGAAGTTAAAAAACAAGAGGAGACTGTGCAAGAACAAGGTAAAATTTCTTATAATCCGATTACACACGATTCTACAAACACAAGTATCCATATTACAGAAATAAAAGATTCTCTAACCGAAGTACAATATAAAATTTGGCGCACTGCGGATGGAAAGGAACATGCTAAATCTTTTTCTTCTAAAGAAAAGGAGAAACAATTTACACTTCCATTTGACATAAAAGAATTTGAAGGAAAACGCGGTGAGTTCCAAATTGAAGCAACAGGAGTCAAGGAAGACGGAAAAATCATCTCACTCACAAAATCTGCTATTACTTTTGAGCAAAAGGTTCCCGTTCTTATGTACCATGCAATCGATGATTATCATGGACAAGGCATTAAAGATTTATTCGTATCACCTGCTAACTTTGAAGGCCAAATGAAATATTTAAAAGATAACGGTTATACATTATTAACGTTTGAACGCTGGGGCGATATTAATAAAGTCAACAAACCAATTTTTGTTACATTTGACGATGGTATGAAAAATAATATGAATGCATTTCATATTTTGCAAAAACTAAAAGACGATACTTTCAAGCCGACAGCAACAGAATATATGATTGTTGATAATGTCGATGTTGAAGGCTCTCTCTCTACAAATGAAATAAAGGAAATTGTTGATTCCGGTATTTTCTCAGTGCAGTCTCATACAGCAACACATGCTGATTTACCGAAGATTACAAACTACGAAGAAGAATTAAAAGGATCGAAAGAAAAGCTAGAAAAAATAACAGGTAAGCCCGTTATCGCAATTGCTTATCCATTTGGCCATGTAGATGATAAAGTCATTACAGAAACGAAGAAATATTATCAATTTGCGACGACAACAAAGCCTGGAAAGTTCATTACGAAAGATGAACCGGATGAGTTGCTAAAAATGAAACGTGTTCGTATACACCATACAACTACAGTTGAACAGTTTTCTTCTTCCATTAAATAAATGTGAGAGCTCAATACATTTTGAGCTCTCTTTTTACTTTATATTTATATATATTTTTAGAATTTTCTTGTATTATATATAGTAAGAAATCTTTCAAGCTAAAGGAGATTATACATATGTCATTTGAACAAACGTTAGAGAAGTATGCTGCCCTTGCAGTTAATGTTGGTGTTAATATTCAACCCGGACAAACTTTATCAATTAGCGCACCTCTTGAAGCTGTACAATTCGTACGCCTCGTTACAGAAAAAGCATATAAATCTGGTGCAAAACACGTATATGTTGATTGGAATGATGAGACGTTAACACGCTTAAAGTTCGATCTAGCTCCTGAAGAAGCATTCGCTGAATTCCCTTCTTGGAAAGCACATGCTCGTGAAGAATTAGCAAAAGAAGGCGCTGCATTTATGTCTATCTATGCAGAAAACCCTGATTTATTAAAAGGTGTAGAAGCAACACGTATCGCAACAGCTCATAAAGTAGCTGGTGAAGCGATGAAAGTATACCGTGATTACGTACAAGCCGATAAAGTAAGTTGGTGTGTAATTTCTGTTCCTACGAAAGAATGGGCTGCGAAAGTATTCCCTGACGTAGCGCCAGATGAACAAGAAGCAAAGTTATGGGATGCTATTTTCAAAGCTACTCGTGCTGATTTAGAAAATCCTGTAGAAGCATGGAAAGAACATGATGAAACATTACATACAAAAGTGGATTACTTAAACGAAAAGCATTATAAAGCTCTTCACTATACAGGTCCTGGAACAGATTTAACAATCGAACTTCCAGAAAAACATGTATGGGCTGGTGCTGGTAGCTTAAATGAAAAGAACGTACCATTTATGGCTAATATTCCAACTGAAGAAGTATTTACAATGCCACTTAAAACAGGTGTAAACGGCCAAGTTTCTAGTACAAAACCGTTAGTATTTGCAGGTAATATTATCGATAATTTCACGTTAACATTTGAAAACGGACGTATCGTAGACTATAAAGCTGAAGCTGGTGAAGAAGCTTTAAAACATTTAGTAGAAACAGATGAAGGTTCTCACTTCTTAGGAGAAGTAGCTTTAGTACCTCATGACTCACCAATTTCAAACACAAATGTTTTATTCTACAATACACTATTTGACGAAAATGCATCTTGCCACCTTGCAATCGGAAATGCTTATGCATTTAACTTAGTTGGCGGAAAAACAATGTCTAAAGAAGAACTTGCTGAAAACGGAGCAAACGCTAGTATCACACACAACGACTTCATGATTGGATCAGCTGAGCTTGATATTGACGGTATTACAGCTGATGGCAGACATGAGCCTATCTTCCGTAAAGGTAACTGGGCGTTTTAAATTAATTACCATAAAGAAACACATTGGATAATCCAATGTGTTTTTTATTTATTTGGTTTCAATTCAAATTTTATCGTTCTATTTTCACGCGTAAACTCCGGTCTATACGTAGCGATATACGTATTTTCTTTCGCTACGTCAAATAGCATGATATCTTGAATTTTTTCATCTGGTGCTAATTTTTTACTAATAAAGCTATCAGGGTTATTATATTCTTTAAATCTTGTACCTTTCTTATCGGTAATCTCAAATTCATAAAATGCAAAAGGTATTTCCTTTTCACTATTATTTTCCACTTTGAAAATAATCCCCAAAATCTCTTCTTTCTTTTTATCCTCATCATAATCCGGATATCCTAATTTAACTGAATCGATAGTTACTTGCAAACCATCTACGTCTACTGTCTCCCCTATTTTATACACTTTATCTTGAACATCTTCTTGTTTACTTTCATTACTATCTTTAGTCTCAGTGCAAGCACTTAAACTAAAAGCTATGCCAAAAATTAAAACAATTTGACTCACCTTTTTTAACATACTCTTTCCTCCACATAAGACAATATTTCATATGTATCATAACAAAACGCTTTACTCTTTCTTGTCATATTTTGTCGTATTAATTGCTAACTGCACAAATAGAAAAAAGCTATCTTCTACAAAAGATAGCTTTCATGATGCCGATGAAACCTTAAGACCAATGACACCCAAAACAATAAAGAGAATACAAAATGCTTGGAATAAACTAATATGCTCTTTAAAAAAGTACACACTAATGATTGTAATAAGTAACGTTCCAACGCCAGACCAAATGGCATAAGCAATACTTAAATGAATCTTTTTAACGACGATAGCAAAGATACTGAAACAAATACCATAACAAACGAAAATAAGTACACTTGGAACAAGCTTTGTTAAGCCATTCGATAATTTCATCGCAATCGTTCCAGCTACTTCAAAAATAATTGTAACAAGTAATAATAGCCAATATATCATACTGGAATCTCCTTCTCTGTTACCTTATAGAGATTCTAGTGTATTACTTATAATCCTAATGAAATGTATTTGATTTCTAAATATTCCTCGATGCCGAAATGACCGCCTTCACGCCCGATACCACTTTCTTTAAATCCACCGAACGGTGCTTGTGCAACTGACGGAAGACCATCATTTAAACCGATAATACCGTACTCTAGCGCTTCACTAATTTGGAACGCTTGGCTAATATCCTTCGTAAAAATATACGCAGCTAAACCGTATGGTGTATTGTTTGCACGTTCAATTACTTCTTCAACTGTTTTAAATTTCGCAACTGGTGCAACTGGTCCAAATGTTTCTTCAGTCATACAAAGCATTGTATCATTTGCCAATCCAATTACAGTCGGCTGAATGAAATGTCCATCTAGCTCTGTAACCTGTTGGCCTCCATATAAGAGTTCTCCACCTTTTTGAACTGCATCTTCAATATGTTCTTGTACTTTTGAAACTGCACTCTCATCAATAAGTGGTCCTACAGTAGTTCCCGCACCGAATCCGTCTCCGACTTTAAGTTGCCCTACTGCCTTTTGGAACTTCTCTACAAATACTTCGTATACTTCTTCTTGAACGAATACTCGGTTTGTACATATACACGTTTGTCCTGCGTTACGGAATTTCGAACCAATAACGGCTTCTACCGCTTTATCTAAATCTGCATCATTCATTACGATAAATGGAGCGTGACCACCTAATTCTAATGAAACTTTTTTCATCGTTTGCGCAGCGCTAGCCATTAGCTCTTTCCCAATTTCCGTTGATCCTGTAAAGGACACTTTTCGAACGCGCTCATCTTCCATCCACGTATCAGCAATTGCTTTTGCACTACCTGTTACAATGTTTATTACACCTTTTGGAATGTCCGCTTCGTGTGCTAATTCAGCTAATTTCAATGCAGTTAACGGTGTTTGACTTGCAGGCTTTACAACTGCTGTACAACCTGCTGCAAGCGCTGGAGCTACCTTTCTCGTAATCATAGCCGCTGGGAAGTTCCACGGTGTAATAGCTGCCATAACCCCAACTGGTTGCTTCATAACTAAAATACGTTTGTTCGGATGAGAAGCAGGAATCATTTCACCGTATACGCGCTTCCCTTCTTCTGCATACCATTCAACAAAGCTATTTGCATAATTCACTTCACCAAGCGCTTCTGCAAACGGCTTTCCTTGCTCCTTCGTCATAATCGCTGCGATTTCTTCTTTATTTTCATCAATAAGTGTGAACCACTTTTTTAATTTCGTTGCACGATCCGCGGCTGTTAATTTTGACCATGTTTTAAAAGCCTCATGCGCCGCATCAACAGCTTGCTTTGCCTCTGTTATCCCGCCCTTTGGTACAGTTGCAAATATTTCTTTCGTTGCTGGATTGTTTACTTCAATTTGCTCTTGCAGTGTAATCCACTCACCATTTATATACATCGCTTTTTTCTCTACATTTACAAACGTCGCTTTTTTATCCAATGTTTTCTTCCTCCTCTATGAACTTCTTAATCTTCCTAGTAGCAGCAGATTGACTTATTTTTAGAAACTCTGCTACTTTATAGCTTGATCCACATGTTTTATACGCTTTTAAAATAATATTTCGTTCCACTTCTTCCAACATTTTATAGAGACTTTGACCTGACTGTTCAACTGTTGATTCCTGCATTGCTATTGGTAAATCCTCTATCGTAACGATATCGTCAGCAGTAATAACAATTCTTTCAATTACATTCTCTATTTCTCTATTGTTTCCTTCCCACGGGTATCCAACAAACATTTGTAACGTACTAGGTGCTAACTTTACATCACGTCCGTACTTTTTATTAAAGTGCTGTAAATAATGATAAACGAGTGGTAAAATGTCTTCTGTTCTTTCCCGAAGTGGTGGAATTGAAATCGGAATGACATTCAGACGATAATATAAATCTTTCCGAAATGTTCCTCGTTTCACCATCTCACTTAAATCTCTATTTGTTGCCGCTACAATTCGAACGTCCACCTTTTTTAATTCTCTTCCGCCTATAGGACGAAATGTTTTTTCTTGCAATACTTGCAGAAGCTTCGCTTGAATTTCAAGCGGCATTTCACCAATTTCATCTAAAAAAAGAGTCCCTTTATGTGCTGACTCTAATAATCCCTTTTTCCCTTCACGATTTGCACCTGTAAAAGACCCACCTGAATATCCAAAAAGCTCCGATTCAATTAAATTTGTTGGCAAAGCCGCACAATTAATTTCATAGAAACTTTCATTCTTCCGGCGACTTACTTCATGTAGATGACGTACTAAGCGGCTTTTTCCCACGCCTGTCTCACCTAAAACGAGAACAGTACTATCTACCACAGATACTTTTTTAATCGTTTCTATTATTTTTTGCATAGCAATGCTTTTAAAAATAAGTCCTTCATGTTCATATGTTTCTCTTAATTCTTTTTTGTATGTTTTTAACTGATTATCCATTTCCTCTACCTTTTGTCGTAATTGATAGAGTTCAGTAAGATCTCGAGAATAACTAATCACTCTTCTTAAATTTCCCTCATCATCAAAAACTGGCCTCGTCCGAACATGTAAATACTCTCCCGATTTCGTCGTTTGAACGAGTTCAATCGGTCTCTTTTTTTCAATTACTTCTAATGTTGCGGATGGATAAAAGATCCCATCCTTTTGTAGTTCCTTTACATGTTTACCTACTAACTCTTCAGCAGCTAGTTGATAGTGCCTTTCGCATGTACTATTTACACGTACAACGATTCCCTGCTCATCTGTAACAAAAATTTCGTCAAACGCATATTCAAATACATCTTTTAAATCCATTAACACTCGTTCCTTTTCTGCAACCATCCTAGCCACCCCTAACTTCAGATCCATCGATTCACTTCACTACCTTTATTATAAAGTGAATTTTCTGCATTTTATATAGAGTCAGCTAGAATGTTTGCGATTTATCATTCAGTTTTTATACACGGGCGATATTTGCTTGCTCATAACAAGCTTGTAATGATTCTTCAATAATCGTTAAACCTTCCTCAAGTTGCTCATCTGTAATAACCAATGGCATTAATACACGGACAACATTTCCATATGTCCCCGCAGATAATAAAAGTAATCCTCGTTTATTTGCTTCCGCACACAAATTAGCTGTTAATATTTTGTCAGGCACTTTCGTCTTACGATCTTGAACGATCTCAAATGCACACATTGCCCCTAATCCGCGCACATCACCGATGCAATTATATTTATTTTTCATCTCTTGGAATCGGTCCATTACGACTTTTCCTAATTCTATCGCTCTATCATTTAATTTTTCTTTTTCTATTACATCCAGAACCGCTAATGCAGCCGCACATCCTAATGGACTTCCTGCATACGTTCCACCAAGCTCTCCAGGTGCAGACTCATTCATAATTTCTTTACGTCCAATAACACCGCTTATCGGTACACCAGCTCCTAATGACTTAGACACTGTAATTAAATCTGGAACGACATCATAATGATCAATTGCAAAGTATTTTCCTGTACGGCTAAATCCAGTTTGAATTTCATCCGCTACAAATAAGATGCCATGTTCTGAACAAATATTGCGTACTTCTTGAACAAATTTCTTACTTGGGACGATAAATCCGCCTTCCCCTTGAACCGGCTCCATAACAACAGCTGCAATTGTTTCTGGTGCTACTTCTGATATAAAGAAGTTCTTAAACTCTTCAATGATAAAATCATCGTACTGCTCTTCCGTTAACCCCTCTGGACGACGGTATTCATATGGGAATGGCGCTTTATATACTTCTGGAGCAAATGGACCGAATCCAAATTTATATGGCTTTACTTTACTTGTCATCGTCATTGTCATCAATGTACGCCCGTGGAAACCTTTAGAAAACGCAATAATACCTGATCTTTTCGTATATTTACGGGCGATTTTCACTGCATTCTCTACGGCTTCAGCACCACTGTTTAAAAATAGTACTTGTTTATCAAAACTTCCTGGCGCTAATGCAGCAAGCTTTTCCGCTAATTCAATATATGGCTCATACATCATGACATTAAATCCCGTATGAATGTATTGATCTACTTGTTTATGAAGTGCTTCTTTAACAGCCGGATGACAATGCCCTACATTAATTGTCCCTATTGCCCCAGCAAAATCAATATACTGATTACCATCAACATCTGTTACAAGAGCTCCATTTGCAGATTGTACAAACGTTGATATGCCGTTACTTACTCCTTTTGGTACTATATTTTGGCGGCGCTCTAATAAAGTTGCTGCTTTTGGTCCTGGAATTTGTTCATTTACTTTAGCAAATTTTTTTGTGTTCATTGCGTACCCCATCCTTTTCTTTACATTGTTTTCTCTTTTTATTGCAAAATACATGCCAACTTTCCGTTCTAGTATTCATCCTATACTCTTTGTATACAGGCATAAAAAATAAGTCTATAAAGACTCATCAAGAGTCTTTATAGACTTATTTCCCTTGCATACTAGACTTTCCTTGTTCCCAAATAAACTCACCTGAATGAGAAATAAACTCACCAACAGATTCTACGACTAAGTCCGCAAGTGGTTCTAAAGTTTTGCGGTCTCCCGTACCAGATAGTACTCCAATAGCATAACAATCACCACCGTTTTTAGCTAAATATAGATCGGTTGGCGTATCTCCAACGACTGCCACCTCACATGCCTCTAAATGAAACCTTTCACAAAAGGATTCTATAATTCTTTTATCAGGTTTCTGTGCCGGAAACGTATCAGAAGCTACAATATAATCAAAAAAGGATTCTAATTGATATTGTTTTAAAAATAATTCTGTCGGCGCAAAATCATCAGCTGTAACAACACCTAAAATAAATCCTTTATCTTTTAAACTTTGTAAAATTCTTGGTAGATCTGCCGTCATTTTCATATAGGAATGATGCTCGTACATAAGCGAAAATAATTTTTCACTTACCCATTCATGCATCTCCTCTTCCTTAGATGACTTAATATACTTACAAAGCCCCTTTGCTACATCGAGGCTTGTTCCAGCCGCTAGTGCGCTACTTGGATGAACAAATACCCCATCCACACCAATCTCTTTTAATAAAGCTTGCTGCATTGACTCTGGTAATTGATATAAATTTATACATTCCGCTACAAGCTCTTCCGCTACTTTTATCCAAATTGAGTGAAAATCCATTAATGTCCCATCTTTATCAAATAGTATTGCTTTTACCTTCTCCATAGCACCCTACCTCTCATTTCTTATCCTCTTCAGTGTATCAATAAAATATGGATATAAAATAAACGAATTGTAAAAATACCATAAAAATCAAACTAACTTCCAATTTACAATTCTAATAAAAAAAGATGCCCTTACAGGGCATCCTCTTGATGTTCAGGAACAAATAATTCCAGACAATGATATATGTTTTCGAATTCCATCGGTGCATCCCCACCGTACTCACCATCTAAATTAATCATTAGTTTATCTGGTGAATGCACTTTAATTCGATTCGCTTGTGTGTATAGTACTTTCGGATTGTTAATATGTTCCCCACGTTGCGCTTGTGTTGCTGCCTTAATTAAATCAGCGATAGAACCTTTTTTCAGCACTAATAAGTCAAATAATCCATCGTTAATCGATGCATACGGTGCTACTTTTTCAAATCCACCAACTGAACGAGTATTTGTAATTAAAAACATCGTAATTTCTTCTTGTAATAACTTCCCATCATACTCGATTTCAACATATGTTGGATGTAATGATGGTAACATTTCTATTCCTTTTAAATAGTAAGCAAGTTGGCCTAATACTGTCTTTAGCTTGCTTGGTACTTCATATGTTAATTCTGTAATACGGCCGCCACCAGCAATATTAATGAAATATGTATCATTCGCTCTACCAAGATCTAAAGGAACTGTTTTCCCTTCACAAATAATATCGGCTGCCTCTTCTATAGCGCGGGGTACACCGATCGCACGTGCAAAGTCATTTGTCGTTCCAACTGGAATAATTCCAAACTTCGGACGATGCTCATGTCCTACTAAACCATTTACCACTTCGTTTAACGTACCGTCACCACCAGCGGCGATAACAACATCAAACTTACGATCCGCAGCTTGTCTCGCCGCTACAGTTGCATCTCCAGGACCAGTTGTCGCATGACAAGACGCTTCATATCCAGCTTGTTCTAATTTTTGTAATACTTCTGGTAAGCTCTTCTTAAATAGCTCACGCCCAGAAGTAGGGTTATAAATAATCCTTGCTCGTTTCATCATTTATTAGCACAGGAAATTCCTTATTCATTGAAAAAAAGAATACACCGAATTCTTATTCAGTATCCCTATGCCTACCTCCTCTCATCTTCCTATCCTTCTTTTATCCCGCTCAAACAGGCAGTAAGAACCCGATTGGTGAAGGCTAATAATCAACGGGGGATGAACACCCCCACTACTGATTAAAGTTTCACTTTATGTCTATCCATTCTTCCATAAAAATTTACATATAACGAATAATAATTATCTATTATTTCATGAGATGAAAAAAAACCTCTATGTCTAGATTTATCATTATTCCCACCTTTTTGCAACTATCATACCATAGTTGCTATACAAACATTTTTTCACTTTTGACAGTTAATCAAACGTTTATTTAAATTATTTTTCACCATTTAAACAAACGTTTGATTAACTCAGAAAAAACACCCAAATAAGGGTGTTTTTTCTGTTTAATCTTTAAGAATCTATACTATTTTATCGCTTATTAATCTCTTCAAGTAAGATTTTGTTAACAAGCGGTGGGTTTGCTTGTCCTTTTGTCGCTTTCATAATTTGACCAACTAAGAAGCCAATTGCACGGTCTTTACCGTTTTTGAAGTCTTCAATAGATTGTTCATTATTATCAAGGATTTCTGTTACGACTTTACGAAGTGTACCTTCGTCAGAAATTTGAACAAGACCTTTCGCTTTAACGATTTCTTCTGGATCTCCACCTTTTTCAATTAACTCGTTAAATACTTTCTTCGCGATTTTAGAAGAAATTGTACCTTTTTCAATTAATTGAACCATTTTAGATAAACCAGCAGGCGTTAATGCAACATCTTTTAATTCTTTTTGTTGTTTGTTTAAGTATGCAAGTACTTCACCCATTAACCAGTTTGATGTTAATTTCGCATCTGCTCCATCTGCAATTGTTGCTTCAAAGAAATCAGACATCTCTTTCGTTAATGTTAATACGTGTGCATCATAAGCTGGTAATCCAATTTCAGCAACGTAGCGAGCTTTACGTGCATCTGGAAGTTCTGGAATAGAAGCACGCACTTCTTCTTTCCACGCATCATCGATATAAAGTTCAACTAAATCTGGCTCTGGGAAATAACGGTAATCATCAGATCCTTCTTTTATACGCATTAAGATCGTTTTCTTCGTTGCTTCATCATAACGACGTGTTTCTTGTTGGATGATACCACCAGATAACAATTCTTTTTCTTGACGCACTTGTTCGTGCTCAAGACCTTTTTGTACGTAAGTGAATGAGTTTAAGTTTTTCAGTTCTGCTTTTGTACCGAATTTCTCTTGTCCAACTGGACGAAGGGAAATATTCGCATCACAACGTAGAGAACCTTCTTCCATCTTACAATCAGATACGCCAGTGTATTGAATGATTGATTTCAACTTCTCTAAGTATGCGTATGCTTCTTCTGGCGTACGCATATCTGGCTCAGACACGATTTCGATTAAAGGCATACCTTGACGGTTATAGTCTACTAATGACCCGTCAGCTGTATGCGTTGATTTACCAGCATCTTCTTCTAAATGAAGACGTGTAATACCGATACGTTTCTTTTTGCCATCTACTTCGATTTCAATCCAACCATTTTCTCCAATTGGCTTATCAAACTGAGAGATTTGGTAAGCTTTCGGATTATCTGGATAGAAATAGTTTTTACGGTCGAACTTCGTTTCCGTTGCGATTTCACAGTTTAATGCCATTGCAGCTTTCATTGCAAAGTTAACTGCTTCTTTATTTAAAGTTGGAAGTACCCCTGGGTATCCTAAGTCAATTACACTCGTTTGTGTATTTGGCTCTGCTCCGAATTCTGTTGGACTCGCAGAGAAAATTTTCGAATTTGTTTTTAACTCAACGTGAACCTCTAAACCAATAATTGTTTCTAAATTCATCTATGCTCGCCTCCTTACAGACTTGCTTTTTTTGTATGATAGTCTGTTGCTTGCTCAAACGCATGTGCAACGCGGTAAATTGTCGCTTCATCGAAGTGTTTACCAATGATTTGTAATCCAAGTGGCATACTATTAGCACCGAATCCACATGGAACAGAAATCGCTGGAACACCTGCTAAGTTTACTGGGATTGTTAAAATGTCGTTTGCATACATTGTCATTGGATCATCCACTTTTTCGCCCACTTTAAATGCTGGAGTTGGCGTTGTTGGTCCAATAATAACATCGTAGTTAGCAAATACATTTTCAAAGTCGTTTTTAATTAATGTACGTACTTGTTGTGCTTTTTTGTAATATGCATCATAGTAACCAGAGCTAAGTGCAAATGTACCAAGCATAATACGGCGTTTTACTTCGTCACCGAAACCTTCGCTACGTGTGTTTTTGTAAAGATCTAATAAGTTATTTACATTATCAGAACGAACACCGTAACGTACGCCATCAAAGCGTGAAAGGTTAGCAGATGCTTCAGAAGAAGATAATAAGTAATACGTTGCTAGAGCGTATTTAGAGTGTGGAAGAGATACTTCCTCCCAAGTTGCGCCCATACCTTCTAATACTTTTAAAGCAGCTAGTACTGACTCACGAGCTTCTTCGCCAACACCTTCGCCTAAGTATTCTTTCGGTACAGCAATGCGTAAACCTTTAACATCGCCTGTTAAACCAGCTAAGTAGTTTCCAACTTCAACATTTGCAGAAGTTGCATCCATGCGGTCAATACCTGAAATAGCTTGTAATAAGTATGCATTGTCTTCTACTGTACGTGTAATCGGTCCGATTTGGTCAAGTGAAGATGCGAATGCTACTAATCCGTAACGAGATACTCGTCCGTAAGTTGGTTTTAAACCTACAACACCGCAATATGCAGCTGGCTGACGAATAGAACCACCCGTATCAGAACCTAGAGAGAATAATACTTCTCCTGCTGCTACAGCTGCTGCAGAACCACCACTAGATCCGCCTGGAACGTAATCTAAGTTCCATGGATTTTTTGTAGCGTAGAAACCTGAGTTTTCATTTGAAGAACCCATTGCGAACTCGTCCATATTTAATTTACCGATTGTAACTGTGTCAGCAGCTTTTAACTTTTGCACAACTGTCGCATCGTAAATTGGATCAAAGTTTGCTAACATTTTGCTCGCACAAGTAGTACGAAGACCGTTAGTTACAATGTTATCTTTTACACCGATTGGCATACCGAATAACAAACCATTATCTTCAGCGCCGATCTTAGCATCTAATTCTTTCGCTTTCGCGCGTGCATTTTCTTCATCTAATGTAAGAAAAGCTTTTACGTTATCTTCAACATCCGCAATACGTTTGTAAGATTCTTCTACTAAATCCGTAACGGAAATTTCTTTGTTGTTTAACTTCTTATGTAACTCTGATACAGAATGATCAAATAATGACATCGAAATTCCCCTCCTCTATTCTAATACTGCTGGAACACGGATTTGATTATCTTTGTGATCCGGTGCATTTTTTAATACTTCTTCTACTGGTAAACCTTTTTCTGGCACATCTTCACGCATAACATTTTTCATAGTTAATACATGAGTTGTTGGTTTTACATCTGTTGTATCTAATTCATTTAACTGTTCTGCAAATGTAACAATTGCATCTAGTTGTTTTTGAAATTTTTCTGCTTCTTGATCAGTAATTGCAAGACGTGCTAAATGTGCTACGTGCTTTACATTCTCAACGGAAATTCTTGACACGGCTAGGCCACCTCCATAATATATCGTTCAATCTACAATACTATTGATGATACCAAATTTTCAGTACTTCAAGCAAGTCAACACATGGCACTTACGGCATTTTTACATAAAAAAAGAAAGGCAAACGCCTTTCTTTACAATTTACTCTTTATCTAACGGTTTATTTTTTGGAAATCTCTCGTTATCTTCTTCATTATCACGAATTGTTTTTTGTAATACAAAACAAGACATCGTTAAAAATAACGTTCCAATTAAATAGTACCCTTTTACACTAAGCGTTTCATCTAACGTGTAAATCCCAATTAGCATCCCTGAAAGCGCACAAACAAATGAAGTCCATGCTAAAAACGTGAACGCTTGCGTATTTCTTCTTCTCATCATTATCCCCCTTGTTAGATGCACATCCATTATAGATAAATATATTTACCGTTATGGATTTTTATGTAAAATTATTTTTCTATTTATTAATCTATCATAAAAAAATGCCATTTTAAAGATTGTTTTCTTTCTAATCTGAAAAATTAATTAAAATTATTTACATTTATTTCTATTCTGCATAAAATAAAAATAAATATTACGAACTTCGAAATATACGGGAGTGGAATTAATTGTTGCAATATGAACATTTTTTAGACTTACTGCTAGATAACGCCAAGAAACTTTTCTATCCTGAAGAATGGGTAAGCCTTGATTTAACACTTTCAAAGACAGAAGTATTTTGTTTACTTTGGATGGAGCGAAATACAGATATTACAATGACAAAAATTGCTGACCTTCTTGATATACCGATGAGTACAACGACAGGTGTTGTAAATCGCCTTGTAAAAAAGGGGTATATTGAACGGTACCGTGATGAAAACGATCGACGTATTGTATTAATTCGTTTAACAGAAAACGGCGTAATGCTCGTTCAAGAAGTAAAACAAAATGCAGCCCATTACTTTAGCTTAGTGACAGAAGCATTGTCAGAAGAAGAAAAAGCATTCTTACTACAAATCTTCCAAAAGATTATGAATCACATTGCTACGACACAGCAAAAAACAGAAGAAAAGGTTTCTACACCTAGAATGAAAAACATTCCGATTGAATAAAGTGAAACTTTAATCAGTGAGGGGTTTTCTCATCCCTCACTGATTATTAGTTGAACCAATCGGGCATTTACGGGCAGTTGACCTCCCACCTAATTTCTTTGCTCCAGCCGAATTTTTGGACGGAAGTCTTACTGCCCGTTAATGCGGGATAAAGCCCTAACTGGGTTTTTATTCAATTAAATACTTCGATGTTCATAATATTCGATAACCGAAATAAAGGGGATAGAATGATGAGAATTATTTTGTATACAGGTAAAGGCGGCGTAGGAAAAACTAGCATTTCAGCAGCAACAGCACTTCAAAGCGCAAAACAAGGATTAAAAACATTAGTAATGAGTACAGATCCTGCTCATAGTTTAGGAGATTCATTTGGTATAAAGCTATCTTCTGAGCCATTAGAAATTCGCGAAAACTTGTGGGCACAAGAGATTAATACGATTTATGAAATGGAAAAAGGCTGGGGAAAGTTACAGAAATACATTACCTTGTTATTCACTTCCAAAGCAGCTGATGATATTACAACAGAAGAATTAACGATGTTTCCTGGTATGGAAGATTTAATTAGCTTACTTCGCGTGCTCGATTATTATAAAAAAAACACATACGACGTTATCATCATTGATTGCGCTCCAACAGGAGAAACATTAGCAATGCTTAGTTTTCCAGACATGCTCGGCTGGTGGATGGAAAAATTATTTCCTATTAAAAGAAAAGTTTTAAAAGTCGTTCGTCCTGTAGCTCAACCACTTCTTGGTGTCCCCCTTCCAACCGATGATATTATGGACGAATTAACAAATACACTTGAACAGCTTGGAGAAATGAGAGATATTTTATCGAACCGAGAAATAACAAGTATCCGCATCGTTGTAAATCCCGAAAAAATGGTCATTAAAGAAGCTCAGCGTAGTTTTACTTATTTAAATTTATACGATTATAACGTAGATGCCATCATGATTAACCGTGTCATCCCTAACACTGTCACCGATCCTTATTTTCAAGCATGGAAAGATACGCAAAAGAAATATAAAACATTAATTCAAGATAGTTTTCAGCCGCTTCCTATTTACGAAGCTCCCATGTTCGAACAAGAAGTTGTTGGTTTACCTATGTTAGAGCGTGTAGGCAATGCTTTATTTAAATCCGATTCCTCTCCTACTGAAGTGAAATTCAATGGTCGCACACAATATGTGAAAAAAGATGGCGATGAATATATTTTCGTTCTATCCATCCCCTTCTCAAACAAAAGTGAACTTTCATTAAATCAAAAAGGTGATGAGCTTATTATTCGAGCCGGCTCTGTTAAACGGAACATCACATTACCAAAAACATTAACACACCTTTCTATTCAAGGAGCCAAGTTTGAAGAGGATGTACTAAACATTCGATTTGGAGGTGTGGTGCATGCATGAGGAATTACTACGAAAAGTAATTCGGACAAAAGTAAGAGTCGGTATGCGTATATTAGAAGAGCTACCTACTCCAATCCAGCAATCAGCTAAGCAAATGCTAAGTATTTTGCAAGAGGAGCTAGCTGCTTATCCGAAAGAACGAGAGCATCATGAAGATAATTTAAAAAGTATCATAATTGAATAATCATCTCTGTATAGAGGGCCTTTTTAGGCTTTCTATACTTTATTAGAGTGATATAAGTTGCTAAAAAAACATTCCACTATTACGCTTTGGATCATTCCTTTATTATTTTTCATTCATAACCTTGAAGAAGCTTTCCAAATGCCACAATATCTTGCTAATCAATTTTCAATTCATCTTATAACTAGCCAACAATTTTTCATTGCCATTTCCATATTAACAATCTTCGTCGTACTTATCGTCTTTCTATATCAACTAAACTTCTTGTCTTCTATACACTGGATTATTTTTATACAAGGAGCCATTTTCTTTAACGCTGTGCAACATATTATTTTGTTTTTGATTTATCGCTCCTATAATCCTGGCGTAATAGCCTCAGTTTTCATTGTTATCTTTTCTATTTTCTTTTTTTCATCCAAAAAACAATTAATCCATAAAAAGCAATTCGTAATTACACTCATTTTCAGCTTACTTTCTTATCCCATTATAATTTGGATTACCTTACTATTCACTAACTGCTTTCAGTAATAAAAAAAGACCAGGAAAACTCCCGGTCCATCACTCTACTTAACAAACATTGGATTCTACGTTATACAAAATTGGAAGGTACAAAATTAGGGTTTTGTTTGTTAAGTAGATTATATGTTGAACGAACTAACAGCGGAGGGGTTCCTTCTGTTAGTTCATTAAACCCAATGATTATTTTACGATTTTTTCAAGCTCCTCAAGTGAAAGATCTACTGAAATTGAACCATCCTTTGTTTCTTTCTTAACTGCATCTGTTACTTCTTTTGAATGATATAATTCAATTACTTTTTTCAGTGTTGGATCGTCTTTATCTTTCGTACGAGCTGCGAAAATATTAATATAAGGCTTCGCATTTTCATTCTTTGGATCTTCTAAGAAAATAGGATCCTTCGCTGGATTTAATCCAGCTTGACCAGCCACACCGTTATTAATAACTGAAGCTGCTACATCTTTTAATACACGAGGTGTTTGCTGTGCAATAACCGGTGTAATTTTTAACTTCTTCGGATTTTCAGCGATACCACTTGGATCCCCAAATAGACCAAAATCTTTTTTAAGTTTCAATAACCCCGCTGTATCAAGAAGTTTTAATGCACGTGCTTGGTTCGTTGGATCATTTGGAATAGCAATTTCTGAACCATCTGGGATTTCATTTGCTTTCTTATATTTTTCAGAGAATAAGCCCATTGGTGCAATTTGTGTTGTACCGACAGCTGTAATATCTAACTTATGCTCTTTTTTAAATTGCTCTAAGAAAGCAATATGCTGGAATGAGTTTAATTCAATATCTCCATCAGCTAACGCTTTATTTGGCGTTGTATAATCAGAGAACTCAACCAGTTTAATTTTAATCCCTTCTTTTTCAGCTTTTTTCTTCAAAATTTCCCAAACGTCTCCATCCGTTCCAGTTACACCGACGCGAACTACTTTCTCTTTCGCTCCTGCACCCGTGTCTCCACCTGAGCAGCCGCTTAGTGCTGAAATTCCTACAATCGCTGATAATGCAAATGCTAAAATTTTCTTCATTTTCTTTTCCCCTCTTCCTTTTTATGATCTGCGTAAAAAGACTTTCGCAAAGTAGTTTCCTAAATTTTGAGCTATCTGTACGAGAATAATAAGTAAAACGACCGTTACGAACATAACTGATGTATCAAAACGTTGATAACCATATGTCATTGCTAAGTCACCAAGACCACCACCACCGACAAGCCCAGCAACTGCAGAAAATTCAATTAAACCAACTGTCATAAACGTAACACCTAAGATCAATGGTGCTAACGCTTCTGGCACGAGAATTTCAAAAACAATTCTAAGTGGTGAAGCGCCCATCGCTTGTGCAGCTTCAATTACTCCTTTTGGAACTGAGACAAGATTTGTTTCAACCATTCTAGCAATACCAATAGATGCCACTAACGTCATTGGGAAGATTGCTGCCGCTGTTCCAATCGTCGTTCCAATCACGCTTCTTGTTAGTGGGCTTAAAGCTACTAAAAAGATAATGAATGGAACTGGACGAATTGTATTAATGATGACGTTAAGAATAGAAAAAACCCATTTATTTTCTAAAAAATTACCTTTTCTCGTTACATATAAAAGTAAACCTAGAGGTATACCGAGAATTGTAGCGAATATAAGGGTTACAATTACCATTAAGAGGGTGTCCCCCGTCGCATCTAATATACGAGGCCAAAATATACTCCAATCAACTCGCATGAGCTTCTACCTCCTTCAGCTTCACTTGCAGTCTTAGATGTTGTAATGCTTTTTGAATTTCCTTCTGTTCACCTTGCAATTCTACAAGAAGATTTCCAAATAGCACATTTTGAAGTTCAATAATATTTCCGTACAGTACATTTACATCGACGTTATAGTTTTTTGCAATATATGATAGTACCGGCTGTCCTGTCTCCTCACCAGTAAAAGTTAAGCGATAAATCTGACCACCATTTTGAATTTTCGCTAGAACACTTTCTGGCAAGTGGTCATTAATAACAGAACGTACAAAGTTTTGAGTTGTCTTTGTTTTTGGTTGTGTGAAAACATCAAACAGTTTTCCTTCTTCAATAACTTTTCCCTTCTCCATTACAGCTACACGGTGACAAATTTCTTTCACAACATGCATTTCATGTGTAATAAGAAGAATTGTTAAATTATATTCACGATTGACTTTCTTTAATAAGTTTAAAATCTCTGTCGTTGTTTCTGGATCTAAGGCTGATGTTGCCTCATCACATATAAGTATATCTGGTGATGTTGCAAGTGCCCTAGCAATCCCAACACGTTGCTTTTGTCCGCCTGATAACTGCTCCGGATAATAGTTTGCTTTATCTTCTAGCCCTACAAACTTCAGCAGTTCATTGACTCTTTCTTTTATTTCATTCTTTGGTACTTTCGCTAACTTTAATGGATAAGCAATATTCCCAAACACTGTTCTTGAATTAAATAAATTAAAACTTTGGAAAATCATCCCAATTCTTTGTCTAAGTTTCCGTAATTCTTTCGTTGATAATGATGTAATATCTTTATCATCTATTGAGATCGTTCCTGCAGTCGGTCTCTCTAACATGTTTACTAGGCGTAATAAAGTACTCTTTCCAGCACCACTAAATCCGATAATGCCAAAAATTTCGCCCTTCTCAACTGATAATGTTACATCCTCCACAGCATGAACAGATTGCCCACCTGATTCATATACTTTACTTACGTTATTAAAAGAAATCATTTTCTTCCCTCCTATATGCTGTAAAAACTAGAAGTAGAGCTTTCGAGGTAAAATAAAAAGTGCTCTCCTTCTTATCAGTAATAAAAGATAAGAAGGAGAGCACTTATATGTACTCGTTCACATCTTCTCATCTTCCAAGCCTATAAAGACTTGCTGGAGTTAGCACGGTATTAAAAAACCCGTTGCTGAGGTATCGTAGGGCCAGTCCCTCCACCTCTCTGGATAAGAATGTATCGATTTAATTGTCGTTTAATTAATTCTCATTATAGAACTCAGAATAGTGAGAGTCAATACATTTTTTAGAAAAATATTAATTATTTCTTTATTAAAATTTTCAAATAAAAATTCATAATAAAATAGTAATCTTGAAGGTTATGTAAAATTCTTCTCCCTCATATTTTTTAAAAGGATTATTTTTTCTATGAATTGAATACTATTATTTGAATATGAAATCAGAGGAAGGTGAATATATGAAAACAGCTCTATTACTCGTTGATATCCAAAATGATTATTTTCCAAATGGAAAGATGGAATTGCGCAATCCGGTAGAAGCAAGTGAGTATGCCAGTGAGCTACTAAAACACTTTAGAATGAACGGCGAACCTATTTTTCATATCCAGCATGTAGCAATAAAAGATGATGCTACTTTTTTCCTACCTAATACAGAAGGTGTCCATATTCACGAGAATGTCCGTCCGCTTAGAGAAGAAACTGTTATACTCAAACATTATCCAAATAGCTTCCGAGAAACTAATCTTTTAGAACAATTACAACGTTTAGACATTGAACACATCGTCATATGCGGGATGATGACTCATATGTGTATTGATGCTACCGTAAGAGCTGCTTTTGATTTCGGCTTTCATTGTACCGTTATACACGATGCTTGTGCTACAAAAGATCTTTCTTTTAAGAATGCTACTATACCAGCTGTTTATATTCACAATACAATTTTGGCCAGTTTAAATGGAGTATATGCAAATGCAATGAGTACAGAGGAATTTTTGGTTACAAAAAAACACTCCATTCAGTGAGCAAAACCGAAAAGAGTGTTTCTTGTCAAACCATAGATTTTCTTTCAAATTGTATTATACAGGAAATTCTTAAAATGAATACTAAAAAATGCGACTAATAAATCAACTTTTCCCGTCACTTTATTTCTATTTACATGTTTGTCCCGCTATTAATAGGGTTTAGCTCGTCCTCTTCGCATAATAGTAATATATGGGATTCTAATTTAAAAAGGAGCTCTTCACATTCTGTGAAAAGCTCCTCTACTATTTCTTATAAAGTTTCAGAAGTAGTTTTTGCTTGCATGTGAAGTGCTAAGTAATCTGGGCCACCAGCTTTAGAGTCTGTACCAGACATGTTAAAGCCACCGAATGGTTGGTAACCTACGATTGCACCAGTACATCCACGGTTGAAGTATAAGTTACCTACATGGAAGTCTTCACGTGCTTTTTCAATATGGTCGCGGTTATTAGAAACAACTGCTCCTGTTAAACCGTATTCTGTATTGTTTGCAATTGCAAGTGCATGATCGAAGTCTTTTGCTTTACAGAATGCTACTACTGGTCCGAAGATTTCTTCTTTCATTAAGCGAGCATCTTCTGCAACATCAGCAACGATTGTTGGTTGGATGAACCAGCCTTTAGAATCGTCTCCTTCGCCACCTGCTAGGATTCTACCTTCTTCTTTACCAATTGCAACATAGCTCATTACTTTATCGAATGCAGCTTGGTCATTAACAGGACCCATATTTGTACCTAATACAGCTGGGTTATCAACTGTTAATTCTTTTGTTAATTCAACAGCACGATTTAATACGTGATCATATACATCTTCGTGGATTACAGCACGAGAACATGCAGAACATTTTTGTCCTGAGAATCCGAATGCTGATGCAACGATAGATTTAGCTGCTAATTCAAGATCTGCTTCTTTATCAACAACGATTGTATCTTTACCGCCCATTTCAGCGATAACACGTTTTAACCAGATTTGACCTGGATTTACTTTCGCTGCACGCTCATAAATGCGGATACCTACATCACGAGATCCAGTGAAGCTTACGAAACGTGTACGAGGATGATCTACTAAGTAGTCACCAACTTCAGAACCATTACCTGGCACGAAGTTTACTACGCCAGCTGGTAAGCCAGCTTCTTCTAATACTTCCATGAATTTCGCAGCTACTACAGGAGTTGTACTAGCTGGTTTTAGTAATACTGTGTTACCAGAAACTAAAGCAGCTGTTGTCATACCTGCCATAATTGCGAATGGGAAGTTCCAAGGAGAAATGATAACACCTACTCCTAATGGAATGTAAGAGAAACGATTATATTCAATTGGACGGCTTTCTACTGGAATACCGTCTTTCAATTTCAACATTTGACGAGCATAATATTCCATAAAGTCGATTGCTTCCGCTGTATCAGCATCTGCCTCATTCCATGGTTTACCTGCTTCTTTTACAAGGATAGCAGAGAACTCATGTTTTCTACGACGAACAATTGCTGCAGCACGGAATAAAATGTCTGCACGCATTTCTGGTTTTGACTTTCTCCAAGTTTGGAATGTTGCATCCGCTACTTGCATTGCTTTTTCAGCTAATTCACGGCTTGCTTTTGAAACACGACCAACAAGTTCCTCTTTATTTGCAGGGTTTACAGAAACAATTTTATCTTCTGTAGTGATTTTTTCTCCCCCAATAATTAATGGATAGTCTTGTCCAAGATAAGATTCTACTTTCTTTAAACCTTCTTCAAACGCTAATTTGTTAGCCTCTACTGAAAAATCTGTAAATGGCTCATGTTTGTATGCTACTACCATTCTTTTTAGCCTCCCCTTAGAAAAACGTTTACATTTTACAACATTATTCTACACGATAATTTAGATTTATTCAAATATTCCTAGACTTATATTTTAAAAATTAATAAATTTTTAAAATATAATAAAAAAAAGAGATTCATACATGCGTATGAATCTACAAAATATGAGTATATTCCAAAACATTTTTTCCGATCAATAATATAGTAACTAATAAAAATAAAGTCCTTACATATCCAACGCCTTTTTGAACTGCAAACTTCGATCCAAAATAAGCACCTAAAATCATTGATAATCCCATAATAATACCGTATTCAAAATGAATTATATCTAAAAATAAAAAAGTAATTAAAGATACGATATTACTAACAAAGTTCAAAAGTTTTCCAGATGCCGCTGCTTGAATAAAATCCAAACCTATTAATAAAAATGCAAAAATTAAAAAGGATCCTGTCCCTGGTCCAAAAAAACCATCATAAAACCCTATCATTAAAATAACAAAGAAAAATATTAATGTTTTCCTTTTCGTCATCTTCTTATAGGTAGATACGCTTCCCCAATCCTTTTTTGCAATAATATAAATGGCAATAAACACCAACATTACAAGTACTAATGGACGTAAAATATCCGGTGGAATAAATTTTACCACTAAAGCACCTGCGACCGCTCCAATAATAGTTAATGGGATTAACTTTCCTACAATTTTAAAATCGACTTTTCCTGATCGAATAAAATAAATTGCACTCGTAAACGTCCCCATCGTTGCAGCTAATTTATTCGTTGCAATTGCCGAAGCTGGTGACAAACCGACAAACATTAGTGCAGGAAGCGAAATTAATCCTCCACCTCCAACAACTGAATCAATAAAAGCTGCTAAAAATCCGAATGCAATTAATAAAATAATGACTTGAAGACTTAGTTCGTCCATGACCTTTACCCCTTATCCCCTTATTTATAACATTTAAAATTATAACAAAATTCCTCAAGAAAAAAAGCTGTTCCTTTGTGGAACAGCTTTTATCTTTAATCTAAAATTTTTACGAGTGGCTCATCTTGCTTCGCTTCACGTATAATAATCGCTTCTGGACGTTCTACAGATTTAATCGTTACTTGTACTCTCATATAATTTGGGAAGTATTCCATAACAAGCCCTGCTACATATTGTGTAAAACCAATTATTTCCGCTTTTCCATTAAACTGGACAGGAATATCCAGCTTCATTTCTTTTAATTCCTCGTCTCTATACATACCAGTACCGATAACAGCGGAATAATCGCCTTGGAAATAATCGCTTAGTTTTGCTTTGAAGTTAGATACCCTTGCAAGATCTTCACGCTTATTGTCTGTTTTTGCTTGTTCAGACGGGAACAAATAGTATTTCTCGTTAATTTGTTTCCAATCTTCAACCGTTTCACTACCTTTTTCCACATTAGCATAAGAAACAAAGTTTCCTGGCACAAGTGCAGACTTTGGAGATTGACGATAAATCGCAAATGTAATCGGAACGTTTTTTATGTCGGGCTTTTTTTGGTGCATAACTTTCAAGATTTCTTGCGCCATTTTTTTCCCTTCAGCTAACATTTTTTCGTCCTCGATTTTAGCCTCACGCGGATAACCATGCTCTTCATTAAAATATTGAACAGAATTCATTGCTAAACCAACTACAATACCACCAAGTTCAACATCTTTATCGCCTTTTTTCACATAATAATTATGCTCTAAAATATTTGAAATATATATTGGATTTTTTTTATTTTTCACTTCTAGTGATTCTGATCCTTCGCCTAACGCTGGATTGAGCCCTATATTCGGAAATTTAACTGCATCTTTTTTTAATTTGCTCTCTAGTTCCTTTTGTTCGGCATCTGTACGCTTTCTTTTTACAAGCATTTTTACGGTTTGATCATCTAGAGTACTTCCACCTTTAAAGAAATAATCTTTCGTATTAAATGATTCTTTTGCAATACGCATTAATCCTGTTTCAAATTCATCTATATCAAGACGATTATTTAATCCCTGCACAACTAATCCACGTGCAGATCCTGCATCAAATGGAACAGTCGTCTTATAATATTCATCCGAAATAGCATACTTCGGAACGACTGCTTGCTCTTTTGCTTTCCCTGATTTCTCAGCCACTTTTTCATCTTTGTCGGCACCTGCGCTACAACCACTTACAAGTAGGCCAAGACTTAATACCGCTAATGCTATTTTTTTCATGGTAAGTTTGCACCTCTTACTTATTTAGCTCTTGTAAGAACCTCTCTTCATTCCAAACTTCAACATTGTGCTTCTCTGCTTGCGCTAATTTTGAGCCAGCAGCTTCACCAGCAACAACTAAATCCGTACTTTTACTAACACTTCCTGTTACTTTTCCACCTAATGCCTCAATCTTCTTCTTCGCTTCACTGCGTCCCATCACTTCTAATTTCCCAGTTAAGACGACAGTTTTCCCTGCAAAGTAAGATTCAACATTTTGTAAATCTGCACTTTTTATGCCTTTGTATGTCATGTTCACGCCATACTCTTTAAACTGTTGTAATAGCTCTAATACATCTTCATTATCAAAATATGTTACAACGGATTGCGCCATTTTTTCACCAATTTCATTAATTGATTTTAGCTCCTCTTCCGTCGCTTTCACAAGTGCATCCATCGTTTCAAAATGCTCTGCAAATGTACGTGCTGCTTTCGCTCCGACATGGCGAATTCCAAGGCCAAATAATAATCGCTCTAACGAGTTTTCCTTCGAATTCTCAATTGCTTGTATTAAATTTGTTGCTGATTTTTCACCAAAACGCTCTAGCTGTAGTAATTGTTCTTTCGTCAATGCATATAAATCTGCAAACGTACGAATATAATCTGCATCAAAGAGCTGTGTGATGACACGCTCGCCAAGTCCGTCAATATTCATTGCATTTCTTGAAACGAAATGAATTAATCCCTCGCGAATTTGGGCAGGACAAGTTGGATTTATACAACGAAGTGCAACCTCTTCTTCTAAACGAACTAGTTCACTCTCACATGCCGGACAATGCGTTGGCATGCGGTATTCTTCTTCCTCACCAGTACGCTTATCAAAAATAACGTTCACAACTTCAGGAATAATATCTCCAGCCTTTTTCACAACAACGTAGTCACCAATTCGAATGTCTTTTTCACGAATTAAATCCTCGTTATGTAAGGAAGCACGACGAACGATCGTACCAGCCACTCGTACTGGCTCTAACTCTGCAGTCGGCGTTACAACCCCTGTACGGCCAACACTTAATTCAATGCCCGTTAATCTCGTTACAACTTCTTCAGCCGGGAATTTATAAGCAATCGCCCATCTTGGACTCTTTGCAGTAGTTCCTAGGCTTTCTTGAAGAGCAACATCGTCTACTTTTATAACGATCCCATCAATCTCATAATCAAGATTCGGACGTTTTTCCTGCCATTCTTCTACATAAGCTATAACCTCTTCAATTGTTTCACATGTACGGCGATTTGGATTTGTCTTAAACCCCAGTTCACCTAAGAAATCAAGTGATTCGCTATGCGATGAAATTGTTTTTTCTTCTACATTTGCAAGACCATATACAAACATGGATAGGTTACGCTTTGCTGCAATTTTCGTATCAAGTTGACGTATTGAACCTGCTGCCGCATTACGCGGATTCGCAAATACATCTTCACCGTTTTGCTCTTTTTCTTCATTTAGTTTAACGAATGAACGCTTCGGCATATAAGCCTCGCCTCGCGCTTCTAACGTTACCTCTTCATTTAATCGAAGTGGAATTGCTTTAATCGTTTTCAAGTTTTGGGTAATATCTTCACCTGTTATACCATCACCACGTGTTGCACCTTGAATAAAGCGTCCTTTTTCATAATGAAGTGAAACAGCAAGTCCGTCAATTTTTAATTCGCATATATATCTTACATTCGCATCATCAATTCCTTGACGTACTCTTCGGTCAAAATCACGCAAATCTCCTTCGTTAAATGCATTTCCTAAACTTAACATCGGTGACTTATGCGTTACTTTTTCAAATATATCAAGAACAGTTCCCCCAACGCGCACGGAGGGAGAGTCTTCACTCATGAACTCTGGATTCTCTGCTTCTAATTTTATAAGCTCCTGCATATTACGGTCATACTCCGCATCAGAAACAGAAGGATTGTCTAATACGTGATATTGATAGTTAAATGTATTTAACAAATCACGTAGTTCTTCTATACGTTTTTTTGCTATCTCTTTTGACATATCCTCATTCCTTTCCTATTGTTTCGTCACAGGTGCAAATTTTGCTAATAAACGTTTAACACCAATCGGGCTTGGGAACGCGATATCTAATTCTTTTGAATCACCTTCGCCTTTTACACTTACAACTGTACCGACTCCCCATTTTTGGTGGGAAGCTTTATCGCCTACTGCCCAGCCAATTTGCTCGCCGCCTGTTGTCTTAACAGCCGGACGTACGAAAGCTGAACGAGAGCGTGTTGTTGCCGCAGCTCCTGTCGTTCTTCCTTTTGCACCAAACGAAGTTTCACGCTTCGGCGCTGTTTCATTTAATGGTTCCACCAGCTCTGCCGGGATTTCTGTAATAAATCGAGATGCTGCATTCATACTTGTCCTACCAAATAAAGTACGCATTTGCGCATTCGATAAGTATAATTCTTCTTCTGCACGAGTAATACCTACATAAGCAAGACGACGCTCTTCTTGCATTTCATCTTCTTCCATAAGAGAACGCGTATGCGGGAATATTCCTTCCTCTAAACCAACGATAAAGACTACAGGGAACTCTAGCCCTTTTGCTGAGTGCATCGTCATTAAAATAACTTCTTCACCAGCAGTTGGATCTTCATCTACACGATCAATATCCGCGACAAGAGCTAAGTCTGTTAGGAATGCAACAAGGCTCTTATCTTCACTTTGAGATTCGAACGTTTGCGTAACAGATAAAAACTCATCTAAGTTTTCTAAACGGCCTTCTGCTTCTAAAGAACGCTCATTTTTCAACATCTCGCGATATCCTGTTTTTTCAATGACTTCTTCTACTAATTCTGTAACAGATAAGTACTCTTGCATATTTACCCAGTTGTGTAGTAAACTTGCGAATTCTTTTACTGCCTTTGTAATTTTTGCACTTACACCAACATGCTCAATTTCATCAAATACAGCCGTTAATGAAATTCCGTTTTGCACACCGTAATTAATAATTTTATCGATAGAAGTCGCACCAATCCCGCGCTTCGGCATGTTAATAATACGTGCGAAACTAATCTCATCATCAGGATTCCCAATTAAACGTAAGTACGCCAAAATGTCTTTAATTTCTTTACGGTCGTAGAACTTCGTACCGCCGACAATTTTATAAGGGATATTAGATTTCAGGAAAATCTCCTCAACCATACGAGACTGAGCATTCGTACGATATAATACTGCAAAGTCAGTATATTTTCGGTTCCCCATTTGAATATCATCACGAATTTTTTTCGCAACAAAATACGCTTCGTCCTTTTCAGTTGCAGCACGATAATACGAAATTTTGCTCCCAACTTGGTTGTCTGTCCATAATTTTTTCGGTTTACGATTCGTATTTTTTTCAATAACAGCATTGGCTGCATTTAAAATATTTTGTGACGAACGATAGTTTTGTTCTAACAGAATAACTTGCGCATTCTCATAGTCTTTTTCGAATGACAAAATGTTAGAAATATCCGCACCACGCCAGCGATAAATAGACTGATCTGAGTCACCCACAACACAAAGGTTTTTAAAACGTGCTGCTAAATGTTTAACAAGAAGGTACTGCGCTTTGTTCGTATCTTGATACTCATCCACGTGAATATATTGGAACTTACGCTGATAAAACTCTAGTACTTCTGGAACACGTTCAAATAGCTGAATCGTTGTCATAATTAAATCATCAAAGTCTAATGAGTTATTTTTCAAAAGACGTTTTTGATATTCTGTATATACATCGCTCGTTAATTTTTCATATGGATCAGCGATTGTAATTTTTTTTGCATATTTATCTGCAGATAACAGTTCATTTTTCGCATTACTAATACCGGCTAAAATAGCGCGCGGCTCAAATTTCTTCGGATCAATATTACGCTCTTTCATAATTTTTTTGACTACAGTTAACTGATCGCCTGAATCTAAGATTGTAAAGTTACGATTAATACCAATACGATCGATATCACGTCGTAAAATACGTACACACATAGAGTGGAACGTAGAAATCCAAATATCTTCTGCTTCTGGTCCGACAAGTGTATCAATACGCTCGCGCATTTCACGAGCAGCCTTATTTGTAAAGGTAATAGCTAGTACATTCCATGGCGCTACACCTTTTTCACCAAGTAAATATGCAATACGATGTGTTAACACACGTGTTTTACCACTACCCGCTCCCGCCATTAATAGCAGCGGTCCATTCGTTGTTTGCACTGCTTTTTGTTGCTGTGGATTTAAACCATTTAATAACTTATCCGTCATACTCATATACGCCTGCACCTACTCTCCTTTTACTGCTTTAACTGTTTTTAACGCCGATTTTATATCATCATAAATAACATTTCCAACAACTACTGTATCGGCATACTGCGCTACTTCTTTCGCTTGTTCTGCATTAGAAATGCCACCGCCATAATATAACTTAGCTTGTTTCAATTCTGCTTTTACATTTTTAACAAGTTCAATATCTCCATACGTACCGCTATATTCTAAATAGAATATCGGTAAATGTAATAGCTTGTCTGCTAAACGCGCGTATGCAATAACGTCATCTTCTGTTAAATCACATTTTGCATCTGTAAGCTGGGCTACTTTCGCTTCAGGATTTAAAACACAATACCCTTCCATGAAAATTTCGTCCCAGTCCATAATATCCCCAAATTCTTTCAATGCCTCGTGATGAACACCTGTTACCCATTCTACTTTTCGGCTATTTAATACGCTTGGGATGTAATAAAAATCAAAGCCTGGTGTGATTGCTTCCACATCAGAAACCTCTAACACGCAAGGAACTGCATATCTACGAATGCTAACTAGCATGTGTAATACGTTATCAATTGTAACTCCATCACTTCCGCCTACAATAACAGCATCGGTTCCAGACTCACAAATCATTTCTAAATGTACATCGCTTAACTCCTTATTTGGATCAAGCTTAAATACATGTTTCCATCCGGAAATATCGTACATGAAAACACCCTTTCTTTTCTCTAGTTATATCTATAGTTCTGTTTAAAATAACAGTGAGTTTTCATCTTGTTTTTTTTAAATAGTTATTAAATATTTTTCAAAAAGAAGGATTTCATTTTACCTTCTTTTTATGCATTCTTTCATTATAACAAAAAAAGCTACTGACACACACGCCCATTCCAACATCTTTTTCAACGTCAAATGTTGGATTACATATCCCCAAAATCACACGGAATACTAATAAGAGAAGTAGTATTTACTATTTCAATTTTCATAAAAAGGAGTGTTTTTCTAATGAAGCAAAACATCGGGACAATAAACGCTCTAATTCGAATTACACTTGGTCTTGTCCTCTTCGGATGTAGTGCAACTAAACTTGTACGCAATCCGTGGTGCACTTGGTCTAACATTTTTCTATGGATTGGTGCAATGAAAGTTGCAGAGGGAATTGTTCGCTTCTGCCCTATTGTTGAAGCATGGAAATTTGGAAAATACATGAATATGGGCGCATTTAAAATGCCTGGCATGAATTTTACTGAAAAAGGACATGCTAAAGAAGAAGTGAATCAAACTTCCGCTCATGACAAGCCAAAGTCAAAGGGAAGTTATGATGCTTCTGACAAAGAGATTGAGTCAGCGATTGAAGAAATAATCCTGGCAAAACCGCTTTGAATCATTTGTCACGATGCAAGATGCTCTCAAAGGGACTTAGCTGCTGCAGTGGGCGGTTAAGTCCTCTTTATTTTACCACAAAACAGAACGTACATTCCTTTCCATCCCTAACACGTACATAAAAAATACCAAATAAAAAAATTCAGAAGATTAGGTATGAATCCCTTGCTTAAAATGATATAAAAGTGATATCATTTTTATATCAGGAGGCGATCATATGAAAGAAAAACAAGTATTTTATGTAAATGGATTTCTGGGTGTTATTGGAATTTTAGTTTTAGCCGCTATCGGTGTATTTTGCCTTGTACAAGAAATGTTTGTAATAGCTATTTTAGCTCTTATATTAGCATCTGTTTTGGCTACAGGCATCGGTATCGTTCAACCGAATCAAGCGAAAGTTATTACGTTCTTCGGTAATTATTTAGGAACAATTCGTCAAAACGGTTTATTTTTAACAATTCCATTTGCATTCCGTCAAACTGTATCTTTACGTGTTGAAAACTTTAATAGTAAGAAATTAAAAGTAAATGATGTCGAAGGAAATCCAATTGAAATTGCAGCTGTTATCGTATATAAGGTGGTTGATTCTGCAAAAGCAATGTTTGGTGTTGAGCATTACGATCGATTCGTAGAAATCCAAAGTGAAACAGCAATCCGCCACGTGGCAACAAAATATCCTTATGATAATTTCCAGGATGAAACTTGTATTACGTTACGTGGAAATACTGAGGAAATTTCAGAAGAGCTAAAACGCGAATTAGAAGCGCGTCTTGAAATTGCTGGTGTAGAAGTATTAGAAACTCGTTTAACGCATTTAGCTTACGCAACAGAAATTGCCCATGCAATGCTACAACGTCAACAAGCAAAAGCAGTGTTAGCTGCTAGAAAAGAGATTGTTGAAGGTGCTGTGAAAATGGCCAAAGATTCAATCCATATGTTGGATGAAGAAGGCGTGCTGGAACTCGATGACGAGCGTAAAGCAAATATGGTAAACAACTTATTGGTTGCCATCGTTTCAGATAAAGGTGCGCAACCAGTTATTAATACAGGAAGCCTATACTAATAGGTTGTAAATAATTATGGCTAAAAAGAAAAGCTTTCCATTACGTATTGATCCTGAATTACACGCAGTCATCGAAAAATGGGCGAATGATGAGTTTCGTAGCGTCAATGCACACATCGAGTATTTACTTCGAGAAATGGCAAAGCAAAAAGGAAAATTGAAGAAAGATAAAGATGCATAAAAATCCCGCTGAGAAATCAGCGGGATTTTTTATACATTAGCTTCTCGTCATCTCATGCCCAATTGCACGATATCCTATATCACTTCGATAAAACAGACCATCACTTTCAATTTTACCGATTTCTTTATATACTTTATCTTTTGCTTCTTGTAAACTATTCGCCTTGCAAGCAACAAATAATACACGACCACCATTTGTTACAAAATCACCGTGTTTCATTACTGTCCCCGCATGGAAAACAATCACATCTTGCAATGCATCTAATCCGTTAATAACTTCACCTTTTTTATACGCTTCTGGATATCCTTTAGAAGCAAGTACAACACCGATAACAGCATCTTCTGACCATTGTAAAGTTAGTTCACTTTCATCTAACACAGCGTTGCATACATCAACTAAATCATTCTCTAAGCGAGGTAATACAACTTCCGTTTCAGGATCACCAAAGCGAGCATTAAATTCAATTACCTTTGGACCATCATTTGTTAAAATAAGCCCTGCATATAAAATACCTGTAAACGAACGATTTTCTTGGATCATCGCTTTAGCAGTTGGATGTAATACTGTTTCAATCGCCTCTTGAACTGCTGATTCTGGAATTTGTGGTACTGGAGAATATGCGCCCATTCCACCTGTATTAGGACCCTTATCGCCATCAAAAGCTCGTTTATGGTCTTGAGCAATTACCATCGGATGTACAGTTGTTCCATTTACAAATGCCATCAATGAAAATTCTTGTCCATCTAAAAACTCTTCAATAACGACCTTCTTACTTGCCACGCCGAATTTCACATCTTGTAGCATTTCTTTCACAGCTTGTAATGCCTCTTCAAGCGTCATTGCTACCGTTACACCTTTACCAGCAGCTAATCCATCAGCTTTAATAACAATTGGCGCACCAACTTTTTGAATGTACTTTACTGCTTCATCATAGTCTGTAAAAGTTTCGTATGCAGCAGTTGGTATATTATACTTTTTCATCAACTCTTTCGTAAAAGCTTTACTGCCTTCAATAACAGCAGCCGCTTTATTCGGACCAAATACGCGAAGTCCTTCTTCTTTAAAACGATCAACAATTCCATTCATAAGCGGAATTTCTGGCCCAACGAAAGTTAATTCAACATTATTCTCTTTGGCAAATAAAACTAATGCATCAAAATCATTTTCATCAATATCAACTGGTGTTGCAACATCTCGCATACCTTCATTACCTGGTGCTACATACACCTTCTCCACCTTTTCAGATTGTGCAAACTTCCAAGCTAAAGCATGCTCACGCCCACCGCGGCCAATTACTAAAACATTCATATTTCATCCCCCAATAATTAAATAGGTACAAACTAGAAGCTATGCTCCTAGTTTGCTTTTTCATATCAATAGAAGTTTAAAAGGGAGGATCGAGAGAACCGAGCAGGTCGAGGCGCATTTTCCAAGAGGATACGGAGTATAGTTTTCCTACATGAGTACCGCACTGGCATTGCAACGACGACATGCGAAGATTATCTCGACCGGACCTTTTAGACATCCTCTATTAGTGTTTGAAATGACGTACGCCAGTGAACACCATCGTAATCCCATACTTATCTGCCACTTTAATAGAATCCTCATCACGAATTGATCCACCTGGTTGGATAATTGCTGTAATACCAGCTTTTGCTGCTTCTTCTACTGTATCTGGCATTGGGAAGAAAGCATCAGATGCAAGTGCGCTACCTTGTGCTTTTTCGCCAGCTTGTGTAATTGCAATTTTTGCAGAGCCTACACGGTTCATCTGTCCCGCGCCTACACCAACCGTCATGTTATCATTCGCTAAAACAATTGCATTTGATTTCACATGTTTTACAACTTTCCAAGCTAGTTTTAAATCTTTCCACTCTTGCTCTGATGGTTCACGTTTCGTTGGAATTGAAATTGTGTTCTCATCTAATGATAACGTATCTTCCTCTTGAACAAGAAGACCACCTTGTACAGAAGTTAGTTTTTTGCTTGCACTTGTCGCTTTTTCAATATTTACAGTTAGTAAGCGTAAGTTCTTCTTGCTTTGCAACACTTCTAAAGCTTCTTGCGAGAACGAAGGAGCGATAACAATTTCTAAGAAAATTTCGTGTAACTTTTCTGCTGTAGCTTTATCAATTTCACGATTTGCTGCAATAATACCGCCGAAGATTGATACTGGATCCGCTTCATAAGCACGAGTATATGCCTCGTGAATATCAGTTCCTACTCCAACGCCACATGGATTCATATGTTTTACTGCTACTACTGCTGGTTCTGTAAATTCTTTTACGATGCTAAGCGCTGCGTCTGCATCATTAATATTGTTATAAGATAATTCCTTACCATGTAATTGTTCTGCATATGCAACAGAAGAAGTTGCAGCAAATGGTGCTTTATAGAAAGTAGCCCTTTGATGTGGGTTCTCTCCATAACGTAAGTCTTGCTTTTTCTCAAACGTCACAGTTAACGTTTCTGGACTTTCTTCACCCATTTGTTCTGTTAAGTAGTTAGAAATTAACGCATCATATGCCGCTGTATGACGGAATACTTTCGCTGCTAATTTACGTTTCGTCTCTTCTTTTACTTCGCCGTTCTCTTTCAGTTCTGCTAATACAACATCATAATCTACTGGATCTACGATTACCGATACAAATTTATGATTTTTCGCAGCAGAGCGAATCATTGTTGGGCCACCGATATCAATATTTTCAATTGCATCAGCAAATGTTACATCAGGCTTAGCGATTGTTTCTTTAAATGGGTATAAGTTAACAACAACAAAGTCAATTGGTTGAATGCCTAATTCATTCATTTGCGCTACATGTGTTTCATTATCACGAACTGCTAATAGACCACCATGAATATTTGGATGTAATGTTTTTACACGGCCATCCATAATTTCTGGGAAACCAGTTACTTCAGAAATACCGATTACTTGTAAACCATTTTCTTCTAGTAATTTTTTCGTACCACCTGTTGAAATAACTTCAATCCCTTGTTCTAGTAAACCTTTAACAAATTCTACTACTCCTGTTTTATCTGAAACACTTACTAATGCACGCTTTTTCATTTATCCTTCACCCCTGGTTGTATGTTAGTTAACAGTTGGTTCTTTCACAGACTGAACAATTTGATTCACTGTATTTACGTATAATTTATGTTCAACTTGTTGAATTTTCTTTTGTAAGCTTTCTCTCGTATCACCTTCAGAAACAACTACTGCTTCTTGCGCAATAATTGGACCTGTATCCATACCTGCATCTACATAATGAATTGTTACTCCAGTTACTTTCACACCTGCTTCTAACGCTTGACCGACAGCATCTTTCCCTGGGAAACTCGGTAGTAGTGATGGATGAATGTTAATAATCTTCCCGCCATATGCTTCTAGTAAAGTTGGCCCAATTAAACGCATATATCCAGCTAAAATAACATAATCAATTTCATACTCTTCTAGCTTCTTTAATATTTCTTTTTCAAATGCTTCTTTTGACTCATATGCTTTCGCTGAAAAAGCGAAACATGGGATATGATGATAATGTGCCCGTCCAATAACGCGTGCTTCTGGTTTATCACATACTAATAAACTAATATCTGCATCCAATCTCTTTTCTTCTACCGCATTAACGAGAGATTGAAAGTTAGATCCGCTTCCAGAAGCAAAAACTGCTAATCTACTCATAGTGCTGTGCCCCCATTGAAGGTAACGCCATCCCCTTGTACAGTACGACCAATAATACGAGCTGTTTCTCCTTGCTCTTCAAGAAGACGAACAATATCTTTTGCATCTTCTTCCCTTACCGCTACTACCATACCAATACCCATGTTAAAAATATTGAACATTTCTTTCTCTTCTAGTTTCCCAACTTCTTGAAGCAAATTGAAAATCGGCTGAATTTCCCAAGATCCAAGTTCAATCTCAGCACCAATTCCTTCTGGCAACATACGTGGAATATTTTCAATGAATCCACCACCTGTAATATGAGCCATACCGTATACTTCATGTTTTTTCAATAGTTCTAAAATAGGTTTGACATAAATTTTCGTTGGTTTTAATAACTCCTCACCAAGAGGTAGTTCTAAGCGTCCATAAATACGATCTAAAGATAGTTCTCCATCTTCTAGTAACACTTTTCGTACTAAAGAGTAACCATTACTATGAATACCGCTAGATGCTAAGCCAATTAATACGTGACCAGCTTCAATCTTTTCACCTGTTACAATTTTCTTTTTATCAACAATCCCAACTGTAAAACCAGCTAAATCGTATTCTTCCGTAGAATACATTCCTGGCATTTCAGCTGTTTCCCCACCAATTAATGCACAACCAGCTTGGCGACAGCCCTCTGATATACCTTTGACGATGTTTTCAATTTTACTAGGTTCAGCTTTACCACAAGCAATATAATCAAGGAAGAAAAGCGGCTCTGCCCCTTGGACAACAATATCATTTACACACATCGCTACTGCATCAATACCAATTGTGTCATGTTTATCTGCCATAAAAGCGAGCATCAATTTTGTTCCCACGCCATCTGTTCCAGATACTAATACAGGTTCTTCTAATGCAAATTTTGATAGATCAAACATACCTCCAAAACCGCCTAAACCGCCTAGTACTTCTTTTCTCATTGTTGTTTGTACGTGTTTTTTCATGCGAGATACCGCTTCATATCCAGCTTCAATATCTACTCCTGCTTGCTTATATGCATTCGCCATCGTTATTTACACCTCGTCTTTTAATTTCTCCCCATCCAGGGCGGCCGTTTTTAAGAAAGAAGCTAGCTTCTACATCAAAAGAAGTAGAAGCTTTTTTCACTTTCTTATTTCATACTTTCTAAAAGCTCTTGCTCATAATCATAAAGAGCTGTTGGATAGTCTCCATTGAAGTAAGCCATACATAGGCCGCCATATTTCCCTTCATATGGACGTCCAATTGCATCTACTAATCCATCTTCACTTAAAAATGTTAAAGAATCCGCTCCGATCATTTCACGGATTTCTTCTACTGTATTATTTGCTGCAATTAATTCTTTTCTCGTTTGAATATCAATACCATAGAAACATGGATATTTTAGAGGCGGTGAAGCAATTCTTACATGAACCTCTGTCGCTCCAGCTTCACGAAGCATACGAACAATTCGTTTGCTTGTCGTTCCTCTTACGATAGAGTCGTCAATCATAACAACTCGTTTCCCCTCAACTACACCTCTTACTGCGGAAAGCTTCATCTTTACCCCTTGCTCTCGCAATTCTTGAGAAGGTTGAATAAACGTACGTCCAACGTAACGATTTTTAATTAATCCTAACTCATATGGAATACCTGTCGCCTCAGCATAACCGATCGCAGCTGAAATACTAGAATCTGGTACACCAGTAACAACATCAGCTTCAATAGGAGCTTCTGCCGCTAAACGTTTCCCCATGTTTTTACGTGCTGCGTGGACATTAATACCAGCGATATTAGAATCCGGACGCGCAAAGTAAATGTACTCCATACTACAAATTGCATGATCTACTTCATTTGTAAAACGATCTACGTGAATTCCTTCATCATTGATGATAAGTAATTCACCCGGTTCTACATCACGAATGTATGTTGCACCTACTACATCGAAAGCACATGTTTCTGATGCTACAACGTAAGCATCACCCATCTTTCCAATTGAAAGAGGACGGAACCCATTCGGATCTAGCGCAACAATCATTTCATTCCCAGTTAGTAAAAGATATGCAAACGCACCTTTCACTTTATTTAGTGCCTCTTTTACACTTTCAATTAAAGAATCTTTCGTACTACGCTTAATAAGATGTAAAAGTACTTCTGTATCTGAACTCGTTTGAAAAATACTTCCCTCTGCCTCTAATTCGCGGCGAAGCATTTTTGCATTAATTAAATTTCCGTTATGAGCTAATGCCATACTATGATCAGAAAAACGGAATAATAATGGTTGAACGTTAGCTACTTCACTTCCACCAGCCGTCGCGTATCGTACGTGTCCGATTGCTGATTTTCCGTCCAATCCTTCTAGCTCACCTCTTGAAAACACTTCCGATATTAAACCTAATCCCTTGTGACCGACGATTTTTTCCCCATTATTTACAACAATGCCTGCGCCCTCTTGCCCACGGTGCTGCAAACTGTGCAATCCGTAGTACGAAACTTGTGCCGCATTTTCATGCCCCCAAATTCCAAAGACGCCACATTCTTCATTTAACCCCTTTATTTCAGCAAGCATGGGATTGCCCCTTTCCAAGCCTGTCTCATTTCATCTACATTTGCTGTAAGTAATACTTCATTTTCTTCATTATGAATTGTTACCTCATTTGTATCTGTCACTGCTCCAACTTGAATTGCTTCGACGACTTTCTCGAACGCTTCTTTGTTTTCACGTTTTACAGTTAGAACGAAGCGAGATTGTGATTCCGCAAATAATACCGCCGTTGCTTCACCGTCTAATTTCACAGTAGCACCTAAACCGTTAGCACCAATTGCACTTTCAGAAATTGCAACTGCTAAACCACCTTCAGCAACATCATGTGCCGATTGAACAAGGCCAGCTTGAATTGCTTCTAATACTTGTTTTTGGCGTTTTAATTCTACATCTAGATCGATACTTGGTGATTGGCCGAAAATTTTGCCGTGGACCATTTTCTGTAATTCACTTCCACCAAATTCAGCTTTCGTCTCTCCAATTACGTACACTAAATCGCCAGCTTGCTTAAATTCTTGTGTTGTTACATGTTTTAAATCATGGACAAGACCAACCATCCCAACAGTCGGTGTTGGATATACCGCTTCACCACTACGCTCGTTATACATCGATACGTTTCCGCCAATAACTGGCGTTTGTAATGTGCGACAAGCTTCACTCATACCATCTACCGATTTCTCAATTTGCCAGAAGATTTCCGGTTTTTCTGGGTTACCAAAGTTTAAGCAATCTGTAATTGCAAGTGGCTCTCCACCAGAACATACGATATTACGCGCTGCCTCTGCTACTGCAATTTTACCGCCCGTTTCTGGATCTAAGTAAATATAGCGAGAGTTACAATCTGTCGTCATTGCTAATCCTTTTTCTGTACCGCGTACACGTACAACCGCTGCATCTGAACCTGGTGTAACAACTGTGCTTGTGCGTACTTGATAATCATATTGATCATATACCCACTCTTTACTTGCAATTGTCGGTTGTTGTAGTAAAGCGAATAACGTTTCTTTATAATCTTCTACTTGCGGTGTTTCCACTTTCATCTGCTGGAACTCAGCAAAGTATGCTGCTTCTTTTGATGGTTTATGATAAATTGGCGCTTCTTCTGCAAGAGCATCTGCTGGTACTTCAGCTACCATTTCACCTTTATGGAATAAGCGAAGCATTTTGTCTTCCGTTACTTTCCCCATCGTAACTGCTGCAAGACCATACTTCTCAAATAAATCTACTATTTCTTGCTCTCTACCTTTTTTGATAACAATTAACATACGCTCTTGTGATTCAGATAGCATCATTTCATATGGTGTCATTCCCGTTTCACGCTGTGGTACATCATCTAAGTACATTTCAATACCCATACCTGCTTTACTTGCCATTTCTGCAGAAGATGAAGTTAAACCAGCAGCTCCCATATCTTGAATTCCAACAAGTGCATCAGACTGAATAAGTTCTAAACATGCTTCGATAAGAAGTTTCTCCATAAATGGATCTCCTACTTGAACTGCCGGACGTTTCGCTTCTGAGCTTTCAGATAGTTCTTCAGATGCGAATGTTGCACCGTGAATACCGTCACGACCAGTTGATGCTCCTACGTACATTACTGTATTGCCAGCACCGTGTGCTTGCCCTTTTTTAATATCCTCGTGGTTAATTAAACCTACGCACATTGCATTTACAAGTGGATTTCCTTCGTAACATGGATCGAATTGTACTTCGCCACCAACAGTAGGAATACCGATGCAGTTACCGTATCCTGCGATTCCTGCTACTACTTCTTCGAATAAATATTTCACACGTGGTGATTGTAGTTCACCGAAGCGAAGTGAGTTTAATAGAGCTACTGGACGTGCTCCCATAGAGAATACGTCACGGATAATACCACCAACGCCTGTTGCTGCTCCTTGATATGGTTCAATAGCAGAAGGATGGTTATGGCTTTCCATTTTAAATACAACCGCTTGATTATCACCGATATCTACAATTCCAGCGCCTTCTCCAGGGCCTTGCAGGACACGCTCACCTGTTGTTGGGAACTTGCGAAGAACTGGTTTTGAATTTTTATAACTACAATGTTCAGACCACATTACAGAGAATAAACCTGTTTCTGTATAATTCGGCAAACGGCCTAGAATCTTTTCAACCATGGCAAACTCTTCGTCTGTTAGCCCCATTTCCGCATATATACGCTCTTCTTTAATTTGTGTTGGATTTGGTTCAAGCATTAACGACATATGTTTCCCTCCACTGTTTTAAGATAGATTGAAAGACTTTTAACCCTTCAGCACCACCAAGCAATTCATCTACAGCACGCTCTGGGTGTGGCATCATACCAAGTACATTTCCCTTTTCATTTACAATACCAGCAATATCTGAAACGCTACCGTTCGGATTTTCTACATAACGGAATGCGATTTGATTATTCTTTTCTAATTGTTTAAGAGTTACTTCATCACAATAGTAATTCCCTTCACCATGTGCAATTGGAATATTGATTACTTCATCTTTTTCATATTGTGATGTAAACATCGTTTCGTTATTTTCAACACGTAACTGAACAGTGCGACACATAAATTTTAAGTTTTCGTTTCTTATTAGTGCTCCTGGTAGTAATCCTGATTCAACAAGAATCTGGAATCCATTACACACTCCTAAAATTGGTTTTCCTTGCTCAGCAGCTTTTTGCACTGCTTTCATTGCGTTAGCAAAGCGAGAAATAGCACCACAACGTAAATAGTCACCGTAAGAGAATCCACCAGGTAGTAAAATTGCATCATATTCATCTAAATTCTCTCTATCGTGCCAAACGTAATCTACTTCTTCACCAAGCTCATCTTTAATTGCATGGAACATATCGACATCACAGTTCGAACCCGGAAATACTATTACGGCAAATTTCACTGTGCGACAACCTCCTCAACTTCATAACGGAAGTCTTCCATTACAACGTTTGCTAATAATTTTTCACACATTTCCTTTACCTTTGCGTCAAGGTCAGATACAGATTTATCAATTGTTAGTTCCATGTACTTTCCGATTCGAACATCCTGTACTTCTGTAAATGAAAGACTATGAAGTGCCCCTTTTACTGCTGTTCCTTGTGGATCTAATACGCTTTCTCTTAACGTTACATATACCTTAACTTTATACATGTGAAATTCCCCCTAAACGTTTTAAAATCTCTTCATAAGCTTCTGTTAAATTTCCAAGATCGCGACGGAATACGTCTTTATCAAACTTTTCATTGCTCGTTTCATCCCATAAACGGCAAGTATCTGGTGAGATCTCATCCGCTAATATGATTTCTCCTTCTTCCGTTACACCAAACTCTAATTTAAAATCTACTAATCTTACACGACAGCTTGCGAAATGCTCAATCAATACTTGATTGATTTGTAGAGCCATATCTCGTAATACGCTTACTTGCTCTGGTGACGCAACATTTAATACACGAATATGATCTTCCGTTACAAGCGGATCTCCTAAATCATCATCTTTGAAGTAAAATTCTACGATTGGTTCTGCAAGTACAGTTCCCTCTTCCATTCCTAATCGCTTTGAAAGGCTTCCTGCAATTACATTTCTTGTGACAACTTCTAAAGGAATAATACTCACTTTTTTTACAAGTTGCTCTGTTTCAGATAACTTCTCAACAAAATGTGTTTTTATTCCTACTTCTTGTAACTTTCTGAACAATAAAGTTGTAATCTCATTGTTCAAACGACCTTTTCCTGTAATCGTCTCTTTTTTCTCCCCATTGAAAGCAGTCGCACTATCTTTGTACTCTACCCAAACCATATCTGCTGATTCTGTACGATAAATTCTTTTTGCCTTACCTTCATACAGCAATTCTAGCTTTTGCATTTCGCAAGCCCCCTGTAGTTTGAAAAATGTGAATAATATTTTTATAAAGAATGGCACAGAATGACTCTATTCTGTGCCATATAAAATTTTACGCTTCGTTTAATCCTAGGCGTTCAAAGATTGTATCAACATGTTGCATATGATGCTCATAGTTGAAGCATTCGTTAATTTCCTCTTGCGTTAATTTGCTCGTAATACGCTCATCAGCTTCTACAAGCTCTTTAAATTGTACTTGTGTTTCCCAAGCTTCCATCGCTTTAGGCTGTACGATATCATAAGCTTCTTCACGTACCATACCTTTGTCGATTAGTGTAAGCATTACGCGCTGAGAGTAAATTAAGCCGTATGTTCTTGTCATATTGCGTTTCATATTCTCCGGGTATACAGTTAAGTTTTTAACGATATTACCAAAGCGATTTAACATGTAATTTAATGCGATTGTAGCATCTGGTAGAATTACGCGTTCTGCTGAAGAGTGAGAAATGTCGCGCTCATGCCATAATGGAACATTCTCGTAAGCCGTCATCATATAACCGCGGATAACACGAGCTAAACCAGTCATATTTTCAGATCCAATTGGATTACGTTTATGTGGCATTGCAGAAGAACCTTTTTGACCTTTTGCGAAAGCCTCTTCAACTTCACGTGTTTCACTCTTTTGTAAACCACGAATCTCAACTGCCATCTTTTCAATAGATGTTGCGATTAGCGCAAGTGTTGACATGTAATGTGCATGACGATCACGTTGCAATGTTTGTGTTGAAATTGGTGCCGCTTCTAATCCTAAGTTTTCACAAACAAATTTTTCTACGAATGGATCAATGTTCGCGTATGTACCAACTGCACCAGATAATTTACCAACGCGAACTGTATCCGCAGCTTGTTTGAAACGCTCTACGTTACGTTTCATTTCTTCATACCAAAGACCAAGTTTTAAACCAAATGTCGTTGGCTCTGCATGAACACCGTGCGTTCTTCCCATCATAATCGTGTATTTATGCTCTTTCGCTTTGTTAGCTAAAATGCTAACGAAGTTTTCTAAGTCTTTTAACAAGATTTCATTTGCTTGTTTTAAGATGTAAGATAAAGCTGTATCTACTACGTCTGTAGATGTTAAACCGTAATGAACCCATTTGCGTTCTTCACCTAATGTTGGTGTTTCTGATACAGCACGAGTGAAAGCAACTACGTCATGACGTGTTTCTTTTTCAATTTCATAAATACGATCAATATCAAATGATGCATGCTCACGAATTTTTTTAACATCTTCTTTTGGAATATCGCCAAGCTCAGCCCATGCTTCACAAGCTAAAATCTCAACTTCTAACCATGCTTTAAATTTATTCTCTTCCGTCCAAATAGCACCCATTTCAGGGCGTGTATAACGATTAATCATCTTTTTCCCTCCAACAGTTGTTCTTGATGGTCCCAAATATGCAAACTCTTCGCTTTTTCTAGAGCGACTTCAATATTATCATTTAAAATATTAACATGCCCCATTTTTCGCTGCGCTTTTGCTTCTTCTTTTCCATACAAGTGTAAATAGCACCCGGTTAATCTATTCACTTGTCCTAGGACCCCTTCTATATGTTCGCCTAAAATGTTTACCATGACAACTGGTTTTAACAAATTTGTTTCTCCAAGAGGTAAATTACAGATTGCTCGAATATGTTGACCAAATTGACTCGTTTCACATGCATCCTGTGTATAGTGTCCTGAATTGTGAGGTCTTGGTGCTAATTCATTAATGTAAATCTCACCATTAGCTGTAGCAAACATCTCTACCGCTAGTGTTCCCACAAGTTCTAATTCATCCGCAAGTACCTTTGCGTAAGCAATTGCTTTTTGAGAAAGTTCTTCTGTAATGCGAGCTGGAACGATAGATTCATGTAAAATGTTATTCACATGAATATTTTCCGCTACTGGAAACACTTTCGTTTCACCACTTACACTACGAATGACAATAGCTGATACTTCTTTTTCAAAAGGCACCCATTTTTCTAGAATGCATTCTGCTTCATTCGCAAGATTTCGTGCCTTCTCAACATCAGCTTCACTTCTTAAAACAACTTGCCCTTTCCCATCATATCCACCTGTCGTTGTTTTTAAGACGGAAGGATATGATAACTCAGCAATCGCTTTAGTAAGCTGCTCTTGATTTTGAACTAATCTATACGTCGCTACCGGTAACCCGGCTTTTTCAATTGCATTCTTTTCTGTAAAACGATTTTGCGTTTTATTTAACAACTGACTACCTTGTGGTAAGTAAGCATGTTTTTCAAGCCATTGTAAACATCTATAATCAATATTCTCAAATTCATATGTGACAACATCACTTATCTCTGCTAAATGCTGAATTGCTTTTAAATCGTCATATGGTGCAACAATTTCAACATCAGCAACTTGTGCACATGGTGAATGCTTGGTAGGATCTAAAACAGCAATTTTATATCCCATCTCCTTAGCTGCCAATGCCATCATTCTTCCAAGCTGGCCGCCTCCAATAATGCCGATTGTTTTTCCAGGTAAAATGATTCTCGTCATACTAGCTCACTACCTTCACGCACATCTTTTTCAATTGCTTCTCGTCTCAATTCCAATGCATCATGTATATCATCATGGAATGATCCAAGTATTTGTGCAGCAAGTAATCCAGCATTTGTTGAACCAGCTTTACCAATTGCAACAGTTGCAACTGGAACCCCTCCTGGCATTTGGACGATGGATAATAATGAATCTAATCCGTTTAACGCTTTTGATTGAACTGGAACGCCAATTACAGGAAGATTTGTCTTCGCTGCAACCATTCCTGGTAAATGCGCTGCTCCACCAGCTCCAGCAATAATAACTTTCAATCCACGTTCACGAGCCGTCTCTGCATATTCAAACATATAATCCGGAGTCCGATGAGCGGATACAACTTTTTTCTCATACGGTATATTTAATTCATCTAAAATGTCACAAGCAAATTTCATTGTTTCCCAGTCTGACGTACTTCCCATTATGACTCCAACTAGTGATTTCATATTAGAATCCCCCCGATTCAAATAAAAAAAGCCTGAAATAGAACAGTTTCTCTTTTACTATGAGAGAAAGCGCTCTACTCAGGCATACGTATCCCTTGTGAATAGAAAAATACCGAGTGACTTTCCCTCATAGTCTAACGAATAACGGTCGTTAGGTAGAGACTTGCAGGCCATATCCCCGCGATTATATGAGGTCTTATATATTATTGTTTCTATGGCTATATTAACAATATTTTATAAACAATGTCAATAAATAATCGAATGTTTTTTTACTAGTTACCAATAACGTTCGTGTTTTAGTTATATTCAAAAGAAGAATTGCAACTATATGCAAGAAGGAAAGGGAATTAGAATATATATTTCTAGAGATCTATTTTACGTACAATTGTTTATATGGTACTTCAGTACATTTTAATAAAAGTATATAAACTCTTATTCTCTATACATCAATAGAACTTATATTATAGCGATTTAATTTTTAGGGGGAGAATAACCGTGAAAAAAAATAACTATGCTATTATCTTATTTATTTTTCTCTATCGCAGTAATTGCTATAATGATTGAATACTTATTTATATCATCCCATTTTTTCTACTCTCATTTTTTAAAATATATACTTATAATAGAAATAATGTTTCCTGTTCTTAAGTATTATTTTAGGGCAGTCGGAAAATCAGGAACACCAAAAATCATTGCCATTATTTTAAACAGTCTCTATTTCATTCTTTTTTCATTTTTGGCGTTATTAAATTTATGGATTATGACATTTGGTAAATAAAAATAAACACAAAAAAGACGAGTCATTCTGACTCGTCTTAAGCTTGCTTGGCGACGTCCTACTCTCACAGGGACAAGGTCCCAACTACCATCGGCGCTAGAGAGCTTAACTTCCGTGTTCGGTATGGGAACGGGTGTGACCTCTCTGCCATCATCACCAAACTATGAAGGCATATTCCTTCAAAACTAGATAACATTTGCTACATATTATATGGTTAAGTCCTCGATCTATTAGTATTCGTCAGCTCCACATGTCACCATGCTTCCACCTCGAACCTATCAACCTGATCATCTTTCAGGGATCTTACTAGCTTACGCTATGGGAAATCTCATCTTGAGGGGGGCTTCATGCTTAGATGCTTTCAGCACTTATCCCTTCCGCACAT
>NZ_JAEHBN010000023.1:0-72303 GCF_016483605.1 Bacillus cereus group sp. N11
TGAGAACTTCCTAACGCAGAAAAATAACTTACCACCTTAGAGCTGCACTGGGGAAATGAAGTATCTAGTGCCGTGTAAACGACGTTACCGTAAAAGAAGCCATTGTATGTTTACAATGGGAATCTGGGTGGAACCACGGGTAAAAGCACGCTCGTCCCTATTTTAGGGATGAGTGTGCTTTTTATTATGAAATGGAGAGATGAAAAATGAAAGAACAGATGATTGAAATTAAATTTCCAGATGGTAGTGTTAAAGAATTTGTAAAAGGAATTACTTTAGAAGAAATTGCTGGATCAATTAGTAGTAGCTTGAAAAGGAAAGCAGTCGCTGGGAAAGTAAATGATCAGTTATATGATTTACGCCGAAATATTGAAGAAAATGCGGAAGTAGAAATCATTACTATAGATTCAAATGATGGAGTAGAAATTGCAAGACACTCTGCGGCACATATTTTAGCGCAAGCTGTAAAAAGATTATATGGTGATATAAATCTTGGGGTAGGGCCTGTTATTGAAAATGGATTTTATTATGATATGGATCTTCCAAGTAGTGTAAACGTAGAAGATTTACCAAAAATCGAGAAAGAAATGAGAAATATTATAAAAGAAAATATAAGTATAGAACGAGTTGAGGTTTCTCGAGAAGAAGCAACAAAACTGTTTCAAGAAATGAACGATCGCTTGAAATTAGAACTTTTAGAAGCAATTCCTAGTGGGGAAAGTGTAACACTATATAAACAAGGTGAATTTGTAGATTTATGTAGGGGGCCACATGTACCATCTACAGGTTATTTGAAAGCATTTCAATTAACTCACGTTTCCGGTGCATATTGGCGAGGTGATAGTAATAACCAAGTGCTTCAGCGTATATATGGTGTTGCATTCTCTTCTCAAAAAGAGTTAGAAGAGTATTTACATTTTGTTGAAGAAGCAGCAAAAAGAAACCACCGTAAGTTAGGTAATGAACTTGAGTTATTTATGTTTTCTGAAGAGGCTCCGGGAATGCCATTTTATTTACCGAAAGGCCAAATTATTCGGAATGAATTAGAAGCATTTTTAAGAGAAATTCAAAAAGAATACAATTATCAAGAAGTACGCACTCCGTTTATGATGAACCAAGAAGTATGGGAGAGATCAGGGCACTGGGGCCATTATAAAGATAATATGTATTTCTCAGAAGTAGACAACAAAAGTTTTGCATTAAAGCCAATGAACTGTCCAGGACACATGCTTATGTTCAAAAATAAATTGCATTCTTATCGTGAATTACCAATTCGCATGTGTGAGTTCGGTCAAGTGCATCGCCATGAATTTAGCGGAGCGTTAAACGGATTATTAAGAGTACGTACTTTCTGCCAAGATGATGCTCATTTATTTGTAACACCAGAACAAATTGAGGATGAAATTAAATCCGTAATGGGGCAAATTGATTACGTATATAAAACTTTTGGATTCGAATATGAAGTGGAGCTGTCTACTCGTCCAGAAGATTCAATGGGTGACGATAAATTGTGGGAGCAAGCAGAAGCCGCATTAGAAAATGTATTACAGTCATTGAATTATAAATATAGACTAAATGAAGGTGACGGCGCATTTTATGGACCGAAGATTGATTTCCATATTAAAGATGCTTTAAATAGAAGTCACCAGTGCGGAACAATTCAGCTTGATTTCCAAATGCCAGAGAAATTCGATTTAAATTATATAGATGAGAAGAATGAAAAGAAAAGACCAGTTGTTATTCACCGAGCAGTTTTAGGTTCGTTAGACCGCTTTTTAGCAATATTAATTGAACACTTTGGAGGCGCGTTCCCGGCATGGGTAGCACCAGTTCAAGTGAAAGTAATTCCAGTTTCAAATGCAGTTCATGTACAATATGCAAATGAGGTTGCGGATAAATTAGCACAAGCTGGAGTTCGTATTGAACGAGATGTGCGAGATGAAAAGTTAGGATATAAAATAAGAGAAGCACAAATGCAAAAAATTCCTTATGTTCTTGTTATTGGGGATAAGGAAATGGAAAACGGATCTGTAAATGTACGTAAATATGGGGAAGAAAAGTCAGAGGTTGTTGCGCTAGATGTATTTGCGGCAAGTATGGAAGAGGAAATAAAGAATAGAAAATATTGATTAAAAAGAAAACACACCATTAGAAATTGGTGTGTTTTCTTGTTTACCTTACAAAAATGTAAGGTAAATGTAAGAGAAATCGAAGGAACGAGTTTTTGAAAAGTGAGAATATGAAGTAGGGAAAAGTTCATGTTACTTGTGTATCTTTTGTGTTTGAAAAATCAAAAAATTCTTAAGGATTTACAGGACAAAATGATAAGAAATATGTGAGAAATTAATTCTATACAAAAGGGATGGAGTGAAAGAAATGTCAACAAATGTAGTTACTGTAGAAAGTGTAGAAAAAACGTACGGGAAAAGAAATGAGAATCAGTCAAAAGCGTTAAGGGGTGTTTCATTACATATTAAAGAAGGAGAGTTTGTAGGGATCATGGGTCCTTCTGGATCTGGAAAAACGACTTTACTTAATGTGATTAGTACACTGGATCAAGCGACAGGTGGTAGTGTGACGATAGCTGGTACAAATATTACTTCTATGAAGGGGAATGCATTATCAGATTTTCGTTCTCAAAAATTAGGATTCATTTTTCAAGATTTTAACTTACTAGAAAACTTATCAATTTATGAAAATATTGCTTTGCCTCTTTCTTTGCAAGGTGTACCGTCAAGTGAGATTACAGGAAAAGTAAATGAGGTTGCGAAGAAATTAGGAATTACTGAAATTTTAACAAAATATCCGACTGCTGTTTCTGGTGGGCAAAAACAAAGAACAGCGGCAGCACGAGCTTTAGTACATAATCCGGCAATCGTATTAGCAGATGAACCAACAGGAGCACTTGATAGTAAAAATGCAAAAAGTTTATTAGAAGCAATGCAAGATTTACATGAAAATCACAATGTAAGTATTTTGATGGTTACACATGATGCGTTTAGTGCAAGTTACTGTGAGCGTATTTTATTCATTCAAGATGGTCTTCTTTATAAAGAATTAAATCGTCAAGGTACTCGAGAGAATTTCTATCAAGACATTTTAGGTGTGCTCGCTCATATGGGCTCAGCTGCTGAGTCTAAGTAGGGGGCGAAACAATGTTATTTAAATTATCACGTCATAGTATGAAAAAGATGTTAAAGGATTATATGGTTTTACTGATTGGTCTCGTTATTAGTATTAGTATTTTCTATATGTTCCAAACGATGGCGATGAACAGTGAATTTACAAAAGGTAATAGTCTCATTAGTAGTATTAGACTCGTCTTCTGGGTAGGTGCAATATTACTTTCTTTCATAACTGTATTTTATATTATATATGCCAATTCTTTTTTACTTACATTAAGAAGAAAAGAACTTGGTATGTATATGATGCTTGGAGCGAAAAAGAAAAAAGTAGCACAGTTATTATTTATTGAAACATTCGGTATGGGTATTGTCAGTATTATTATCGGTATTTTAGTAGGAATGTTACTTGCAAGTGTAGCAGGAAATTTTTTAATGAATGGCATGGAAATTTCAGCAAAAGGTAGTTACGCATCTGTATACACACCAGCTATTTTAGTTACATCTATTTTCTTCTTAATACTATTTTTCATTACGGGTATAATGAATAGCATTCGATTGTTACGTAAAACAGAACTAGAGTTAATTCGTGAAGATGAAACACTAGATGAAGTAAAGAAAAGTAAAACTCGCATTATTATAATGACAGTACTGGGTGTATTACTAGTAAGTACAGGGTATTATTTTATGGTAAATATAAGAACATATGCTGAACTTGGTTTTATAATAGCGACGATTGTTACAACACTTGGAACGTACTTTATTTTTAGTTCATTGCTCCCATTTTTTGTGATGAAAATTAAGGGAAATAAAAAACGAAATGAAATGGGCTTAAATAGTTTTACATATGCACAGTTACGCTTTCGAGTAAATAGTTTATCGAGAGTATTAGGAACTGTAGCGATGTTAATTGCATTAGGTGCAGGGGCAATGACAGCAGGTATGGCATTTCAAAAAAATGTAGGCATTATGACAGATTTCTCACGTGTATATGATGTCGTAATTCATGATCCAAATGATCAAGATACAGCAGCATTAAAGGAAATGGAAATAGTTGAAGAAAGCAAGTATAAGTATAAAGTAGATGGAGAAGCGGTGTATTACTTACGTGACGATTTAACTGCGAAACCGCCACTTATTTCCGACCGCTTTAATATGGAAACTTTAAAAGAGCCTGCGCGTAAACGGGTGGCTGAACCTTTAACTGAACCTGTATATTCTGCTTTGGAAGCTCCCGAAGCAGTGAATAAACTTCCTCGTATGCCAAAAGATTGGGAAGATGCGGTTGTAAGAGAAATACAAATTACACATAATCAATTTAGCGGAAAGCCTGTAAGAATTGCTGATGAAGAGCATTATAAAGGAATTCAAGGAACAGAACATACTGTAACATTAGCAAAAGTAGATGATATGAAAAAATATAAACCGTTGTTGATCGAAATAGACAAGAGACAAAAAGAACAAATTGAAAAAGCAACAGGTGCAAAGGTAGATTTATTTACGAAAATGACAATTTATCAGTTAACGAACAGTCTCATGAGTGGAACAATGTTTATGGGGTTTTTCCTCGGAATTGCCTTTCTAGCAATGATGGCAAGTTCCCTTATGTTCAAAATATTAACGGGTGCTTCTCGTGATGTACGACGTTATGAAATGTTACGAAAAATAGGCGTTAGACGTAGTATGCTGACAAAAAGTATTTATAAAGAAATTTCATATTTATTTATCTTCCCAGCGATCATTGGAATTTCCCACGTTTTAGTAGGGCTTAACTTATTCAGCTTTATTTTAGTTGACCCGTTTGTAAAAGTGTGGGTGCCGATAGGAATATTCTTAGTCATTTATTTTATCTATTACTGGATAACTGTTCAATTGTATAAAGGTATGGTAATGCCGAAAGAAGAGGTAGCGAAATAGTTTATGAAAAAAGTCCTTGTTTTGAAAAAAAGGGCTTTTTTCTATGTTTGTGATACATAAATACGTGTATGCAAGATGTTATCAAATCTTCATAATAATAAAATATTGAAAATTAAGAAAATATTAAGGGTTTATATAGCGGAAAATTAAGATGTGTATGGGACATTAATAATGTACAAAAACATTGAGATGAAATTGGAAAGTGTACTTGTTTTGTACTTTTATTTTCTTGAGGTAGTTTTGCAGAAATAAATTGATATTTTATAAATTTAACAGAAAGGAAGCGTATTATGAAAAAGATAAAAAAATCAATAAAACTTATTGGAGTCATTACTATACTATTACTAACCATAGCACTAATATTTCCTACATGGACTTCGCAAATAAAGAGTAATAACAGTATAAGTACATTAGTACAAGTAGAGATAAATGGAAGTGGTCATGAGATTATGATACGTGGCAAAGATAAGAGGAATCCAGTAATTATCTTTGTTCATGGTGGACCAGGTTCTTCGGAAATACCATATGCTCAAAAATATCAATACTTATTGGAAGAGAAATTCACAGTTGTTAATTATGATCAAAGGGCAAGCGGGAAATCGTATCATTTTTTTGAAGACTATTCGAAATTATCATCAGACCTACTTGTAGAAGATTTATTAGCTATGACAGATTATGTTTCAAAACGTCTCGGTAAAGAAAAAGTAATATTGATTGGGCATTCTTACGGTACATATATTGGAATGCAAGCTGCCTATAAAGCTCCTGAAAAATATGAAGCATATGTTGGTATAGGGCAGATGAGTGACACAGTAGAAAGTGAGATGGATAGTTTAAAATACGTTATTGAACAGGCGCAAAATGGGGGAAATACGGAGGAGGTTTCATATTTAAAAGAGTTAACCGAAAAAATTAAAAACGGCGATACATACACTCCGAGAGATTATGTTGCAAAATATGGTGGAACATCAAGACTCATTGAAAATCCAGATGGTGATAACATTCAGATGTTACTTAGTAATGAATATAACTTGTTAGACGTAATTCGTTATAACGTTGGATTATCACATTCCCAAACGGTCTTATTAGAAAAAGATTTAAAGAATCCATTACCTACTAAAGTAACTAAGCTAAAGCTACCATTTTATTTTCTTATGGGTAAATATGACTATAATACTTCATTTCATGCAGCTAAAAAATATTTTGATTTGATTGAAGCGGATCAAAAGGAATTTATAGCTTTTGAAAACTCAGCACATTACCCTCAATTTGAAGAAAAAGAAAAGTTTTATGAGTGGATGTGTGATACATTCGTAAAATAGAATTAAATACAAAAAGCACTTAGTTTAAAAATAAGTGCTTTTTTATAGTATGGAATTGATTAGGAAGGAAAATGTTGGATAATGGTCGAAAGATATAATACAACTTCCAAAAAATGACGGGAATTGCTATGTTTTTTAGAAAGAGGAGTTAATTTGTTAACAGGTATAGGTACTATACATATATTTTATTTCTGAATATTCATTTAAATAGAAAGAATAATGGTTATGTTCATTCGAATTGGTAAGTGGTGTGGAGTTACATGTTTACAATTATTTGCGGCACTTATTTGTATCCTTTTTTTAGGAGCACTTCCGCGTTTATTTAAAGGACTGCAAATTGATTTAATCGGTTTTTGGGACACAGTTCTGTTTCTTGGGGAGAAGTTACTACAACCAGGTGAAATTACTTACGGATTTCGGAACTCAAGAAAGTTATTTCCACAAATATGGATTCATTATGTAGAGACAATGTTTGTATTTATTTCGGCATTTATACTTTCTTTACTCATTGCGTATGTTATCGTTGTGTGGGTATTGCAGCGCTCTCAATCAAAGCAACGTATATGGAATGGAGTTTTCGTCGCACTGGAAAGTATCCCGGACATTTTATTAATTTTATTATCTCAACTTCTAGTAGTAATTATCTTTCAAAAAACAGGATTTATGCCAGTGAAACATGCGGGATTTGGTGAGGATAGAGCTCGTATGTTACCAATAATATGTCTTGCTATACCTACAACGTTATTATTTATGAAGCTACTATTATTACGTTTTAGAGAAGAATTAGAGAAAGATTATAGCATATTTGCAAAGAGTAAAGGACTGAGTTTAAGACATATTTTGACGCACCATATTTCAAGAAATGTCTTGTTAACAACAGTCTATTATGCAAAAACAAATATTTTATTTATGTTATCAAATTTATATATTATTGAATGGCTATTTAATACGTACGGCATGTTTGTTTTTGTAAAAGAAAATTCCAAATTAGAAATATTTACAGTGAGTTTAGTTATATTATACGTACCGCTTTTTATACTATTTCGTTTATTACATACGCTTTTAAAAAATGTTATAAAGGAGCGTGTGTAACATGTGGCAAGTTGTAAAAAGAGATGTGAGATTTTGGCTAGGTGTTACTTTTTTGAGTGTATTAATGATTGTTAGTATTGGAAATACGGTGTTTTTTGACGGAAATATTCGTGAATTAACGATGATGTATAACGAAAAAGGAGAATTAGAGGCTGCTCCGTTTTCACCATCGAGTAAATTTTGGTTTGGAAGCGATGAGAAAGGACGCGACCTTTTTCAGTTAATAATAGAAGGAGCGAAATGGACAGTTGGTGCTAGTATCGTTATCGCAATTTTACGTGTAGTAATTGGCGGAACTATTGGTTTATTGCTTGGTATGTACAGTAAACGCTCATTTTCAGTTATCTCATCTTTTTTTGATCCGTTTAGTATTGTACCGATGATTATGATTTCCTATTTTATGTTAAATGAAGTTTTAATGTTTGAAAATGGAGAGGAGGCTGCTCCGTTTCATTTACGGGTTACGTTTCAAATTATAGTTCTTGCGTGCCTTGCTGTACCAACTGTTATGTTGTATACGGCGCAAGAAGTAAAGCGTATTAAGAATGAAGAATTTATGTTGGCTGCTACTGTGCTCGGAGGGAGTAAGTGGCAGCGGTTGAAACGCCATGTATGGCCACATATATTACCATCATTTCTTTTATTAGTAGCCCAGCAATTTGTAAGCACCCTATTACTTCTCTTACATCTTGGTTTGTTAGAACTGTTTTTCGGTGGAACAATAATCTTTGGTACAGAGGCAGATAGTGTAACAAAAGAATGGACAGGATTAATTGGTCAAAACTTCCGCCATTTAACTACTCATACTTGGATCGTGGTCATACCAATTCTTTTTTATAGTATGACAATCTTATCTGGAAATTTGATTAGTAATAGTATGCAAGATGCGATTAAATTAGGAAATGTGAGAAGGCCGAAGGGGGAAAAGAAAAAAGGGAAAGTAGAGAAACAAATACAACCGACTATGAAAGATTTTTCATTCTATAGAGAGGTACAAAAATAAAAAAAGATAGCTGAAGACAAATCGTTTTCAGCTATCTTTTTTCGTTTAAAGTGGAGGTAAATCAATTTTACCTTCTTCAAATAATTCTTTTATCATATGTTTCGTATAACCAGCTGCTTGACCAAATGTGATTTTTGCTGGCATTGGTGCTTCGTTTACATCTACAACTACATCAATAATACACGGCCTGTTTTGTTTTACTGCACTTTCGAAAGCAGGTAGTAGTTCATCTAATTTCTCAATACGGTAGCCAATACCGCCGCACGCATCTGCATATTTTGCGAAATCTGGATTCGTTAAATCGGTGCCGAATTCGATATTACCCATAACTTCTTGTTCGAATTTAATCATGGCAATTTTATTATTGTTCAATACGACGACAACGATTGGTAGTTTATATTTTACAGCTGTTACAAAATCGTTCATAGTCATTCCAAATCCGCCGTCACCACAAACTGCAAATACTTGTTTATTCGGGAACGCAATTTTTCCAGCAAGTGCACCAGGTAAACCGCAGCCAAGTGTTGCGAGCCAGCTTGAAATGATAAATTGCTGGTTCGTCATACGGAAGTGCCTTGCTGTCCAGACCGTTACATTTCCGACATCAACTGAAAGAATGGCGTCATCTTCTGCTACTTGCTGCAATGCATGCATAACGCGTTGTGGTTTAATTGGAGTAGAGGAATCTTCTTCCTGACCGTGTAATTTTTCTTCCCACTTTTTCATCATTTCTTGATGATGCTCTAAGAAGGAATGGTCCTCGTGTTTTTCTACATTTTCAATTAACCATTTTAATGTTTTATCAGCATCACCGGCTAAGCCGATATCTGTCACATAACGCTTCCCGATTTGGGCAGGATCTGTATCGATATGAATTGTTTTTGCCTTTTCAGGTAAGAAACCAGTGAACGGATAAGAAGTACCCACCATAATTAAAGTATCCGCGTGTTTCATTGCTTCATAAGATGGTTTCGTTCCAATTAATCCTAATCCACCGATGCAAAGTGGGTGTTCATCAGGAACAATTCCTTTAGCTGGCAATGTAAGTACGATTGGAGCGCCGATATGTTCTGCGAATGCAAGTAAAGATTCTCTTGCATGTTTTGCGCCTTTACCTGCTAAAATAACAGGTTTTGTCGCTTCATTTATTGCGAGTTTCGCTGCATCTAAATCTTCTTTTTGCGGAAATAGCTCAGGCAATGTAAAAGAAGTGTTTGTAACACGAGCCCCATTTTTTACTTCGAATTTCGGAACGTCATCCGGAATAGTGAGAACAGATACACCTTTTTTCGTATAGGCCATACGAATCGCTTGATTCACTACAGCAGGTAGTTGCTCCGCTGACATAATGCGCTGGTTATACACTGCAACATCATCAAACAATCTTTCTAAGTTTACTTCTTGGAAAAAATCCGTTCCGAGTAAATCGGTTTCTACCTGTCCTGAAATTGCTAGCACAGGAGCCTTATCGAGTTTCGCATCATATAAACCGTTTAATAAATGAATAGCTCCAGGTCCTGCGATTGCCATACAAACACCGAGTTTCCCTGTTAATTTCGCATAAGCGGCCGCTGCTAATGCGCCAGCTTCTTCGTGGCGAACTTGAATGAATTTAATTTTATCTTGTTTTTTTCTTAAAGCTTCAATGATAGAATTGATAGAATCTCCAGGCATACCGTATATATGTTCTACTCCCCAGTCAATTAATAAATCAACTAATGCTTCACCAGCTGTTTTCCCAAACATAATTGTTCCTCCTCATAATAGGTAGATAACAATATGTTTTGAAGAAAAAGGAAAAATATACAAATAATAAATTTTTTAGCTTTAATGATGACCAGCGAATAAAGTAAACACTGTTATTAGTAAAAAACCACTAGTTGCCCACATGAGAAATGTAAGGAAAGAGAGCTGTTTCTTAGCTTTCCAAAGCATTTCATGAATTGTGACATAACCAAGTGAACCGATAGCGCTGCCCATAATGAGACCTTGTAAATGAAGAGCTTTTCCTTCCATTAAAATGCCAAACACCGTACCGGTACCGAGAATAAGAGAAAGTAATAAAGTTGTTAATAGAAATGAAACATATTTATGTTTTGTAAAGAGAAAGGGGATAATTAAAGCTAATCCTTCTGGAATATGGTGAACGACGATTGCTATTAAAAAGGGAATGGCTGAGTTAGCATGATTAATAAAAGCTGTGCCTAACGCAAATCCACTCGGTATATTATGAATAAATATAGCGAAAGAGAGAAACAGGAATGTTTGCCATGCTTGTTGATCCTTTTTATGTATCATTGGATGGTGACAATAGTTATCTAATAAGCTCATAACTAAAATACCGATAGCTATACCAAGTATAGGACCAGTTATTTCATAGCCTGAAAATGTTTCAGGAATAATTTCAAGGGATAAAAGGCCAAGCAAAATACCACCACATAATGCGTATAAACGATGCATCTTTTCTTCAATTAGCTGGCGTGTTGCAACTCCAACAACACCTCCTAATAGTAATCCACCGAACGAAAAAAATGTTACAATCATTGGAATCCATAAACGCTCCATAGTATCACACTCCGATTGTATTCCCTTATTTTTAGCTTACGAAAAGTTAAGTTGGATTAGTCCAAGTAATTGTGTTTGAGTATAGAGAAAAAACTAGCAATTCGTTATAATTTATATATTAAATTTAAGTGGGAATATGAAAAGGGGAATTGATTATGCAGCAAATTAAAAAAATAGGAAACTCATTTTGGTATATGACACCTGTTTCTGAAACAGATAGACCTATATTAGGGATGGTAGTTGGAAAAGAAAAAACGTTAATGATTGATGCGGGGAATTCAGAAGAACATGCACAATTATTTCTAGAAATGTTAAAAGAACAGAATGTATCAAGTCCTGATTTTGTAGCACTAACGCATTGGCACTGGGATCATATTTTTGGATTACCTGTACTACAAGAGGCATTGTCTATTGCACATTCTGAAACGAAAAAAGAGATGAGTAAACTTGTTTCTTATGAATGGACAGATGAAGCGTTGGACACACGTGTAAAAGAGGGTACTGAAATTGAATTTTGTGCGGATTGTATCAAAAAAGAGTTTAATGAAAAAGCGAGAAATATTAAAATTATTCCCCCAACTTTAACATTCCAGAATCAACTTGAATTAGATCTTGGTGAAGAGACATGTGTGCTAAAGCATGTGGGCGGAGATCATTCACATGACTCTGTTGTTATGTATATAAAAGAAGAAAAGATATTATTTTTAGGAGACTGTATATATGCAGATATTTTTTCTTCGAAGTGGAACTATACGACGAAAAGAATGGTTACATTAATAGATGAACTAGAAAAATTTGATGCTGAGACATATATTCTTTCTCATGGAGAGGCTATAGATCGGGAGGGATTTTTACAAGAAATACAATTGCTAAAAACAGTAGGAACATACACAGAAGCTCATAAAGGCGATGAAGAGAAGATAAAGACAGCGTATAAACAAGAGCTAGATAGAGAATTAAATGAAGATGAGTTAGAAACAATAACGTATTTTGTAAATGGTTATGAAATGGTTAGCCAGTAAAACGCAACTCTAATCAAATAGCCTTAAACTGTACAAAAAGAGTATTGAAGTTTACTTCAATACTCTTTTTAATAAGTAAATATTAAGCCGCAACCAATTTGAATTTTTTTGCAGGCTCATCATCTGAAGCTATACGACTTTATTTATTTTTCGTATTGATAGAATTTCAAGTGGAAGCTTTCTTTGCTAAGTTAGTTATATAGTTGAAAAAACCATTGTGGTTTACATTATAAACGACATTTACAGGTCGCCCATCATCAGTTTCCACTGTACGCCCTTGGCTAGGTCCGTATGTATGAACAATACTTTTAATCGTTTGTACCTGTGCAAGGTCAGCTTTCCCAACAAACGCAGCGGTTAATACATCCCACAAATAGTAAGTAGAGTTCGTTGAAAAGTGAACGAGAGGAGGAACCATCGCATAGCATTGACCAAGGAAATCAACACCAATATATTTACGCTCTTTTGCCCACTGTTCACGTATGTCTATTGTTAACGGAACTTGGTTTGTACTTTCTAGTGTTACTAAGTCGATTTCAATCTTCGCCTCCCATACACGAGCTACTGCTTCAGGGTCCCAAAACGAATTCCACTCAGCCGTTCCATCGTGTTCCGGCTCATGTACATTGCCTGCAGTCCGAAATGTACCGCCCATCCAAACGAGACGTTCAATTTTATCTTCGATTATAGGAGCCTCATATAATGCACGGGCTAGGTCAGTTAGCGGCCCTGTAAATAATAAAGTTGTTTTTCCTTCCGTTTGTAGAAGAGTTTCTATTAAATGATGATGCGCAGGTTTGGCTGCTGCAGGTGTTGCAACTTTTCCATACTCATTTAAAATGGGTAAAGCATCTACATAAAATGCATGCATTCGCCAGTCTTTCGGAAATGGATTTTTTCCACGAGAGTTTGATGCTGCTACTTCGATATTACCTTTGCCGAAGCGATCAATAATTTTACGACTTGCAGACATTGCGGGTTCTAAATAACAATCTGCAGGGATAACTGAAACACCTGTAAGTTCGACATTACCCATCTGGAGTAATAAAAATAGTGAAATTAGATCATCTACACCACCATCATGATTGAAGTACACCTTTTTCATCATTGTAATCTCCATTCTCTAATATTTAGCCAAGAATTAAATTTTAATTTTGGAAAAATCATCGATAATTTCCACCACCTGAATTTTCCCATTAATCAGTAGCTCAGGTAATTCGCTTTTGCTATTTCCTTTCCAATAGTCTCTAGCCTGTTCAATTTTTCTGGAGAAAGAAATACCATCTTCTTTTGGTAAAAGATTTCCATCGCTTTCAAAAGAATTTCCACTCACTAGTAGCTTAACAATCTGTAAAACATCTCGGTTGTAAGAATCAAATAACGCTTTCCATTTCAAAGCATCTTCATAGCTTTTAGAAGCATATAAGCAAGACAACCTTGAAGGGTATTCAGGGTATTCTTGCAGCCTAACCATTTCGACAATCGTTTCCCTAACGGCTCTAATTGTTTGATCCGTATATTTCATAACTACTTGAGCATTTTCATTATTTATATGTAGTTCGTTATTTATATAATTGCTTTTTAAAATTTGAATAGAATCTTCGCCAGTAGCATTTAAGTGTTCTCTTTCAAAAAAGAAGTGATATAAAGTGTTAGTTTGATTTTTATCAAAATGAATGATTTGTCCGATATTCATTTTTTTCTTTGTAACGATGTGATATGCGTAAAATTCTGCTTCATTCATAGTTATCCTCCTAGTAGTAATATATTTCAATGTTAAATTTAGTAATTCAACATTGAAATATATAAAACCTTTATAAGCATACAGTTATAGAATGGGAAGATTAGAGTGAAGAGTGAAAGAAATATACGTAAACGCTTTCGAAATGTTCACAAAATGTTCACTTACGAAGGAGTTTCCAATATCGATATAATGGCAAAGACTCAAAGAGAAGGGATGATGAAAGTTGCCAACAACAAGAAAGGAAAACCTCCAATTCGGTATGATGATGTGCCTAGGGATGGTTATCGTAATGACGTTTTACAATTTATTATTGAACGGAGCAGGAGGGCCAATTCATATTAAGGAGATCGCATTAGAACTACTAATTGGATTTATGATTGCGTTATTAATTGAGATATGTATCGTTGGACCTTGTGCGAAAAAAATTGTATTCGCGATACCGTTTAATAAATCGAAGAAAATAAATATTATAGTAGCGATGGCTACAGCTATGGTAATCGGAATGGTTTTCTTTATGTCATTTTACGGAATGGCTATGATGTATTTACATGGTGGACTACAAGGGGAATCATTTGTTTCAAGTTATTTTTCAATTTTTATTAAAAATTTCATTATGGCTTATCCATTACAATTAATTATTATGGGGCCGCTTGTGCGTTTCTTATTTGCAAAGTTTGTTATGAAGAAGACTGTTAATGTAGCGTAGTTATAATATGTAAAAAATTATATATTAATAAAAATATAAAAACACATCTCAAATTTTTGAGATGTGTTTTTTGTTCATTTCTAATTATTTTCATAGTGATGTGACATTTGTCCTTTTGCCTTTTAGGGTCATAGCTTTTAATTAAGTTAGAAATAAAAAATTAGGAGATGATTTTTTGAAAGGCATTGTATTTGCTGTTTTTGCTGGTGTATGTATAACACTTCAAGGAACCTTTAATGCGAAACTTAGTTCACATATCGGCATATGGCCAACGAGTATTATAACGCATTTAATTGGATTCCTTATTGCAGTAACTATATTTTTGTTAAAGAAAGAAGAGAAAGTAACGGATTTAAAGGGTGTGAAAAAAATATATTTAGTAGCCGGTGCATTTGGTGGATTCATTATTTGTGCAGAAACTATGGCGATATATTCAATGGGGGTTACATTGACAGCTGGCACACTTATGGTTGCTCAATTGTTAACAGCAACTTTCATTGAAATAAAAGGACTGTTCCATATAAAAAAGATACATATGGAGAGATATCATATTGTGGGAACAATAGTAATGATTATAGGGATTGTAATATTTAATATGTGAATAGAAGGAGGAAATGAGAATGGAGAATAGATTAGATTTAATTATTCATTATTTGAAAACTAATAAAATATTTGAGATTTTTTCAGAAATAGATACAGCTTATTTTCAAATAAATCATTTTGAAAAAGGCAAGTTTATTTGCAATATAGATGACGAAATGGATCGTTTATATTTTGTAGTGAAAGGTAAAGTAAAAGTTTATTCGATTACACCAGAAGGAAAGAAACTAATTCTTCGCTTTATCAATCCATTGGCAGTTGTTGGTGATCTTGAATTGATACAAAAAAGCAAGACTCATAATGTCGTTGAAGCTTGTTCAGATGTTGTAGCTATCTCCATTTCTAATACGGTTATTAGAAACAAGTTATTACATGATCCTATATTTATGAACTTCTTGCTTGAAAACATTGCGAACACGTTAAAAATATCGACCCGTTTTACAGCTCTAAATTTACTTTATCCAGTAGAAGTGCGTGTAGCTAGTTATTTACTATCAATTTCAACAGATAGTAACGGAAATATGTATAAAGAGGATTTAGATGCAACTTCCATATCAAGTATTGCTGATTTTATAGGAGTAAGTTATAGGCACGTAATTCGGGTGTTACAAAAATTAAATAAAGAAAAATTAATTGAAAAGAAAAATGGAGTTATCGTAATTAAAGATTTTTCTAGAATGAAGGAAGTTGCTAAAGATAATATATATGAGCAATGAAAGGGAGAGGAATATTTTGATTGGATTTAGTTTAGCTATATTTGCTGGAGTATTAATTAGCTTACAATCTATTTTTAACACAAAGGTCAATGAATGTGTAGGACAGTGGTTAACAACTGCATGTGTTCTTGGAATAGGTCTCATAAGTTCTGGTCTATTTTATATCATAACAGAGAAAAGTATTAGCATTAATTTTTACACTACAAATTATTTGTTTTATATAAGCGGATTGTTTGGCATTGGATTAATTATTTGTATAATGGGTGCAATAAAGAGTTTAGGTCCAGCGTATACGGTGTTAATTAGTCTTATTACACAATTAGTTGTTGCATTATGTATTGATACATTCGGATTGTTTGGAATGGAGAGCGTTCCAATACAAATAAATAAATTAGTTGGAATAGGTGTATTAATTGTAGGGGTAGGAATTTTTAAAAATCTATTTTCGAATAAGAAAGCTATTCATATAAACAAGGATAGGGTCTAAAGAATTTAAAGGAAAAAGGTGTTAATGATTAGAATAATTACACTTAGCTCGAATGGCTGAGGAACAATTAACTGGCCAATATAGATTAGACTAAGTTAAAGAAATGAAAAAAGAAACTATATATAAAACGGGTTCTTTTTTACATAAATTTCAAGATTTTTGATGGTGAACTAGAAAAATGGCTTCTCAAATTCTCTTAAAATGATCCTTTAAAGTAGAGTTAATACCATAGGTATCATTAGAGAAAAACCCTCATATAAGTAGTCAGAGGAGGGTTAAATAGCATTTTGTTTTTATTTATAGTATTTAATAAACTATAATACAACTTCATTTAAAGGTATTTTGATTCTTAATTAAAAATAAAGTGGAAAATTAAGAATATGTTGATGTGGTGCGGTATTCAAGCTAGGTAGCATAAAGATTAATAATACAAAGATGAACAACATATAAATAAAGTTTATTCATATGTTCTATCTCCTCTGCAATTCCTAGTATTTTTGAAATCTATATATTTCTTCCTCATTTGTGGAAAATAAAACTAATGTTGGGACCAGTAATATTGTGGGGGATTAGATAAAAATAGTTGTCCCTATATCGCCAGAATTTTAAATATTCTATTCGTTTTTTATGTTTTCTTTTTTTATTTTTGTACTGATGATAAGATTCTTCTCTCAATTAGATCTTTAAATAACGTAGACCTATTTGGTGCTTGAATTTCTTCCAACGTGTACTTTCCGAAGCATAGTGGTTCATAAATAGTTTTATCATTGTCCTCTGTTGTTAATTTCCCGACTTTTTGTTATCTTTGTCTAAAATTTGAAACACAGTAGGTTTTCAGTTTTACATTTAAATTAGCATTATCTATTTTTGGAATTCAATTTGTACAAGTAATTGAATTGAAATTTTGTTTGTTGGTTCTTGCGGTGGTACAGTATCTCCTGTTACTTTCGCTGTATTTTGAATCTTTTTTCCAGCTTGGTCCTCGCATTGAGTACCACTGTATTTTGTATGTTCTTCACTGTTTTCTCAAGTGTAATGATTAGATCTTGTAGAATTAAGAAATGACCTTCGTTCATTTCATTTTCTTATCTACTCTGATATTTAGATGCTAATTACAATTAAATAATATATGATTTTCATAAAAAAGATATAGTAATATTTTGTCGTTAATTGTACTAATTTGATATTTTATAGTATTATTTGTCGTGAATTATACCTAGCAGAATATATTTTATGAAACTATAAAAGGAACAATGTGGAAATTCATCAAATAATTTACTTAAAAGGAGAATGTAATGAATACTTCTATCGATATACAACACTTGTGTGATCTTGCACATAAAGCATTTAATGCCCCTGTACATATTTTATCTACAGACAAAAAAATTTTATATCATTCTACATCTGATGATATATATAGTCCTTTTTATTCTTCAAAAGAAGAACATCTTAGTGATATTTATCAAGAAAACGATCCCTTTAACTTACCACTTTTCAGATGTAACAGCTATCTTGAAAATTTTGTTCTAATACATATAGAAAATCATGATCACATTAAAGGGACTATTATTATCGGTCCCACTATACATCCAAAAGGTTCAGATGATATGACCATAAAACTTCAAAAAGAATTTAAATCAAATGATAAAATTCAAGAAAGACTAGCCTATTATCAGTGTTTATCTGAGATTAAAAAAACTACATTAATTGATATGGGAATTTTATTACATTACATGATTTTCAATGAAAAGTTAGATGTAGGTATTGTTTTAGAAAAAAATAAAGTACTAGAGGAAGTTCCTAATAAAATTGTGAAACCTGATTTATATATTTTAAAACGCCGACAAAACAAACCTAAAACTCACAACATGGCATTAGTAAATGATTTCTTTTTGACTATCAAAGAAGGAAATAAAAAAAAGTTAATACAGTATATGTATGCAGTTTCACAAGAGGATGTTGAACTGATGTTAATAGAGGATCCGCTCAGGAACCAAAAAAACCTTGGAATTATTGCGATTACCTTAGCTACTCGATATGCGATAGAAGGAAACCTGCCACCAGATATTGCTTTTGCTCATAGTATTTTATATATACAAACTCTGGAACAATTAGATAACGTAGAATCTGCAAAGCGATTGTCAGGAGACGCTTTACGTACCTTTGCAGATCGTGTGAAAGAATACAATGCACAAAAGTATTCATACGCGGTTACTACATGTATGAAACATATTAATAAAAATGTTTACGATGGAATAACTCTTAATGAACTTGCTAATCATTTGGAAATTACCCCTACTTATCTGTCTAAACTATTTAAAAAAGAAATGGGAATTACTTTAAGTGAATATATTCAAAGGGAACGAGTGGAAGAAGCAAAAAAATTATTAACTCTAACTACTTATTCGTTATCAGATATCTGTGCTTGGCTAAACTTTAATGACCAAAGTTATTTTACGAGGGTTTTCAAAAAAATTACTAGCATGACCCCTAGACAGTACCGTGAAAAATATACAATAATATAGGCTTGTTATTTGGTTTCAATGTAAAAACTTAAACATAGGTGTAAGTAATCTCTAAAACTTGAAAATACTGAGCTTATTACTCTAGAAAAAGTGTGTGATTTGTTTAGATAAGGAACTTGTATTTAAATAGACGTATGATCAACCTGATATTATCTTGTTAGCGGAACAGTTTCAATTTTCAGGAGTTGGCAAAAATAATGGAGAAACGAAGCTTATCTATTTTTTAAATAATAATTAGGCGCTGGATTTATCAGTATAGTTCTGAATTAGACAAACGAGTCTGACGTCAGCTCAAACAAATAGCTTTTGAAGAGTCCATGAAACATATATCCAAGCAAAAGCACAATGGAAATGTTTATACCATATTGTTAACTTGAAACACTATTTTTCTAAAGAAAACAAAAAAACAGAAGGCTGCAAAGGATTTTTAAGAAAGCTTTGCAGCTGTTTTATATTTTAAAATATATGGTTATAACGATGAGCAAGTTTATAGATTAATATCTCCATTTTAAATATTTATTAATGTTGATATTAGGGTATATTTCGTAAAAATTAATAATGTAACATATATCACATGATATATCTATGTTTTATGCAATTATACATTACTAAATAAAGGTAAAAAAGTATAAAAAAACCTATTAAATTATTCTATAAGTATTTTTTCTAAAATATAATTTCTTGGTTAAGCTAAAATAGTTATTTTTTAACCTTATATATATTAATTTGTAATCATTACAATTACAGAGGTGAAATTTTTAATTAATTATATTTGTATAATGTTTTTGGCTCGTGTTTTTACTTAACAGTTAAATTATTGAGTACAATCGACAAAATTTTGCTATTTACGCATTAAAAATTTAATGTTTTAATGAACAACATAACTGGTATGACCAGAGAGAAAGGAGAAGATTACGCTAATAGGAGTATAGCGAAGTTGTAAGTAACATTATGTCGAAAATAATTTTCCTAATAATCAGTTAATTAATGAGAGACCTAGAATCTCAAAATGATCAAGTTTGTAATAAAAGTGTTCTAAGTTTTTGCATAACAAAAGTGAATTTATTCCGCAATAAAAGTATAAGCAATGTACAGTATAAGTTCGTCTTTTGTAGTCTTGTAAGGCTCTTGCTGACAAAACTAAGAGACATATTATGTAATTGATATTAAACAAGGTCAAAACAGGATTAACTGTAAGCATTGGCTTATCAATCCTCGTGGCTCTGTAAGTTAAACCGCAACTCTTTGGGAGAATTAATATATTACTACCCATTGGGTGTCTAATTCAAATATAGCTGATGAATTTTTATTGTTTATTTTTTGGAAAATAAAGTATCTAAATGAGAGATGAGTAAAATTCTTACATCCTATTAGAAGTAAAAAATAAGGATAACACCCTATCTGAAAGACTTCTCTTTCCTCATCCGTGTACAAAGAGTGAGCCTAGCGCTAGGTCGTACAAGTTATATGAATCAAGTTATAGAAAAAAATGGTAAAGGAGTGTACGGAATGAAGAATAAAATAATGACAGGATTTTTAATAACATCCATTGTAACTGGAGCGACTATTCCTATCAATACTCTCGCAACACCAATCGTTCAAGCAGAAACTCAACAGGAAAACATGGATATTTCTTCATCATTACGAAAATTAGGTGCGCAATCTAAATTAATCCAAACGTATATTGATCAATCTTTAATGAGTCCTAATGTACAGCTAGAGGAAGTCCCAGCTTTAAATACAAATCAATTCCTAATCAAACAAGATATGAAGGAATGGTCATTGGAACTCTATCCACAGTTAATTCTATTAAATTCAAAAAGCAAAGGATTTGTAACAAAATTTAATAGCTATTATCCGACATTAAAATCGTATGTAGACAATAAAGAAGATAGAGAAGGTTTTGTGGATAGACTTGAAGTACTTCAAGAAATGGCTATGACGAATCAAGAAAATGCGCAACGACAAATTAATGAGTTAACTGATCTTAAATTACAGCTTGATAAAAAATTAAAAGATTTCGATACTAATGTGGCAACTGCGCAAGGCATATTAGGTACAGATGGAACAGGAAAAATAGATCAGTTAAAAAATGAAATATTAAATACCAAAAAAGCAATTCAAAATGATTTACAACAAATTGCATTAATACCAGGAGCTTTAAATGAGCAGGGATTTGCTATATTCAAAGAAATTTATAGTCTTTCAAAAGAAATTATTGAACCGGCTGCTCAAGCAGGGATGGCAGCGTATAACAAAGGAAAAGAAATTAACAACTCTATTCTAGAAGCGGAGAAAAAAGCAGCGCAAGAAGCGACAGAACAAGGTAAAACTGCTCTAGAAATTGAATCGGCCAAAAAAGCAGCTCGTGAAGCAATTGAGAAAAGCAAACAAGGTGAAATAGCTGCAGCTGCAGCCGCAAAAACGCAAGAATATGACCTGATGAAAGCCATTGATACTGAAAAGATTAAGAAAACATTTGGTGTCTTCGCAGAAGTAAATAAACTAACAGCAGAGCAGCGATCATATTTAGATGACTTAGAGAAACAAAACCAAAAAATATATGATTTAACAACGAAACTATCAATAGCAGATTTGCAAAAATCAATGCTTCTTCTTTCACAAAATGATTTGCATACGTTTGCAAATCAAGTAGATGTAGAACTTGACCTACTAAAGCGCTATAAAGAAGATTTGGATCTAATAAAAAATAATATTACAAAATTATCTACTAATGTTGATGCAACTAACGAGCAGTCTCAAAAAGATACATTAAGACAATTAAAAAATGTAATAGGTTACCTTGAAGAACAGGTATATAAATTTTGATATTACGTTTTTGAAAAAACTATGAAAATTCTAGGAATATAGCGAAAAAAGGAGAAAAATGATGAAAAAATTCCCATTCAAAGTGCTAACTTTAGCCACTCTGGCAACGGTTATAACTGCTACTACTGGTAACACTATTCATGCATTTGCACAAGAAACGACCGCCCAAGAACAAAAAGTAGGCAATTATGTTTTAGGTCCTGAGGGACTGAAGAAAGCATTGGCTGAAACAGGGTCTCATATTCTTGTAATGGATTTGTACGCAAAAACAATGATTAAGCAACCGAATGTAAATTTATCTAATATCGATTTAGGATCAGAAGGAGGAGAGTTGCTCAAAAATATTCACCTTAATCAAGAACTGTCACGAATCAATGCGAATTATTGGTTAGATACAGCGAAGCCACAGATTCAAAAAACAGCTCGTAATATTGTAAATTACGATGAACAATTTCAAAATTATTACGACACATTAGTAGATACTGTACAAAAGAAAGATAAGTCAGGTCTAAAAGAGGGCATAAATGATTTAATTACAACAATTAATACAAATTCAAAAGAGGTAACAGATGTAATTAAGATGCTACAAGACTTCAAAGGGAAACTATATCAAAATTCTACAGATTTTAAAAATAATGTTGGTGGTCCAGATGGGAAAGGTGGATTAACTGCAATATTAGCAGGTCAACAAGCAACGATTCCACAACTTCAAGCTGAAATTGAGCAACTTCGTTCTACTCAGAAAAAACATTTTGATGATGTATTAGCATGGTCAATTGGTGGGGGATTGGGAGCAGCTATTTTAGTTATTGCAGCTATTGGAGGAGCAGTTGTAATTGTTGTAACTGGTGGTACAGCAACACCAGCTGTTGTTGGTGGACTTTCAGCTCTTGGAGCAGCTGGTATCGGTCTAGGAACTGCGGCGGGTGTCACGGCATCTAAGCATATGGACTCCTATAACGAAATTTCTAACAAAATCGGAGAATTAAGTATGAAAGCAGATCGTGCTAATCAAGCAGTTCTTTCGCTTACTAACGCGAAAGAAACATTGGCATATCTATATCAGACTGTAGATCAAGCGATTTTATCTCTAACAAATATTCAAAAGCAATGGAATACAATGGGCGCAAATTATACAGATTTACTGGATAATATCGATTCTATGCAAGACCACAAATTCTCTTTAATACCGGATGATTTAAAAGCTGCTAAAGAAAGTTGGAATGATATTCATAAAGATGCAGAATTCATTTCAAAAGACATCGCTTTTAAACAGGAATAGAACTGAAAATGAAAACTTATATTGGAGGAATAGAAAATGATGAAAAATATCCCGTACAAACTAATCGTTGCATCGGCTCTTTTAACTATGACAGCAACCCCTGTAGTCTCACCAGTAGCAGCTTTTGCAAGTGAAATTGAACAAACGAACAATGGAGATACTTCTCTTTCTGCAAATGAAGCGAAAATGAAAGAAACCTTGCAAAAGGCTGGATTATTTGCAAAATCTATGAATGCCTACTCTTATATGTTAATTAAGAATCCTGATGTGAATTTTGAGGGAATTACTATTAATGGATATGTAGATTTACCTGGTAGAATCGTACAAGATCAAAAGAATGCAAGAGCACATGCTGTTACTTGGGACACGAAAGTAAAAAAGCAGCTTTTAGATACATTGACTGGTATTGTTGAATATGATACAACATTTGAAAATTATTATGACACAATGGTAGAGGCAATTAATACAGGGGATGGAGAAACTTTAAAAGAAGGGATTACAGATTTACGAGGTGAAATTCAACAAAATCAAAAGTATGCTCAACAATTAATAGAAGAATTAACTAAATTAAGAGAATCTATTGGAAAAGATGTTAGAGCATTTGGAAGTAATAAAGAACTTTTACAGTCGATTTTAAAAAATCAAGGTGCGGATGTTGAAGCCGATCAAAAACGTCTAGAAGAAGTATTAGGATCAGTAAACTATTATAAACAATTAGAATCTGATGGATTTAATGTAATGAAGGGTGCCATTTTGGGTCTACCAATAATTGGCGGTATCATAGTGGGAGTAGCAAGAGATAATTTAGGTAAGTTAGAGCCTTTATTAGCAGAATTACGTCAGACCGTGGATTATAAAGTAACATTAAATCGTGTAGTTGGAGTTGCTTACAGTAATATTAATGAAATGCATAAGGCACTTGATGATGCTATTAATGCCCTTATTTATATGTCGACGCAGTGGCAAGATTTAGATTCTCAATATTCGGGCGTTCTAGGGCATATTGAGAAGGCAGCTCAAAAAGCGGATCAAAATAAATATAAATTCTTAAAAAATAACTTGGATGCAGCGAAAGACAGTTGGAAAACATTAAGAACAGATGCGGTTACATTAAAAGAGGGGATAAAGGAATTAAAAGTGGAAACTGTTACTCCACAAAAATAGGGAAATATTTATTCTATTGCAAAGTAATCCATAACATAGAGAGCCTATGATTACACTGTTAAACAGTAAAGCGATAATTAATAAATCCTTATATATTAAAAAGGCGGAGTCTCATTAAAGACTTCGCCTTTCACTTATATATAAGTTTTATCCAAATAAAAAGATAGTCATGTAGTTTACTTGTTTTTAAAAATTTGTAACAGAATTAATCAATAGGGGACAGGTTATATAGATTTGCTTAATAATATCGAATCTATGCAACAACATCGTCTTTTAATAAGAATAGGACTTGAAATCATACTCTATGCAGGAGGAATAAGAAAAGATGAAAAAAAACCCTTATAAAATACTGGCTGTATCAGCATTTTTAATTATGACAACTACCTATGCAATCACACCAGTAGCAACCTTTGCAATTGAAACTGAACAAACGAACACTGGAGATATGTCTCTTTCAGCAAATGAAGAAAAGATGAAAAAAACTGTACAAGATGCTGGGTTATTTGCAAAGGCTATGAATGAATATTCTTATTTACTAATTAATAATCCGGATGTGAGTTTTGAAGGAATTTCTATTAATGGGTATGCAGATTTACCTAGTAAAATTGTACAGGATCAAAAGAATGCAAGAGCACATGCTGTTACATGGAATACAAAAGTAAAAAAACAGCTTTTAGATACATTGACCGGCATTATTGAATACGATACAAAGTTTGAAAATTATTATGAAACATTAGTAGAGGCGATCAATAATGGAAATGGGGATACTTTAAAAAAGGGGATTACAGATTTAAGGGTGGGGATTCAACGAAACCAAAAGTCCGCAAAAGCGTTAATAGAAGAATTAACTAAATTTAAAAACGCTATTGGAGAAGATGTTAGAGTATTTGGAAGCCATAAAGAGACCTTGCAATCGATTTTAAAAAACCAAGGAGCTGATGTAGAGACTGATCAAAAGCGTTTAGATGAAGTTTTAGGACAAGTAAACTATTATAAGAAATTAGAATCTGATGGGTTAATAATGGTGAAAGTCCCTTTTATCCCCACGCTTATTTCTGGTGGCATAATGATAGGTACTGCTAGAGATAATTTAGGTCGATTAGAGCCTGCTTTAGCAGAATTACGTAAAACTGTAGATTATAAAATTACATTAAATCGTGTAGTCGGAGTTGCATTTCATAATATTAGTGATATGCATAGTACGATTGATAGTGCTATTACTGCTCTTACTTATATGTCCACACAATGGGATGATTTAGACTCTCAATATTCGGGCGTAATGGGGCATATTGATAAAGCTGATGAAAAAGCTGATCAAAATAGATATAAATTTTTAAAGCCTAACTTGAATTCAGCTAAAGACAGTTGGAAAACATTAAGAGCAGATGTTGTCACATTACTAGAAGGCATAAAAATTGCAGAGAAGAAAGAACAAGATTTTATGAATCTACTTCGTCCATCAAACGTTTTTTACTTTTATAAAAAAATCCATAACGCATACACTTTTGAAATAAAGACTGGAACAAATGCACCAAATGCGTCTTATAAAGTTATGAATTTAACTAAAAACACTGTTCATCATATGTGGAGTGGAGGTGCTAATACAAGCATGTGGGCTGACTGGCTTTCATTCAATCCAAATGATGAATTTGCGGTGGTAGCAGTAGTGGATGGAAAAGAATATGTTGTATATAAAGACAAAGTAGAAAATATAATGAACTGAACCCGAAAAAATGCATTAATTGGAGATGGTACACTAAACTAGACACCAAGTTAATTGAAAAATTGACCGGCATATGGCTCCTTATTTCCTAGAACACCTAGCTAAAGCAAAGGAATTCGTACATAGATTAGTTGACATTTATGTAGGTTTCATCCATTTTCAAAGATAGTTTTTCTTTTTTGTTTTATTTTTCAAAAATCACGAATGAAATTTTCGCATTTACGAACTCAGCACATAATGGTTGTTAGATGAATTGACATACCACGTCCCTTTAGAATTTCAGGCATATTATGATAACTTAAAGAAAAAAATAATAGTAGCAAATGGCTACTATTATTTTTCTTTAAAATATCACATCTATCATGTTCCTTATTTGCTTTCCCAGAATTTATTCTAGTTAAAAAAAACTTGCACCAGAACACATATTGTTCTGATGCAAGGTTCGCTGCAATATAAAATACACGACAGTAAGGGCAAGACATAAAATGTGATTTCAAATGAAACATATGTATATGTGAAGTAAGGTAAAAGAGGGGCTGCTCATAACCAGTAGCCCTTCTTTATAACGTTATTTTGCAGGGAAATGTTCAAATATACGTTATATATCATATTCCTCTTTTTCGGAAGAGCAACAAGAACATCTAGCTTAAAAATTTTCACAACAGAGCCAGATAACGTGTTAAAGTATTAATTACTGTGCATGTAAAGATAAAAAAAAGAGCCTTACAAAAAGATGTTTGTAATAGTTTAGCTTATACGATTTTAGGGGATTAATAGTACTTTGTGCTGTTATTATTAACCTAATTTCCAAGAAAAAGAGGTGAATGTAGGATGACTAAACCTTTTAAAAAAAATAGTCGTTATATGGTTGGATTGGACAGTCTAAGGGGCCTAGCTATACTAGGTGTTATTTTGTATCATATTAATTTTAATTGGATGCCTGGAGGATTTTTAGGAGTTACTGTATTTTTTGTACTTTCAGGTTATTTAATTACAGATATTCTAGCCATAGAGTGGAAGAGAAATAAGAGAATTGATTTAAAAAAATTCTGGCTTAGTAGGGCAAGGAGATTGCTTCCAGGAATGCTTGTTATGCTCGTTATAACGTTGGCATGGATTACAGTTTTTCATAGCTCTTTACTTGAAAAAATGCGCGGAGATTCATTAGCGGCATTATTTTATGTTAGTAACTGGTGGTATATTTATCATAAATTATCGTACTTTGATAATTTTAACCAGCTTTCTCCATTGAATCATTTTTGGTCGTTAGCAGTTGAGGAACAATTCTACGTTGTTTGGCCGTTTATCATTAGTTTAGGGCTTTACTACATAAAAAAACAATCCCGTATGATTTTATTAATTTGTCTGGGAGCCGTTGCTTCAGCTTTAGCGATGGCAATTTTGTATGAACCTGGAGCTGATCCGAGCAGAATATATTATGGTACAGATACGAGGGCCTTTTCCTTACTTATCGGAGCGGTACTTGCCTTAGTTTGGCCAAGCAATAGACTTGCAAATAAAATTATCCCAAAGGCGCGTTTCATTCTTGATGTAGTGGGGGGCATTGCCCTTATTATTATTTTGGTTATGTTTTGGAAGACCAATCAATATGATCCATTTCTATACAAGGGAGGAATGGTTCTCTTATCAATTGCAACAGCATTGTTAGTCGCAAATCTAGCTCATCCAGCTAGTCGTATTGCTCAATTTTTACGATTTAGACCTTTACGTTGGATAGGGATAAGATCGTATGGCATATACCTCTGGCATTATCCAATTCTTACATTGACGCCTCCAAAGGTAAATGCTGGGGATTTTTCATTAATAAGAGCAATCCTTCAAATTCTTTTGATTATATTGATTGCGCAAATTTCATGGAAGTTTATTGAAAAACCAATCCGACAAGGTGCGCTCCGGAACATTCAGTTTAAGAATTTAAGAATTCAAAATGTCACTTTAGGTGTTAAGTTAACTTTAATTTGTACATTATTCGTTTCGTCGATAGCGGTCGTAGGGTTATCAAAAGCTAGTAAGGCTAAGGAGAACTCTCAACAAGATAAGGTGAAAGCAGCACAAACACAACCGGCGCCACATCCAGTTGCAGTTTGGGAAAATCCAAATCAAGAGACGCCTCAAAAACAAGGGGAATCAAGAGAAGTAAATTCTGCGCAACCTAAAAATTCACTCACAGTTACTGCGATAGGCGATTCCGTTATGATTGATATTACTCCGTATTTAAAAAATACTTTTCCTGATATTAGGATTGATGCCCAAATTGGTCGCCAGCTGTCAAAAGCGATTCCGGTAGTTGAACAGTTAAAATATGAAGGTAATTTAGGAAATTATGTCATTATTGGATTAGGTACAAATGGAGCCTTTACTACTGAGCAACTTGTTTCATTAATAAAAGTAATTGGAAACGAACGTAAAATCATATTTATTAATACGAGAGTACCACGTCCGTGGGAATCAATCGTGAATGAGAGACTGAAAGTAACGGTATCTGAATATCCGAATGTAACTCTAGTTGATTGGTATGCAGCAAGTGCTGGAAAGAAAGACTACTTTGCACCTGACGGTGTGCATTTAACCAAGGTAGGTGCAGAAGCATACGCAGCACTTGTAGCCAAAGCGGTGAAGTAATAATTAAATATGTTTTATTAACTTCTGTTGGGTAAGGAAATGGTTCTGAGTATGAGGTGCCACTCTGAGGTTTAATTACAATTCAAAAAAGAATATTATTCATGTTCTTCTAATCTAAGATTTAGAGTGGCCTGACTCACTTCTGTAATTTGACATGAAATATATGCAAACCTGAAAAGAAAGAAAAGGAACTAGAAGAGGCTACAAAGAATACAAAATATGAAGTTGAAATATTAGGAAGAGACTCCGCAGGTAGAAGCACTGCAAATACATTAAAAGAGCAACAAGTAATAAAAAAATTAATTCAAATCCATAAAGTATAGTTCTAAGGAGAATACCAATGACAGATCCTCGTTGGCCCAAAGAAGGCGACTGGGTGAAAATGAAAACTTGCCTTCATGGTAGCCAGCTGAATTATTTGAAGTATCTAACCCTTTACAACCTTTAGAATGGTATTTTGCGGATCATAAACATAGTAAAGCGACAACGATACAATATATATGGGGTTATAAATAATTGGTTTTAAATGATAGACATGCTCTTGGTTTAATAGAAAGGGAGAATAAGGATATTGCAATATTTTTAAAGCGAAAAGCCGAAATTGAGGAATTAGAAGAATTGTAATAGTGAAGGAATGGATTAATTTATAAAAAACGTAGGAATTAAATATTCCTACGTTTTTTTGTACATAACATTTAAAAAAACACCTTATTTTTGGGGGATTTGAATCAATATGATTCCCTGATTTTCGATTTGAATCAATATGATACTATATATATATATTGTTATGTACGGAATTATATTTTTTGCATCTGAACTGTTTATACTATTTGTAGGATTTTCTGTTTTTATGTCGAATATATCTTTAATGCAGGGAGGGACATTACATGATTATTAAAGACTATTTCATCAATCTTTCTATTTTTTCTTTATTAGTTAGCGCAGCGATATTTATTCAAGTGTTTTTGATTCATTCCAGGCGATATTTCGAAAAATTCTATGGAGGGATTATTGCAGTTACTTTGATGCTCTTTTCTTTTCCATACATGGGATTTTCCTACGATCTTCGAGTTGTTCCTCTTATTCTATCTTTTATTTACTTTGGTCGCATTGCTGGTTGGATTACACTAATTAGCATAATTATAATGCGTATCTTTTTCATTGGTGGGTATTGGGAGCCACCTGTGATTGCATATTTAAGTATGAGTGTTCTATTTTTTACTTTTAAAACATATTTTAAAAACCTTCATCCTTTTAAAAGTGCATCTTTATATTTTTCTATTTTTGTCGGAATAAAGTGGTTAGTTGGTGTATTCTTTAATACTACGTTACTTTACTCTGGAGGTTTATTATATATAGCGTTAGGACTTTTAATTGGGCTATTTCTTATGGAAGCCTACCAGAGATTGTATTATTTAACACAGGACTTATCTAAAATGAACCGGGAATTAAAAAAATCCAAGCAAGAACTTACAGATACCGTACATGAGCTTCAAGGAGGGATTTTTAAATTTAAAAAAGTGGGTAAGCACTTTATACACACTTTATGTGATGGACAGTTTTATTATCAAAAAGGATTTTACTCTGAACAGGTGGTAGGGAAAAGCTTACGGACTATTGATGCCTCTATTGTTCCACCACATTTAGTTTCACAATTGATGAAGTATTATCTTCAGGCATGGGAAGGGAAAGAAATTATATTCGAATTACCCTGGCCAGATGATAAAACAATTATTCTTATTGCACTTAGGCCGATTAAACGAAATGGACAAGTTATTGAAGTTGTTGGTTCTACAGTCGATATAACCGAAAGGAAAAAGGTAGAATCAGAATTAAGAGCTACCAAAGAATTACTAGAATCATTTATAAAGCATAATGTAGATGCTATTACCATATCTGATCGAGAAGGGCATATTTTACAAGCAAATAAAGCTTATGAAAAGATATTTGGATGGTCATTAGAAGAAATCATAGGTAAGAGATTACCTTGTGTACCAGATTTCTTAATGGAAGAATCACTCGAAAATATTCGGAAAATTCTAACAGGAGAATCCGTAGTTACTAGATTAGAAACTGTTAGACGACGTAACGATGGAAGTCTTCTTGATGTCAGTCTGACAGTTTCTCCTATATTAGACGTAAGAGGAAATGTGATAGCTTTATCTGCAATATGTAGAGACATCTCTGAAAGAAAACAAGCAGAAAGAGAGCGACATCGATTACATCAACAATTAAAAGATAGTGAAATGAAGTACCGTGCACTAATCGAACAAGCAACTGATGCAGTATATGTAGTAGAGCTGAATGAAAATTATGTTCCCAGTCGATTCATTGAGGTAAACCCTGTTGGTTGTAAAAGATTTGGATATAGTAGAGAAGAGCTGCTCTCGTTACCATTTCCAAATGTAGTACCACAAGATTCTAAAATGATTGTAAGGTTGTTAGAAAAAATTAGAGAGGGACAAACTTCCTTCACTTTACAAGATGAATATGCTTTTCCAACAGGAAAAATAATAACAACTGAGTTTAGTGTCCGTGTTTTTAACTTAAATGGTAAAAAGGTTTTCCTGAGTATTTCTCGTGATATCACTGAACGGCTAAAAACAGAAGAATTACTACGGAAATCTGAAAAACTTGCTGTCGTAGGACAATTAGCGACTGCAATGGCTCATGAAATTAATAATCCATTAACCGTAATGAAAGGGTTTATGCAATTACTAAAATCAACGGAAACTGAGAATAATCAGGGGTATATAAATATAGTATCATCAGAGATTGAGCGTATAGAAAGTATTACTAATGAATTTATGGCGGTAGCCAAACCACAGGTGGTAAAGATACAACCTAATGATATTAGTGTGCTAATGGATCAAGTTTTAATGCTACTGCAACCTCAAGCAATGATGAATAATATAAAAATTAGAATTGATTTTACACCCGGTATTCCATTGATTCCATGTGAAGGAAATCAATTAAAACAAGTATTTGTTAATATTATAAAAAATGCAATTGAATCCATGCCAACAGGAGGAGAAATTTTGATTCAATTTGATAAACTTGATAATAATCAAATAAGGATTCGCTTTATCGATCAAGGATGTGGGATTCCAAAAGAACGTATACCATACTTAGGAGAACCTTTTTACAGTATTAAGGAAGAGGGAATCGGCTTAGGATTAATGGTATGTTATAAAATTATTGAAACACACCAGGGGAAGGTATTTATTGAGAGTGAAGTGAATAAGGGAACTATAGTTGAAGTCACTCTTCCAATTTGCACACTTCAAAATTAATACATTCTTTTACTGAAATTTTATAAATTAGTAAGCAGTTAGCTTTGGCTAGCTGTTTTTTTGTATATATTGTAATCGATTCTTCATATTACGGCTTTTTAATGTTTCATATATAGATTTTAAAAACTCTGTAAGTGTTTTGTAACATTTACGAGAGACTTTTTTAACAGTTATGAGAGAGAAAAGAAAGATTTGTTATATATGATGAAATTAATCTTACTAGTAGGTGTTCTAATTGACCTAGAAACCAAGGAGGAAAAATAACAATGAAACAATTGAAGCCAGCAATTAGTGTATTAGGTAGTGTATCGATGGCACTGACTTTAGCATCTCCTGCTTTAGCAGATGTAAAACAACCGAATCCAGGAGGTACAGTTGAAATATTCAAAGAGAATGTAAATGTAAAAAAAGAAGATAAGAATTTCACGCTCGGATCTGATGGGGAAATAGGTTCACTCATTACACAAAACATTGAAATGGCAAACAACGATTGGGATAAAGATGGTATTTCTAACGACTTAGAGATGAATGGATATAAAATTGAATTCAATTCACAAACTGGAAAAAATGAAGCGAAAGCATGGGATCCCGAGAAGGATAAAGGGAAACCAAAATTTATATCGAATCCTATGAATGCAAATACGGATGGTGATCCTTTTACTGATATGTATGAGGTTGAGAATTATAACAACGATTCTGATACTAATTTCAATCCGATAGTTGCCAACATGCCGAATTTGCAAATTGGTGTCAAACGAATTGAAGTAATTCCTATTGCAACCATTACGGATAATAATGGCGGATCAGTCAGCAGAGGATGGGAAAAAAGTGTATCTACACAACATTCATTTAATGTAGGTTTAAGTGGTTCAGGTGGTGTAGAAGGCTCAGCAGCCGGTCCAGTTCCTTCCGGAAGTGTTTCAGCAAATGTGGGATACGGATATTCAAAAACAACTACGGAAACGGAGAGTTATACAAATAATTTTGATTGGTCTACTGCAACAACTGTGGATACAGCGAACGCAGCAAAATTACGGGTACATTTGGAATATAAGAATGTAGGAACAGCATCCGCTGAAAATGTTTCGCCTCATTTTAATATTCGTTTAGGAAACAAAATTATTAATACTGTAAAGGCAACACAAGATCGTTATAAAGCAAACTATTTAAGTACAGAAAAAGGTGGACGGAATAAAACAGAAGTAGTAATTGACAGTTTAGAAGGACAAGCAGATGCGAATATTGTCTTATCTTTGGATGAATTGAAAGCTGTTGAACAAGGGGAACTTCTTTCGATTGAAGTTTTACCTACAAGTACAATGGATTTATCTATTGAAAAAGGTGAAGAAATTATGCATTTGGGGGATTCAGGGAGATATGAGTCTAGAGTAAATGCAGCTACTGAACAATTAGAAACAGATATAGGAAATATACCAAAGCTTAGGGTATATACTCCTAAAGACAAATCCCTTGCTGATAAGCCAGTTTTATCCTATAACGAAGTTTTTCAACATGTAAATATAGATACGAAAAAAGTAAATCATATTGTAAACAAGGCTAAAAGTACTAATAACGTATCAGTAGTTTCAGCTAATAATGGAACTGATGCATTGAACGATTTAAAAGCGGGACAGGGAAATCGCGGTTATTTACATAAAGACTCTGTACACGGTGCTTTTGCAAAACTACAGCAACCAACATTAGTAGAAGGTAGTTTTGATTCTGTGACGCAAAAGATTAGGGCAACAATTTTACCTGGTTTATTTGGTGTGAGTAAAGAGATTCCTACTACTTATAGTAAGAAATGGAATGCTCCGTCACAAACAGTAACACTAGTTAAACGTGAGAATGGATTTACATATGAGTCTAGAGAAAATATACACCCTATTAAATCTGAAATTGCTTCGCACAGAAAAGTTACATTTGAAATCAATGACGCACACAATCTAACCCCTACACAAAAGATTGATACTGAAATTAAAGCTAATAAAGAATTTGAAGATTATGTAGTAGATAATTCAGGTGAATTTGTTACAGAAGGGGTTCCTTATACCGTAGCTTCATATGGAAATACAGCTTATTGGGGAAGTCATCATGCCGGGAATAAATGGGAGTATCTTTGGGCTGAAAAATCTAGCGATGAAAAAGTGAATGTAATTATTGAAAGAGTAGGTCAACCTAAACCTGGAAAACCAATTAAAAAGGATGAAGAGGTATTAATTAAATTTCGAAATCCTATTTATTCAGATTATGCATATTTAAAACTTCAAGATAGTTATATCCATTTAGATCAAAAACAGAATGCAAGTACTTTTAAATTTAATCATGCATATCCAAAGAATTTCACTGGATACCATAAGCAATGGAACATACTATCTAATGGTAACAAGTTAAAGGTAGGATATTTAATCGATTATATGAAATATGGTAATGGAGAGAATGGGACTGATACTATAGCATGGAATCTATCAAGAGTTCAGTAATCGGTAACAGTTCTGTTGCTAAGTTTGAAAAGAGAACCGGAAATGAATTGAATCCGAAAAGTTAGATACAATAATTTAGGTTACTAATAAGGAATGAGTTCGATGTTGAATCGGACTCATTCCTTTTAATTTATATAATTTAGTAACTACTATTTTAAATGCCTATCTAGTCATATAAGTAATCAAATGTTAAGATTACTATCTGTATTACAAAATTTATTTTCTGAATTTTCATTGGATAATAGAAACAATAAATTTTGTGTTATTGGTGAAAAAGAAGTGAGGATAGTATATGAAGAAAAGAATTTTAATTGTAGAAGATGAAGAAAATATTCGAGAAGTATGCAAACGGTATTTAGAAAGAGAAGAATATGAAGTTTATACCGCTGTAAATGGTAAAGAAGGTTGGGATTTATTTCTTACACATCAACCAGATTTAATTATATTAGATTTGATGATGCCAAAAAAAGATGGATGGGAATTATGCGAGGAAATTCGTCAACAGTCAAATGTCCCTATTATTATGTTAACTGCTAAGGGAGAGGAAAGGGATCGAATTTTAGGCTTAACAATGGGGGCAGATGATTATTTAACAAAGCCATTTTCCCCTCGTGAATTAGTATTAAGGGTTCAAATTATACTAAGAAGAGGAAGCCATGTACCAATACAAGCGAAAGAATCTCTATTGGAAGTGATAGAGTTTCCAGATTTAAAAATATATCCAAAGACAAGATATGTACTTGTTTGTGATAAGGAAGTGGAGTTAACGGTGAAAGAGTTTGAGGTACTTTATCTCATGGCAAAGCATCCAAAACAAGTATTTTCTCGCTCGCAGCTTCTTGAATTAATTTGGGATTTTGGACATGAAGGGGCATCAAACACAGTTACCGTGTTAGTGAGTCGTTTACGTGAAAAGCTCGAAAAGCATACGCTAAAGAATCGTTGGATTCATACGGTTTGGGGTATAGGATATCGCTTTGAGCCAAATGGAGGAAATGAAACATGAGATTACGTATTCAATTGTTACTCATGAATCTATTAAGTACCAGTATTATGGTAATTGCTATATGGTATAGTGAGACGAAAATGTTACTTGAACCGGAACAAACGCGGTTATTAACAGTAATTGCATTTGTGGCATTCATTATTTCAACGTTTATTTATTGGTTAATGACACGTCCTATCATGAAATCTATACAAAATTTAATAAAATTGACGAAACAATTTAGTGATAGACACTTTGAAACGATGTATATAATTGGGCAAGAACCACGTGAGTTTAAAGAATTGGCAACAGCCTTTCAACAGATGGCAAAAAAATTAGAAGAAGGGTTTACTAAGTTAGAGGAACAGGAAAACTCTCGTAAGGAGCTAATTACCAATATCTCACACGACTTACGAACACCTATGGCTAGCATGCAAATGATGATAGAAGCATTACAAGATAACCTGATTGAAGATCCTGAAATAAAAAAGCAATACTTGGCAACGGTTTTAAAAGAAATAGAAAGATTAAATGGATTAATCAACGACTTATTTGATCTTTCAAAGTTAGAGTTTGAGCAAGTAGATTTTCACCCAAGTTTTACACATTTAGATAAAGTTCTATTAGATGTATTAGAGTCACATTCTGTCTTATTAGGAGACAAACAAATCCATGTGCAATTGGATGTCCCTGATACATTACCTCGACTCTTGATTATGCCTTGTAAAATTGAAAGGGTCATAGGTAATTTATTACATAATGCAATTCGATATTCTCCTATCTCTGGAACAATTGAATTGACTGTAGTGGAAAATAAATCAACTCAACAGGTCCAATTCACTATGCGGGATGAAGGAATGGGAATTTCTCCAAATGATCAATTACGTGTATTTGAACGTTTTTTTAGAACAGATCGATCAAGAAGTTCACAATCTGGAGGTTCCGGACTTGGATTAGCTATTGCAAAATCATTAATTGAAATGCACAAAGGGGAAATTGGTGTAAGGAATCGCGCAGATGGTAAGCAGGGAAGTGAATTTTGGTTCACTCTTCCCATCACATCAGTAAAAAAATAAGATGGCTGAAAGACTTTTGTAACATTTACGTTAGAAAAATGAAAGACCTTCTTGTTAACATACTACTACACAGTATGTTACAGGAGGTTTTTTACTTTATGAAAAGAAAATATGTATGGCTTATAGGTGGTTTAATAATTGTATTGGGGATTTTATGGTCATTGTTCCGACCAGAGAAATTATTTATTGATAAGCACGTAAATGAATCATTGCCACAAGCAGAGATACAATCAACTGAAGTAAGGCAACAAAGTGATCGAGTAATAAGGGAAGGTCAGTTTCAAAACGGTGTCCATGAAACAACTGGAACGGCAAAAATTCACCAATTAGCGGATGGAAAACGTGTTTTACGACTTTCTAATTTTGCAACATCAAATGGGCCAGATGTACGAGTTGTATTAGTTCCTACAAATCGTTTGAAAAATAATGAAGACGTAAAAAACTATCAGTATATTGAATTAGGAAAATTAAAGGGAAATAAAGGAGACCAAAACTACGAAATTCCTGAAGGGATAGATGTAAGTGAATATGGTTCGGTTTCTGTTTGGTGTAAAAGATTTAATGAAAACTTTGGTGCGGTTTATTTTAATAATTAAATATGAATTTAAAATTCCCTCTTACAGGCGAAATTCATATGGGTTATGGTAAAAGCTGCAGCGGACTTAGTTGCTAAGAAGGGCACTCATAAGAGTGTCTTTTTCATATTTCTCAATTTTTGTATATTTTAGTGCAATTGGACGTTTACGAAGAGATTTTATTCGTGCATAAATAATTTTAAGAGTATGCCAGGAAATCTTTGATTTATCAAGAAAAATTAAATTTAAAATGTATTATATACAGAAGCCACTTGAGGGGTGTTAAGATGCCAAATTTCTCATTTTGAGGTAGTTGCTTTTCATAGCTAGATGACTATGTATCGGTACCCCATAAGAAAAAGGCAGAAACATATCAAATATGTTCCTGCCTTTTTCTTATGTTTAACATGTATAACCTAAATATAAATGTATTGAGGTCTTCTTTATTTATTATTTTTTAAACCGCAAATGAACAAACTTCAACATCTTTATTGCGTTTACAATTCGCATCATAATACGTGTACTACCATCCCAATCTTTATTTGTAGGTATACCTTTAAAGAAAGGGGAGCAGCTTAATACTTTTATGGAAGAAGACCATTTTTCTATTGATTTTGGATTGTTTACATAAAAATACATCATCGCGCCGTTATTGCCAGATTTTTTTACAGTTGCATTCGAAAGGTTCAGTGCGAATTTTGATTCAGCATCAAAATATAGCTCTCCTCCAGGAAAACGTTTTGACATAGCAACTATGATCTCTTTTAAATCTTCTTCTTTAAAGTAATAAAATACACCTGCTGATATAAAAAGAATACCGTCGTTTGGATCATATCTTATATCGTCAAACCAAGAAGTATCAAAAAATGATTTAGTGATGCTAATATTCCTAGGTGTATCGTCAATTAAAGTCTTGCGAAAAGAGATTGCATCGGGTAAATCAAGGTTATACCAATGTATTGTACCGTTATCAATTCTTGAAAAAGTAGTATCTAGTCCTGAACCGATATTTACTATAGTGGCGTTCGGGTGTTTTGCTATAAATTGTTTTATCGCATCATCAATTTTTCGTGCACGGGTAATGTATGTGATACATCCGTATTCGCCAAATGTATTTGCTATTGTTGAGAAGTCAAAATCGCATTCTTTAATTATTCGAATAGCCTCTGTATCATCTAAAATATCCTTATTTTTCTCACTGCCATATGCTCGTCCCCATAGGGGAATAAGCATCGTACCTTGTACTGATTGTAAATCTAACTCTTTAACCATGAAACATCCTCCGTTTAATCATAAACAATATATTTAGTCGTTATGTAACATTTTTGAGAGCATTGTATTTGTTTTATATAGTCCGTAAGTTAAATCCCGCCTATCTTCTTCAGATAACTTTTCGAGGTTTACTGTGAAATTTTTATAAATTTGTTTCCATCTCTCATAATGTACCTTTTCAGCCTTTTCTGTCAGAGAAATTAATACAGCTCTTTTGTCTACCGTATCTTGTTTTTTTACAATATAGCCGTTTAGTTCTAAATTACGTACAGTTACACTTAATTGTTGCTTAGGAATGTTTAAATAATTAGCAATCATCTTTGAATTTACAGGTACTTTTTGCTGGGCGAGATACTCCACTACGTGTTGTTCTAAATGTGTAAATTCAGAGGATTTTTCTGATAGAAATTTGAAAGTACCTGACATATTTAATAATAAATTCATGTATTCGTTTAATAATTCTTTATGGGACATTATTTTCGCTTCCTTTTTGGATTTAGTCATTATTTTATTACTAATTTAGCTATAAATCAAATATTTAAACTTATTATAGTAAATTAACATTTACTAATTTGTTATTTTGAGATTATGTGGACTAAAGCAGAGGAGGAGGAGAATTGATTTTAGAAAAGGCGAATATGGCTAAAATTAAAATATTACTAAATATACGTAACTAATGAATGTAATGTCTTTTTCAGTTATTATGTTGTAAATAATTTTATGATAAAATCTTTTACATAATGAAATAAAGGGGTAGTATTCTATGGGTTATTTCTCAAATGGTTTATTAGTTTTGTTTGTTCTTATCGTCTGTAGCTGTATGATTTTTGGTTGATAATATAATAATAGATTTTTATAAAAGAAGTTAACTGAGGTGAGGTTAACTTCTTTTTATTTTATGTTGAGTAGGAATTTTATTATTTTTATGGAAGTTTATTTAAATTAATTTCATATTAATAAGGGGAATTTTATAAAATACAAACAAACGAAGGAATAAGGAGTATTTACATGAATAATAGAATGAATTACACAATTAAACACCCAACAGATTTCAATGGATTATTAAGCTTATATGAATCTTTAGAATGGAATTCTCTTAATTTAACGCTGAATGAATTGGAACAAATGTGTAAACAAAGTTGGTATGTAATTTATGCTTTTGATGATAAAGAGTTAGTTGGGATGGGGCGTATTATATCAGATGGTGTAATAACAGGCGTTATTTGCGGTGTATGTGTATTGCCAAAATATCAGTCCATTGGCATTGGAAAAGAAATAGTGGAACGATTAATCCAGCACTGTGAACAAAACAAAGTTATTCCCCAACTTATGTGTGTGGAAAAATTGCAATCTTACTATGAATCTATAGGGTTTGAGGTATTCTCTGTTGGGATGACAAAACATCTTAAAAGATAGCGGCGCTTTATATTTTCAGTTTACTCGTACATATTTTCAAACTTCAGTATAAAGGAGAATTGCTGTATGGAGATTGCTAAAGGAGTAGAAATGTTACAACTTGAATTTCAAGGATTTATTATTCACCCAATTCTTTTATGGGATGATGAAATGGCAGTATTAATAGATACTGGCTTCCCTGGACAAATTGAAGATATACAAGTAGAGATGGAGAGAGTTGGCGTATCGTTTGATAAATTAAAAGCCGTGATTTTAACGCATCAGGATATAGATCATATAGGTAGTCTTCCAAAGTTGTTGCAGAATTACGGAAGTAATATTAAAGTTTATGCGCACGAGCTAGATAAGCCATATATTGAAGGAGATTTACCTTTATTGAAAGGTGGAAATGTAGAGAATCCACCAAAAGGAAAAGTGAGTGATACTGTGATTGATGGACAAGAACTTCCGTATTGCGGTGGCATACTAATTCTCCATACGCCAGGACACACGCCGGGTCATATTAGTTTATATTTGAAACAAAGTAAAACTCTTATCGCTGGGGATTCAATGTATAGTGCAAATGGAATGTTAGGAGGAATTCATGCTCCAACTACTTTGGATGTTCAGGAAGCACAACAGTCTTTGAAGAAGTATTTAAATCTAGATATTGAATCCGTAGTTTGTTACCATGGGGGATTAAGTAAAGGGAATATAAATGCACAAATTCAAAATTTGTAAATAAAAATTTTGAATTTGTGCTAAAGAATAATCTAATTGTATGTATATAAATAAAACACGTAATTGATAAAAGAGCATGTTTGAGAAAAATTCAAATATGCTCTTTTATTAAAGGGAATTTATTTAATACGAATGACCTAACCCGTTCCAATAAAAAGAAACGATTTCTTGTGCTAACTCATCTATATTTGCAAGAATAGGATTGTGATTTTCATCCTTAAAATTCCCAATTGATAATAAAGATACGAAAGCATGGGCAGCAAATTTAGGATTGCCTTTACTTATTTCTCCAAGTTGCATCGCGTTATGAAGTGCTTTTTCCAACACTTCATACATGTTATCTTCGGCATTTTTTAATTCTTTCAACTGCTCTTCAGATAAAGAGTGTTTTGCATCTTTCATAAAGTTCTTCATGTCAATATCCATCGTTGCGTGTAAGTATACTGTAGCGAAGTCTAACAACCTTTCTTCCAAAGTTTTATTCGTGGAAAGTATTTGATCCATATTCTCTCTTATACGTATCATCATTTGAATCATAGTAGCGGTAAATAAATCAGCTTTTGTAGAATAGTAATAGTAGACGGTTGCTTTCGTAACACCGCATTCTTTCGCGACCTCATCCATGGAAACGACTTGATAATTTTGAGTAAGAAATAATCGAGTTGCAACTTCTAAAATTATTTCTTTTGTAGATTTTGTATTTTTATTTTGACGAGGTCTTCCGAGAGGACGTTGTTTTTGTTCCAAATACATTCGCTCCTGACATTTATTATTGAGATAATTATAACATAATTTTTAATCTTTCTTGATTAATTAACTGACCAGTATATATAATTAATATTGGAGGAAAAAAGGAAGGTGGGTTTTTATGAAAAAGCACCCGTTACATATGTTAGGGAGGATTGTAGCAGGGAAGAATACGCAATGGATAACTTTATCAGTTTGGATTCTTATTACATTAGTACTTTCATTTACGTTGCCACAAGTAAATAGTACGAAAGAACCAAATCCGAAAAATTTACCTGAAACAGCTATGTCACAGCAAGCGGAAGAACTTATGAAAAAAGAGTTTCCTAATAATGCAGGAAATCCGTTGTTAGTAGTATGGCATAGAGATGGTGGATTACAGTCAAAAGACTATAAACTCATACAGGACGTTTATAAAGAGTTAAAAGCTAGCCCTTTAAAAGAACAATCAACGTTACCACCATTTGATACAATTCCAGAGCAAGTATTATCAAAAAGTGCATCAAAAGATGGTACATCATTTGTCACACCGATATTCTTTAATAAATCAGCTGGTACGGATATATTAAAAGGAAATCTTGAAGATGTAAGAATACTAGTGAATAGTAAGGTGGATGTTGATCCATTTAAACAAAAAATAACGGACTCTGGTTTACATGTTCGATTATCTGGCCCTGTAGGTATTCAAACAGATGCTGTTAGTTTATTTAGTCAAGCTGATGTGAAATTATTAGTCGCTACTGTACTATTAGTATTGGTCTTATTAATTTTACTTTACCGTTCACCAATTTTAGCAATTTTACCTTTACTTGTTGTTGGCTTTGCATACGGTATTATTAGTCCTACACTTGGTTTTTTAGCTGATCATGGGTGGATTAAAGTAGATGCCCAAGCGATATCAATCATGACCGTATTATTGTTTGGCGCGGGTACAGACTATTGTCTATTTTTAATTTCAAGATATAGAGAGTACTTGTTAGAAGAAGAAAGTAAATATAAAGCGCTGCAACTTGCGATTAAAGCATCTGGCGGGGCAATTATAATGAGTGCATTAACTGTCGTACTTGGATTAGGAACATTATTACTTGCTCATTACGGCGCCTTTCATCGATTTGCAGTACCATTCAGTGTTGCTGTATTCATAATGGGGGGTGCTGCTTTAACAATTCTTCCTGCATTTTTATTAATTTTCGGCAGAGCTGCATTCTTTCCGTTTATACCAAGAACAATTGCGATGAATGAGGAATTTGCAAGAAAGAAACAGAAAGTAATAAAAGTTAAAAAATCAAAAGGCTCTTTTAGTAATAAAATTGGAGATATTGTAGTACGAAGACCGTGGACAATAATTATGCTAACTGTGTTTGTATTAGGTGGATTAGCTTCATTCGTACCACGTATTCAATACACATATGACCTTTTAGAATCGTTTCCGAAGGATATGCCTTCACGTGAAGGGTTTACGTTAATTAGTGATCATTTTTCAGCTGGGGAACTAGCGCCAGTAAAAATTGTTGTTAATACGAAAGGAAAAGAGCTTCCAATTAAGCAAGAGATTGAGAAATTTTCTTTTGTAAATACAGTGAAAGAGCCAAAAGAGGGAAAAGAAAATAAACAAATACAAATGTATGAAATTTCTTTAGCGGAAAATCCGTACTCTATTGAAGCGCTAGATCAAATCCCTAAATTGAAAAATAGTGTAGAAAAAGTATTAAAAGATGCGGGGATTAATGATGTTGAAGATCAATTGTGGATTGGTGGAGAAACAGCGTCACTATATGACACAAAACAAATTACGGAACGTGATGAAGCAGTTATTATTCCAGTAATGATTAGTATTATAGCTTTACTATTACTTGTCTACTTACGATCAATTGTAGCGATGATTTATTTAATAGTAACAGTTGTTTTATCATTCTTCTCTGCATTAGGAGCAGGATGGATATTACTTCACTTTGGTATGGGAGCGCCGGCAATACAAGGGGCGATACCGCTATACGCATTCGTATTTTTAGTTGCTTTAGGTGAAGATTATAATATCTTTATGGTTTCAGAAATATGGAAGAACAGAAAGACTCAAAATCACTTGGATGCAGTAAAAAATGGTGTTATACAAACAGGAAGTGTCATTACATCCGCAGGTTTAATTTTAGCAGGAACTTTTGCGGTGTTAGGTACGTTACCAATTCAAGTTTTAGTTCAATTTGGTATTGTGACCGCAATTGGAGTTTTACTTGATACGTTTATCGTAAGACCGTTACTTGTACCGGCAATTACAGTTGTGTTAGGCCGATTTGCTTTTTGGCCAGGTAAACTTTCAAGAAAGAGTGAAGAAATACAAAAGGTGGATGCATAGTTAAAAAAGCCAAGGATATTTTCCTTGGCTTTTTTCAATGTAGTTCATTAATTTTTTGAAGTCAAATCATCAGCTGCAGCGTGATCAGCATCTTCAATTGTTGTTTCGGGCATTCCGTATAAGCCGTTCATTGCTTGTTCTTCGCTAGTTAGATTTGCAGTATTATTATTGTGAATAGATGTAGTGTTTTCGATAACGTTTAATTTTTTATTTTCATTTTTATCATGCATGTTTGAATCCTCCAAACGTCATTTAATTTATCCCGCATTAACGGGCAGTAAGATCTCCACCTCAAAATTCGGCAAAAACAAAGAAGGGTAGGTGGGGATCAACTGCCCCCACTGATTAAAGTTTCACATTATTAATAGTATGTGAATGGATTGCAAGAAATATGTGAATGGATTTTTGTAAATGTTATATAATTAAATAAAAACGTGAGTATAAATGTAAACTATAAGGAGTGAACAAGTGTGGTGAAAACAAGGAAATTAGCCTTCTAAAATAAAAATGAAATTTTAGGAGGCTAATGAAATGAAGTTTCATGTAATTGACAGAGAAAATTGGAATAGAGAGCAGTATTTTGAACATTATTTAAAATTAAAGTGTTCGTTTAGTATGACAGCGAATGTTGATATTACGATGATGCTAGAGAAAATACATCAAAAGGAAATAAAATTTTATCCGACTTTTATTTATATAATTTCTAGAATGATAAATAAACATAAAGAATTTCGGACATGTTTTAATGATGAAGGAGTTTTAGGGTATTGGGAGGAAATGATACCTAGTTATACAATCTTTCATAAAGGTGATAAATCTTTTTCAAGTATATAGACGGATTATTCTAGTGATTTCCACATTTTCTATAAAAACTATGAAGAGGATATGAAATGTTTTGCTAATGTTCATGGTCTCTTCCCGAAAGAAAATATTCCGCCAAATGTTTATCCGATTTCTGGGATACCTTGGACTAGTTTTACAGGATTTAATTTAAATATTAATAATGATGGTGATTTTCTATTACCAATTATAACTTGCGGAAAATATTTCAATGATGGAAGCAAGGTAATGCTACCTTTTTCATTGCAAGTACATCATGCGGTTTGTGATGGATATCATGCGAGTCGTTTTATAGAGGATTTACAGGAACTAGTTAATACATGTAACGAGTGGCTTTAAGTAATATCAAATTTTTAATTATATAAAATTGAAAATGAATAGGCGTAAAATAAAAAGAAGAGAACATGTGTATATTACATGTTCTCTTCCTTTTATTCATTCATTCATACTAAGTAACAGTGGAAAATATAGGTTGATTTGTAGTTTAATAGTAGAGAGAGTGATTGATTTTAATTTTCTTTATTTTATAACTATATAGATTACAAAAGTTATGAGATTGTAACGATGAAGGGGAACATAAAAATGACAATAATATTTATAGAAAAAGCTACAATTTTAGATGCTGAAAAGTTAACAGAAATAATGAAAAGAACATTTGACGAAGAAGCGAAGCGGTGGTTATGCGGCCAAGATGATGTAATTGATTATAACATTCAACCGCCAGGATATTCTTCAGTTGAAATGATGAGATATTCAATTGAAGAATTGGATTCTTACAAAGTGATAATGGATGAAAAAATAATCGGGGGAATTATAGTTACGATCTCTGGTAAATCGTACGGAAGAATCGATCGTATTTTTGTAGAGCCTTTTCTTCAAGGAAAAGGAATTGGATCAAGGATTATTAAGTTAATAGAAGAAAAATTTCCGAACATAAGGATTTGGGATCTTGAAACATCTAGTAGACAAGTTAATAATCATCATTTTTATAAAAAAATGGGCTATGAAATCATTTTTAAATCTGAAGATGAGTATTGCTATGTAAAAAGAAAAAATGTAGGTGCAGGTGAAGAGAACTTAATTAAAAATAAAGATATGAAAAATGGTCAATACGAAAACTGTAATTTGGTTCATACAGAATATTATCAAGTAAATTTAAAAAATAGTGCATTTGTTGGTAGTAATATAATGCATTTGAATATGAGTAATTGTAATGTAAGTCAATCAAAGTTTAGGAATATAAACTTTAGAAGCTCTTCATATGCAGATTTAAATCTTTCTAGTAGTACATTTAATTTGGTGACATTAGGTGGAGTGCAATTCAAAAATACAAGTCTTGGAGATGAGAAGGAACCTCTTTCATTTGAAAACTGTGATTTGGAGGGTAGTACAATACATAATAGTAACCTGAAAAATATTGAAATAGTAAATTGTGATGTAACTGGTATGAAGATAAACGGTATTCCAATAGAGAATTTGCTTGAGTTATATAATAAGATGAAAATATAAAGCATATCGGGGTTGTTAGGATAAGAAGTTTGGAAACTAAGTGTTATACCGAAATAATTATGTAGAAATAACATAAAGAAATACAAGTGAGGAAGGATTTAATATAGGTTTCTAGAATGATAAATATATTGTTATTTATATGAAGGGGGGAGGAATATGGGAATCAACATACGAGCAGTAGAAATACAAGATGCTAGAGCAATTCATCGTATATGTATACAGGATGAGGTTTTGCCTTATATGGTTTTCTTACCTAGCATGCGTGTAGACGCTATGGAAAATAGAATTCGAAACTTAGCGCCAAATCAATTTGAATTTGTTGCAGAGTATGACGGGGAAGTAGTAGGGTTTATTGGCTTAACACAAAGTCCGGGACGAAGATCTCATTCAGGCGATTTATTTATTGGGGTAGACAGTGAATATCATAATAAAGGTATTGGCAAAGCACTTCTTACAAAAATGCTTGATTTAGCTGATAATTGGTTAATGTTAGAGAGAGTAGAACTTGGTGTATTAGAAACGAATCCGAAAGCAAAAGATTTATATGAAAAATTTGGGTTTGTAGTAGAAGGGGTAAAGGTAGGGAATTTAAAGGCTCACGGAAAGTTTATAAATGAAATTATGATGAGTCGTTTTAGACCTGATGGTTTAATTGTACATAATTAATATGTAAAAGCATGACAAATCAATGTCATGCTTTTTTAATTGTCATTTGCGATTCGCTAGTTTCGGTTGTAATAAAAATAATGTTAATCCAATGAAAATAATTGAAATTCCTAGTGCTTGTTGTAAAGTAATGGTTTCACTCAAAATAAAATATGCTAGAACACAAGTACCAATTGTTTCACCTAAAATACTCATTGAAATAACAGTAGCGCTCATCCATTTTAATAACCAATTGAATATCGTTTGTCCTAAAATCGTTGCAATGAAAGCTAGTCCAATAAAGGACAACCAAGTTTGTGTAGCGTAATGAATGAAAGATTGTTGCTGCATATAAGCAAATATACCGAGAAAGCATGCGCTACTTCCATAACTAATTACCGAATATGGTATAAGAGATAAATCTTTACGAATGTGTTGACTAATGAAAAAGTAAGCTGTAATAATGCCGGCCGCCATAAATGCTAAAATATCTCCGTATAAAGCGTCGCCACTAATTTGGAAATCTTGCCAACCGATGACGATACTTCCTGAAATGGCAATGAAGCAACCGATAACCGCTCCTTTCGTAAATCTCTCTTTAAATAAAAAGTAACCACCAATCATTGAAAATAAAGGTTGTAACGTTACGATAACTGTAGAACTTGCTACGGAAGTATATTGTAAGGATCCAAACCATAGTACATAATGTGCAGCTAAAAATAGCCCGGATAGAAATCCAAATCCCCATTGTTTTTTCGATAATGTTTTTAGTTCGTTTCGATTCCTTTTATTAAATAGTAATAACGGTAACAGAATTACTGTAGCAAATAATAATCGATAAAAAGCAATAATTGCCGCAGGAGCATCTGCCATTTTCACAAAAATTGCTGAAGTTGATAAGGCGAATACACCGAAAAATAAGATGAAATATGAAAAAATAGGTGATTTCAAAGTCTGTCCCTCCGATAGAATGTTTATTATAATATACTTAATGCGATATAATGTACGAAGGTAAGTATATAAGTCTCGGGGACGATAGAAAAGGATTATTTGCCCTTGTTTAGTAAGTCAGCACAAAGGGAATGAATCATACATTATGATGGACGAAAGGGAGTAGTTATTTTGATTCACTATCGACTTGGACAAACTGTTTTAAGTTATCGTAAGAAAAATAATATGACAATTCGTGAGTTTGCTGAGTATGCAGGGATTAGTACGTCACTGATTAGCCAAATTGAAAGAGGACATGCTAATCCTTCTTTAAATGTATTGGAATTAATTGCGAAAGCATTAAATGTGCCGCTATTTACACTTTTTATTAATGATATTGATACAGACTCACTCATTTCTAAGAAAAAAGATCGAAAAAAAGTATATCGGGAAAATAATGATCACATTGTATATGATGTATTAACACCTGATTTTATGAAAGCACGTATTGAAATGTTAATGATGGATTTAAATAAAAAAGCAAACACAACGGAAAGTCACTATTCACATGAAGATAAGGAAGAGATTGCGGTTGTCATGAAAGGAGAAGTGTATGTGGAATTAGAAGGAAAAGAATATTTTTTAGAAGAAGGTGATGTTGTACGTATCCCACCAAACGTGAAGCATCGATTTTTGAATAAAAGTGATGAATCGAATCACATTTTATTTGTATTAACGCCATCTTTAGGATGAATATAAAGTGAGTTTTATTATGGGGGATAGAAAATGGAAAATAAAAGTGTGTTAAAAGGCGGCCTTTCAATTATTTCTCAATGCAAAAAACAAACAAAGGATATTTGGCATGCACATTACGGGGCAGCTGCAATTGCTAGTTATTTTTTCATGAAGGATAATAATATTGAAGAAGAGATAGCTCGTAATATGCATTCTCATACAAAAATGATGCTGAACAAGAAAAACTTAGATGAAATCATCGATAGTAAAGAAGAAATTGATTTTCAAATTGCTGAAAAAAAGATAATAAAATCATTGGAATATACAATTGATGAACTTCATTGGGTGGGGCATAACGTCATTTATGCGGCATTAAGTTTATTAGCTATGAAAGAGCTACAAAAATGGGGAAATAATCAAGCGATAGAAGGGATAACAGATCTTATATTATCATTTCAAAAAACAATTCCTGGTAGATCGTGGATTGGTTTTACGACGAAAGAAGTTAAACAATTAAGTATATATGACGAGATACAAAGTGAATTAAGAAATCCAAAACAATTATCTAAGTTTATTTTAAATGAACTATCGGAGTTTAAGGTTATTTATAGAGCAGAATCACATCATGATTTAATTGGCCATATGCTTACTTTTTCCCACGCAATTAATATAATGTATGATTTAGGACATAAAGATGTATTTCAACGAGGGATACGTCCGCTTTTAAAACTAGTATACGTACTGCGTGCTAGTAAAAAACTTATGCTGAATACTGAAATAAATCTACATTCTCCTATAGATCATTTGCCTTTAATTGAATCTAAACGTGCTCACGTATTACCAACTGAAAATCAATTTTGGCTAAAGGACTATAGTGAATTTGATTGGGATTTTGGACATGTTTTCAAATTCTCATATAGTTATTTTGATCATATAAAGAGAGCTCCGGAATATAAAGGTATAACCTTAGAACAATTCCGGTATGTTATTCATTCGTAATGAATTTTAATAATCTGTAAAAAGGGAGGATATAAGTTTCTTTTTTTGTTAGTAGTATATTGTTTTTTCAAATATGTAAGATTTTACATGCGTATTTTACTTTTACTAATTATGTAAGTAGGCTATACTAAATAACATACATTTTATGTTTGGAGAGAAGTAAATCGACATGGAACTAGTAAAATTGGAAAAGGTAATTGAAATAAAAAAAGAAGAACTTTTATATTTAGTATCGGATTATGGAATTCAACATGAAAAAGTACTGGCATTAAGTCAAGAAATAGACAAACTGATCAATTACTTTATGTTTTTAAAATAGAGAGAACTATGACGTGATTTGTAAATGTTATAGTTCTTTTTTATATATATTCATTTACAATGATGGTTATGTACGGATTAAATGTATATAAATGTATTCGTATATAGTGTCAAATTTTTTACAGAATGCGCAAGCCGCTAGTCGAATGTAAGGAGTATTGGGTATAATAATAAAAGAATGATTAATTGTATCGGTTAGGAGCGCAGCACATATGAAAACAGTTGTTGTTATCGGTGGAGGTATAACGGGACTTTCTACTATGTTTTATTTAGAAAAATTAAAAAAGGATTATAATATCGATTTACATTTAATCCTTGTCGAGAAAGAAGAGTCTTTAGGTGGTAAAATCCATAGTGTTGAAGAACAGGATTTTATTATGGAATCAGGAGCGGATTCTATCGTTGCTCGCAATGAACATGTTATGCCGCTTGTAAAAGATTTAAACTTAGAAGAAGAAATGGTATATAACGAAACGGGTATTTCATACATATATTCTGATAATATTTTACACCCAATTCCTTCTGACAGTATATTTGGTATTCCGATGAGTGTCGAGTCGTTGTTTAGCAGTACGCTAGTCTCAACGAAAGGGAAAATTGTTGCTTTAAAAGATTTTATAACGAAAAATAAAGAGTTTACGAAAGATACATCACTTGCTCTATTTTTAGAAAGCTTTTTAGGAAAAGAGTTAGTGGAAAGACAAATTGCGCCGGTACTTTCAGGCGTGTATTCTGGTAAATTGAATGAGCTTACAATGGCATCAACATTACCGTATTTACTTGATTATAAAAATAAATATGGAAGTATTATGAAAGGATTTGAAGAGAATAAAAAGCAATTTCAATCAGCAGGAAATAAAAAGTTTGTATCATTTAAAGGTGGACTATCTACGATAATTAATCGCTTAGAAGACAAGTTAACTGAAACTGTCATAAAAAAAGGTGCTGTAACGACGGCTGTAAGTAAACGAGGAGATCAATATGAGATTTCTATTGCAAATCAGGAATCAATCCAAGCTGATTATGTTGTTTTAGCAGCTCCGCATGATATAGCACAAACTTTATTACAATCTAATGAGTTAAACGAGCATTTTAATAAATTTAAAAATTCATCACTTATTAGTATTTATTTAGGTTTTGACATTCCAGATGAACAACTACCGGCGGACGGTACAGGGTTTATCGTAACAGAAAACAGTGATTTATATTGTGATGCTTGTACATGGACAAGCCGGAAGTGGAAACATACATCGGGTACACAAAAGCTTTTAGTAAGAATGTTTTATAAGAGTACCAATCCGATATATGAAACGATCAAAAATTATAGTGAAGAAGAATTAGTACGAGTCGCTTTATATGATATTGAAAAGAGTCTTGGAATTAAAGGTGAACCAGAAGTAGTTGAAGTTACAAATTGGAAAGATTTAATGCCGAAATATCATTTAGAACATAATCAAGCGGTTCAAGCATTAAATGAAAAATTGACTTCTCTATATCCTAATGTATATTTAGCTGGCGCTTCATATTACGGTGTTGGAATTGGTGCATGTATTGGAAACGGGAAGAATACGGCCAAAGAAATAATGACTACATTAAGTGAAGAGTTAAAATAATAATATAGAATACATATGTAAAAACTGTCCATTCAGTCTACTGGAGGGACAGTTTTTTTATTTATTTCACTTGAATGGAAACTTTTTTAGTTCTTCCATTATTCTCTTTTATTGTTAATGTAATATTTCCAGACTCTTTAAATGAGTATGGTGAGAGTTGATAAATTTCTTTTATGTTGTGTTTTTCTTTTAGTTTATTTGTGGATATTGATACTATACTTGCCCTCCAAAATTCTTGTTTGCCTGAAGGATAATCTATGAATATTTCTGGATTTTTAAACTGTAATGTTTCCCAAGAGGCGAAATACAGTTCAACTTCTACATCTTTTTTCGGTAAGTTCGCTGAGAAATAACCGAACTCGCCCACATTACCGAAAACGGTGTAGTTTTGGTTATGTAATTTAATATCTAAATAACTAGGTTGATATGTTGCTGCGTGATAGATTCCATATGAAAGAGAGAGTGTGGCAGCGATTAATATACCAATTGAAAATGTCTTAAAGCTATTTCCTTTAAAGTTAGTCATCATGAATGAGTTTGGTGTGAATTTTTTTGCGAATAAAAAAATAAGCAAAATGAGTAAGAGGGCTAAGCTGATGAATATATACATAGAATTTTTACACCTCCATAATAGAATGGAATATTTTCTATATTTTAACATGAATGTATGAATTAGTCTGTTGTTTTAGAATGGAAATTATTCTTATAATGAGCGAACGGATGTATCTGGAGGGATATTGGTATTATGTAAAGCGAAATAAGCAAAATATAAATTACATTATATGACCAAGGCGGTAATCAACAAGTAAGAAGGTATACTCTTACTTGTTATAGAATAAAAAGGAAAAGAGTCATTAGAAATATTTGATTAGTGGGACATTGAGGACTTGCCTAATTATGAATATTTTTTCTGCTATAATAAATTAGTAGAGAGAAAGGAGTGATCCTGTGGTATTTCCTATATTAGAAACAGAGCGCTTGCGTTTAGTTGAAATAGAACAATCTTATTGTCAAAAAATATATGAAATCTTTTCATTGGATGAAGTTACATGTTATTACGGTATGAATTCTTTTACGGAATTTGGCCAAGCTTCACGTATGATTGAATCTTTTTCGAAAAATTACTTTGAGAAAAAGGCAATACGATGGGGGATTGTGTTAAAAGAAACAAACACTTTAATTGGGACAATTGGGTTGAATAATTTACAATTATGGAGTAAACGATCTGAAATAGGGTATGATTTGCATCCGCGTTATTGGGGGCAGGGATATGCTTCGGAAGCAGCCGGGGAAATCATTCATTATGGATTTCAAGATTTAGGTTTATATAGAATTGGAGCTATTACATATCCTGAAAACGTTACTTCTTGTAAAATGCTATCTAAAATAGGTTTTCAAAAGGAAGGTTTGTTACGCGGCTATATTCATCAAGGAAATAAACAACACGATGCATTGTTATATTCTATAGTGCGAACAGATGTAGAGGAATTAAATATTTAATAAAAAACCCCTCTTATTAAAAGAGGGGTTAAGTAAAATTAACCTAACTTAGGTAATAAACGTTCTCCGCTTTTCATGCTACTTTTACATAAAGGGCATTTAGGTTCTTCTTCAAATGAAAAGTTCTTTCTCATCCATCCTAAACAATCCTCTGATTCACATTCCCAAACAGGTGTTTGTTCTGGTGGTACTTCTGCTACATCGTTCTTTCGATTGCGATACATGTAACCACTCCTTTTATGTAAAAAATTTTAGTTATATATTAAAAAGGTTGTTAACCGAGCTGGTAACAACCTTTTTATTGTTTGAATTATAGCTTTACAACGTTTTTAGCTTGAGGTCCACGGTTACCGTCTTCAACTTCGAAGCTAACTTCTTGACCTTCGTCAAGAGACTTGAAGCCGTCGCCAGTGATAGCTGAGAAGTGAACGAATACGTCGTTACCGTCTGCAACTTCGATGAAACCGAAACCTTTTTCGCTGTTAAACCATTTTACTTTACCTGTTAATGTCATGGTAATGCCTCCTAAAATTTAAAAAGATTACAATATGATCGGCCTTATTTGAATGAAAATAAAAGTTCACATATTATCAAAAACCCATAAGGAGTACGAAATGGTCCTGATTGATACTTGATAATATGCAAAGAAAATATATTGTTAAATTGACCTTAATTACTATCTTACAACAAATGGTGTGAAATAGCAAGTGCTGGTAATACCAGTGAGTAATTTGGGCGATAATGGTAAAACGCACAAAGACATCTCTTTTATTTATATATTATTCCTAATCTGAATGTATTCCAAACAGAAATCATTTATATAAAAAAGTATGTTTAAAGGAAACGGTATATTTTTTAAGAATAAAGATGATTACAATAATTAGGAGGATGAATATTGCAAAATAAACAATTTAAAATAATCGAAGCAGCAAAAGAAGGAAGAAGGAAAGTACACCCTGTCTTTGCTGTTATACTTGCAATTGTATTTTTAACTTTAGGTGAATTGTTTATGTTATTTATGCTGTTTTTACCGAAAACAGAAACAACTTTTATGAAGGCAATTTATAGCAATATTGAGATGATATTAACGTTTGGCGGGGCTATATTTTTTGTGTTTTTATGGATTAAATTTGTAGAGAAAAGGTCGTTTTCATCTATTGGTTTTTGGAATGAGCAATGGATGAGAAAGTATTTGAGAGGGGCACTAATAGGGTTTATTTTCATTTCGATACCAGTAATTTTACTCATATTAACAGGAAATGTAAAACTACAAATGCAAGAAATTACGATGACAGTTATATTTGGTATTGTAGGATCTTTAGTCGCATTTTTAATACAAGGGGCCACTGAAGAAATTGTTGTAAGAGGTTGGTTATTCCCAGTTCTTTCTGTTAGAAGCCGTATATGGATTGGAATTGTTGTGACGTCCTTTTTATTTGGTTTTCTTCATTTGCTTAATCCAGGAATTACAATTCTTTCAATATCGAATATAATATTAGTTGGCGTATTTGCAGCTTTTTACGTTTTAAAGGACAGTAGTCTTTGGGGGATTTGTGCATGGCATTCCATTTGGAATTGGGCACAATATAACGTTTATGGCTTTGCCGTTAGTGGAATGACGATATATTCAACACCACTATTTAAACCTGTAAAAAATGGCAATGAAGTCCTTCATGGAGGCTCATTTGGGATTGAAGGTAGTATTATTACAACAATAATGCTTTCTATCGCTTCAATTGTTTTATGGAGACAGTTATGGGGGAGAAGAGCGAAACAACGAGATTTTAGTTAATGAAAGTGGGAGAAACTATGGGGATTATAGCGTTTGAGGGAGCGAGTGCTGTTGGGAAAAGTACAACATGCCGTGAACTAGAAAACAATTATGGAGCCTTCATTATACCTGAAGTGAATTTTTTATTTGAAAGACCAAAAAATGAACATAGAACATGGTATTTTGAAAAACAAGTAGAGCGCTGGAATATGGCAGTGCAAAAATCGCAGCAATATGAATTAGTAATACTTGATGGGGATATATATCAGCCACTTAGTTATAATTGGTGTTTTCATTTTGATATATTTAATCAGCCTTTATCTTTAATAGAAAACTTTTATAAAGAAAAGATGATAAATAGGGAAATTGGTTTTCCAGATCAATATTTTTATTTGTACACGAATGATGAAGAACTTAGAAAACGAAAAGAATTTGATGAGACGAGAAGCAGAAGAAACTTTGAAAAACATTTACATATATCAAAATCGTTGCAGTGTTATTATGAAAATTTAAATACCGTCACAGACGGGTACTGTAAATTGATTGAAGCAAAAAGTATAAAGTCGAATGAATTAGAAATTGTGAAAAGTTTAAACAGCTTAAACGTATGTGAAGATAGACGTTTTGATGTTTCGAGGTTAGATGCTATTACGGAGTGGTTAAAAGAAAATCGTGCATAAAGTAAAAACAACGAGTGTTGTAGAAGGCGCTCGTTGTTTTTTGTTTCCATATAAATATAAAGGGAAATTTTGTAGAATATTTTTGGGTTTTGACGGAATAATCTTTCAATTTCACAAAAAAAGAAATACAATATAAGGAAATATATATAAATAATATGGTAGGGGATGGGATGAACTATTTTGAATGAAGGAACTGTTTTATATAAGAAATAATGAGGTAGTAAGAACAGAGATATTTGGGAGGAAATAAGCGAGATGAAAACACTATTTAAAATAATCGGTATTATAGCTGGTATGGCAGTAATCGGAGTAGGTTTAACATATGGTATGCTTTATTATTTGAATAATAGTAAACCAGTTGCGAAAAAGTCAACGCCAGCAGCTCCGGCAGTAGAAGTGCTAGCTGATAGTAATGTAAAAGCCGAAGATGCGAAGCTTTTAGAAAATGGCAATCATTCATTACCTAATAGTGGTTTTAATAAAAATTTTAAATGGACAGATGAGAACATACAAACAGCATTACATGAAATGGCACACCAAAAAACGAAAGCTGAACAAAAATGGGGCTATATTTTTATCACACAAGAACGTATTGAAAGTTTACTTGAAATTATAAATAGTAATGATGTTGCACAAAAAAATACATATGTGGATATTTTAGAACGATGGAAACAAGGGAAATATGAAAAGGTTGATGTGGATCATAATAAAATTTGGAAATTGCAAAGTGGGAATTTAGGAGAAGGAAAAGGAATAATGTCGCAAGCTGAACAAAAAGAATTAATTAATCAAGTGTTTATGCAAAAAGGTACATATTCAGGTAGTAAATTAATTGCAGGTGGGGGACAGGCTAATAAATAATATACGTATCAATGAAAAAGAGTAAGTGCTTTTTAGGCAGTTACTCTTTTTTTGTGCACATTTTTAATAATTTAGCCTCGCTCTAGTAAGGAAAGAAACGACTGTAGTACCGGGGAAATCCATCTAGATTTATGATAGATTACATGACTTTGAATAACGGCTGGAGTTTCGATAGGTTGAAAACGTATTTGTTCCTTTTGACAATTCTCTTGTACAACGATGTAAGGAAGAATTGAAATTCCTAACTCACACATAACAGCTTGTTTAATGACTTCAACATTAGAAGTTTCAAATGTTTTTTCTAGAATATTTCCGCTTTGACGCAAAAAACGATCGACCATTGGCCGATAACCGCAGCTTTGTTCTGTAAAAATAAACTGAGTATCCTGTAATAAACGAAATGGATTTTCCTGTACGGGGGAATGAATAGGTAAAATCCATCCGAATGTTTCATTACAAAAAGTACGTATAATAAAATCGTTATGTGCTATACTTTCACCAATTAAGAAGATAACATCTGTTTCTCCTTCATGTAGCTTTTGCAGTGCATGTTCATTTGTAGTAGTCTCAAGAACGATATTTACTTTCGGATTTTGCTGTTTGTAAGTACGTAATAATTGTGGTAAACGGTACACTGCTAACGATTCGTTAGATGTAATACTTAACGTCCCTTCCAAATAATCATTATTTTGAGGGATTTCTTGTGCTTTTTCATAAATAGCAAGTAATTCTAATGCATAAGGATGAAATTGATGACCTGCTTTTGTAAGAAGTACTTTTTTCCCTAATCGATCGAAAAGAGGGATATGTAAGTCGTTTTCTAATGCTTTTATATGCCCTGTAACAGTAGATTGCGCATAACCTAACGCAAGAGCAGCTTTAGAAAAACCGCCATGCTTAACAATGGCACAAAATGTTTTAACATGTCTCATTTCCATAAGTGACCCCTCTTTTAATATCATGATTTGTGAATGATTATATCATGTATTTCAATTTTTCAAATGATTAAATTTCTTTTAATATTATGTTGTGGGGAAATTCATGTAAGCAGTATTGGAGGAGAAAAAATGAGTAAAAAGAGCTATCATGTAGCTGTTGTTGGAGCTACAGGTGCAGTAGGTCAGAAAATTATTGAACTGTTAGAACAAGAAACAAAGTTTAATATAGCTGAAGTTATATTCCTTTCGTCAAAACGATCTGCTGGTAAGAAAGTAAAATTTAAAGGGCGAGAGATTACAATACAAGAGGCAAAAACAACTAGTTTTGAAAGTGTAGATATTGCCTTTTTCAGTGCTGGAGGAGAAGTGTCTAGACAATTTGTAAATCACGCAGTTTCTAGTGGCGCAATCGTAATTGATAACACAAGTGAGTATCGAATGGTGCACGATGTACCGCTCGTTGTTCCAGAGGTTAATTCACACACTTTAAAGGAGCATAACGGTATTATTGCAGTTCCGAATTGTTCAGCATTACAGATGGTAACAGCTCTTCAGCCAATCCGAAAATCATTCGGTTTAGAACGAATTATCGTTTCCACTTATCAAGCTGTATCAGGTTCTGGAATTCATGCGATTCATGAATTAAAAGAACAAGCTAAGTCGATGCTTACAGGTGAAGAAGTGGAAAGTGCTATATTACCAGTGAAAAAAGATAAAAAGCATTATCCAATTGCGTTTAATGTACTGCCTCAAGTAGATATATTCACTGATAATGATTTCACTTTTGAAGAAGTAAAGATGATTCAAGAGACGAAGAAAATTTTAGAAGACCCAAACCTGAAAATGGCAGCTACTTGTGTACGTGTTCCAGTTGTATCAGGTCATTCAGAATCAGTTTATATAGAACTTGAAAAAGAAACAACTGTTACAGAAATTAAAGAAGTACTGCTCGATGCACCAGGTGTTATTTTACAAGATAACCCTAGTGAACAGCTGTATCCAATGCCATTATATGCAGAAGGGAAAATAGATACGTTTGTCGGAAGAATTAGGAAAGACCCTGATACGCCAAAAGGATTCCATCTTTGGATCGTTTCCGATAATTTGTTAAAAGGTGCGGCTTGGAATTCAGTTCAAATCGCAGAGACGTTGGTGGAAAAGGGAATCATTTAGTATAGAGATACACATGTATTATAAGAACTAGGAAACTATTGATTGTAAAAGTATCCTAGTTCTTATTTTAGTGAGAATTTAAAATAAATTAGTTTTTATAGTGTTTTTATAAATATCCATTAGTTTTGTAAAGAATGTACTGTTATTTTTAGTTGCTCAATAAATTCTCGAGTTGCAGCGCACATATATTTATCTTTTCTATAAATCAGTCCTATATCTATAGTTGGAGTAGGATCTTCTATTTTAATAGCTTGAATGTTTTCGTTTTGCAAAAAGTCTATATACGGTTTGGGTAACACTGTAATTCCCATACCTTTTGAAACCATTTGAATTAAAGATTCCATCGTACTAATTTCTAAAATTGGTTTTGGTTTGAAGCTAAAGTTTTGACAATAGGTCGTAAGTAGTTCTGTTAAATAAAAGTTTTTTGGTAGAAGGATTAAAGGGTAGTTCTGTAATTCTTTAATAGACACGTGATCAAGCTCACTTAAAGGATGACCGATTGGAATAACTAATGTAAGTTCACTTTTATATAGCGGGATAGAAACAATTTCTTTATCTTGTACCGGGAGAAATGTAATACCAATATCTAATTCGTTTTGTAACAATTTTTCGCGAATTTCTCCTGTGCGAAGTCCTAACACAGAAAGCTCAATGTTTGGATAAAGATTATTGAAGTGTAAAAGGGTTGGCGGTAGTAAATAATTTACAACGGTTAATAATGAGCCGATTGTTAAGGATCCGTACTGTAATCCATTTAAGTCCTGGATAGCAGAACGGGCTTGTTCGACTTCATGAAAAATGGTTTTACTATGTGATAATAAAATCTTTCCTGCTTCAGTTAAAGATATCTTTTTACCAATTCGATCGAAAAGTGGCATTCCTACTTCATGTTCTAACGCACGTATTTGTTGACTTAGTGAAGGTTGGGAAATGTTTAATTTTTCGGCTGCCTTTGTGAAATGCAATTCTTTCGAAACAGCTAAAAAGTATTCTAATTGTCGTAATTCGATTGGAATCACCTCAAATTTAATCATAGGATATACCTATCATTATTATATAAATAATTGAATTGAACAATGATTTTGTGCGATTTATAATCACTTTATTAGAAATAGATTGATGATAAAGATTAGATGAGGTGAAGAGGAATTGTTGAAATCGAGCGTATTACCAGGCAGTTATTCACAAGTACTTCAAAAAAGGTATGAGGAGGCAGTACCGACAGGAATATATCATTTAACGCCTTTATATGTAAAAAAAGCTAGCGGAGCGATCATTACAGATGTAGATGGGAATCAGTTTATTGATTTTGCTGGTGGTATTGGAATGCAAAATGTTGGTCATTGTCATCCGAAAGTTGTAAGAGCGGTACAAGAACAAGCAAAGTCATTTATTCATCCTTGTTTTCATGTAACTCCATATGAAAACTATATTGCTTTAGCAGAGAAAATTAATGAAAAAATACCAGGAACAAGTAAGAAAAAAACGATGTTTGCAAATAGTGGTGCGGAAGCGATTGAAAATGCTGTAAAAATCGCACGTAAAGTAACCGGGAGAAGTAAAGTAATTTCGTTTGAACGAGGGTTTCATGGGAGAACATTAATGACGATGTCTTTATCAACGAAAGAAAACCCATATAAAACAGGATTTGGCCCGTTCGTTTCAGACATGCATATATTGTCGTATCCGTACTATTACAGAGCTGCAGAAGGAGTTTCTTCTGAAGAAGTGGATTCTCAAGTCATCTATCAGTTTGAAAAATTTTTAGAGGAAGTATCACCTGAAAAAGTAGCGGCAATCGTAATGGAACCAGTACAAGGAGAAGGGGGATTTATTGTTCCTTCCATTTTATTTGTAAAACGAATCCGGGAAATTTGTGATCAATATGGCATTTTAATGATCATGGATGAAGTGCAAACTGGATTTGGCAGAACTGGAAAATGGTTTGCAACGGAACATTTTAATATAGAACCTGACATTATTGCATTATCAAAATCAATAGCTGGAGGCTTACCATTAAGTGCGATTGTTGGGCGCGCTGAGTTTATGGATGTTCCTGGAAGGGGTCAAATCGGTGGGACCTTTGCTGGAAGTCCGTTATCATGCGCAGCCGGTCTTGCTGTATTTGAAATTATGGAAGAAGAAAATCTAGTTGAAAGAGCTCAACAAATTGGAAATAGAATAATGTCACATTTACATGCAATGCAATTAAAATACGAAGTCATAGGTGACGTTCGTGGAATTGGTGCAATGGTAGCAATGGAACTTGTAACGGATCGCATAACAAAAGAACCAGCAAAAGAACTAACAGTACAATTAATTGATGAATTCTGGAAGAATGGGCTTATAAGTATTGGGGCAGGGATATTTGATAATGTACTACGTTTTTTACCGCCTCTTGTTATTTCAAATGAAGAAATTGATAAAGGTTTTGAAATAATAAATCAATCTTTTAAAAAATTGTGCGGAAAGTGAGAGAGGCAATTATGATGAATAAATTATATGAGGTACTATCACTAAATATAGGATTCCCAAAAGAAGTTATGTATGGAGGAAAATTAATTCATACGGGTATAAATAAAACGAAAACAAAGGAACCTATATATTTATCATTTTTAAAATTTAAAGGTGATGGTCAGGCGGATTTAGTTCATCATGGAGGGGTGGATAAAGCGGTTTGTGTGTATTCCGGGGAACATTATAGTTATTGGGAAGAAACATTGAATCAAGACCTTGAATATGGAGCATTCGGAGAAAATATAACAGTAAGTGGTATGCGTGAAGAGGATGTTTGTATCGGTGATACGTTTGAGATCGGAGAAGCGATAGTACAAGTAACGCAACCAAGGCAACCTTGTTTTAAGTTAGCTAAGAAATACAATATTCCAAAGTTACCACTGTATTTTCAAGAAACAGGATATACAGGATTTTATTTTCGTGTATTAAAAGAAGGGTGGGTGTCGCCAGTTGATACGTTAAAGTTGCTGAAGTCTGATCCAATAAGTATTACAGTAGCGTTTGCTAATCGTATTATGCATAAGGAAAAACAAAATATAGAAGGGATAAAGAGAATTTTAGAAGTACATGCACTTTCTACTAGTTGGAGAAAGACATTTGAAAAGCGACTGAGGGGAGAAGAAATAAATACGAAGGAGAGGCTTGAAGGAATAAAAGAATAAAAAAATATTTTTATAAATAGTGCATTTCTATTAGTAAAAACTAACTAGAAAGCACTGTTTTTATATAATAACCTTATTAATATACAAAAATCTTAATATTGTTTTATTCGACTTTTTTTCTAATTGCGAAAACATAAAATTAATTGGATTATTTTTTTATATTTTATGATAGTATATTGATTTGTAAGACCTATTATTTTAAGGGCAGGTCATATAACCATATATAATTTTATGGAATTGAAGTATGGAGGGACAACATGGGGAATGTTGAAAAATTTGCAAATCTTCTAATAGAAGAACCGAAAAGAGAGCAGTTATTTCCTTTATTTGAAGAAGTGTTTGGTATTGAAATTCAAACATTACGTGATTTTACGGAGAAAGGATATTGGGATTATACATATAAAGCCTTATCATTTTTACAAGATAACAAAGTGATTGCGAATGTTGCTGCATTTTCACTTCCGCTTTTAATGAATGGTGAAAAAATAAATGCAGTGGGTATTCAATCAGTAATGACACATCCGAATCATCGTCGACAAGGGTTAATGAAACAATTGTTTAGTAAGATGATAGAAGAAATTGATGAGCAATGTGAGTGTGCGCTTTTATTTACTGAAAATCCAGAACTATATAAACCATTTGGTTTTCAAATTGTGCAAGAATATTTGATGAAAGTATCATACGAAAACAAGAGTGATAAAGATTCTCAAATTAAAAAGTTAGATTTTTATAATGAAGAGGATAGACAATTAATACATGAGATGATTGAAAATGGCCAAAGGCTTTCTAATACATTTTCAACGTTAAATTACCGCTCTTCGTTTTATTTAAATATGTATGATTCAACATGGAATGAAAACCTATATTATTCAGAGAAATTAGATACGTTGATTGTTTTTACAATAGAAAATCAAAAACTAAAATTATATGGAGTATTTGCTCCGGTACTTCCGATTTTAGATGAATTATGTGAGGAAATCTCTGGGGAATTTAAGGAGATTGAATTTTATTTTTGCCCAGATCAATTAGGAATTAATGATGTACAATATACAGAATTACAGACTAGTAAGTATTTAATGGTTCGAAGTAATAAGGAATTAGATTTTAAAGGTTATAAATTCCCGGTGTTAACCGAGTTTTAAATATTGATTTAATTGCTTTTTTATGGAGGAATTATGAAAACATCATATATACCAAATCATATTGAGCAACTTACCGTAATGAATGTACCTGAATATTACAAACTGGAAGAAAATCATACATTCATTGTCCATTCGAAGGCAGAAACAGATTTTTGGCTGAAAACACATTATGGCTTTGAAATAATGAATGGTCATGTATTTTATAATGAGATTATGACAGATTTTCAGGCTGAAGTTCAGTTACGTATGAATCCAAATGCGACATACGATCAAGCAGGTCTTTTTGTTATGATTTCGGAGAACTGTTGGTTAAAAACTTCTTTAGAATATATCCCTGAGGGGCCATCTCATTTAGGTGCTGTCGTAACGAATAATGGATATTCTGACTGGTCAACGCAAGATTATCCAACTGAAGCAGCTAAGCAACAACTTCGTTTTCGAATTATTCGAAAACGCGGTGATTATTCAATATATGTGAAAATAAGTCAGCGATGGGAACAAATAAGAATCGCTCATTTAATGGAGGATATAGGGAATGAGCCTGTTAAAATAGGCTTTTACACGTGTAGTCCTTCTAAAAATAAAGGATTTGAGACTGAGTTTTTCGATTTTACAATTGAAGAAATATAGATAAAAAACCGCATTCTTTTCATTAAGAATGCGGTTTTTGTATTTGTATATTTATAAAGCACATTTATTGACCGAAAAGTCATTAATGCTTATCATTTAATAATGTTAAATATTAATTTGCATAATATAATAAAAGTAAAGAAGAAATTACAAACTATAGGGTTTAAATAAGGAGGGATATGAATTACTCAGTGGTAATTTCATGGAAAAAGGAGATTATGTATGAAATCATTTCGCAAGCTATTACAGTATTTAAAACCATACATGTTCTTCGCTATTAGTGGACCGCTATTTATGGTACTTGAGGTTGCGATGGACTTAATTCAACCGACTATTATGCAACATATTATTGATGTCGGGATTGCAAATAGGGATTTGAATTATGTAATAAAAATGGGGCTTCTTATGTTAGGAGCAGCGGCACTTGGGTTAGTTGGAGGACTTGGGTGTATGATGTATTCTACAAAAGCAGCTGTAAATTTCGCTACAGACATACGAAAAGATGTGTTTACAAAAATAGAAACATTTTCTAGTAAAAATCGGGATGCATTTGGAACCGGAAAATTATTAACGATTGTGACAAATGATATTACATCAATTCAATCGGCGATGACGATGACATTACGTGTTCTCGTTCGTGGCCCTTTGTTATTTATCGGAAGTATAATTATTGTTTTTGTAACAGCGCGAGAGTTATTTCCAATATTACTTGTAGTTGTACCAATTTTATTACTGGCGATTATTTTAATTGCAAGTAAAGCGAGTGGAACGTTTAAAAAGGTGCAAGAAGCATTAGATAAAGTGAATACAAAGTTACAAGAAAATTTATCTGGTGTACGTGTTATAAAAGCGTATGTAAGACAAAAATATGAAATTTCTCAGTTTGGAAATGTGAATACAAATTTAACGAAGATAAATATTCGAGCTGTGCAGCTTATTTCCTTAATGATGCCAATTATTATGCTAGTTGTCAGTGGTGGAATTGTCGCAACACTATGGATTGGTGGAGAAAAAGTATTTAATGGAACTCTTCAAGTAGGTGCGATTTTAGCATTTATTAACTATTTGAATATCATTTTAATGGCACTTATGTCTATTAGTATGGTATTTATTCAAATTGCTCGAGCTTTTCCATCTGCGGATCGTGTACAACAAGTCTTAAATACTGAAGTTGATATTATGAACGAAGCTAACGCAATTGAACCTGAGAAAATCGAAGGGAATATTGATTTTAGAGATGTTAGTTATAGTTATACGAAAAATAATGAATACGTTTTAAAAGATATTTCATTCAGCATACGTAAAGGTGAAAAAGTAGGGATTATCGGTTCTACAGGGAGTGGTAAGTCTACTTTAGCTAAACTGCTACCACGCTTATATGATATTGAGCAAGGTGAAATTTGTATTGACGGAATAAATGTTAAGAGGTACGATTTACAAAAATTACGTGCTTCAATAGGTTTTGTACCTCAAAAGGCATTGTTGTTCTCAGGAAGTATAGAAGAGAATTTACGTTACGGTAAAGAAGATGCAACACACGATGAATTGGAAACAGCAGCTTCATCTGCGTGTGCGACTGAGTTTATTAACAAGTTGGAAGAATCGTATCATTATAATTTAACACAAGGTGCGACGAATTTATCAGGTGGACAAAAACAACGTGTATCCATTGCAAGAGCGCTTGTGAGAAAACCATCTATTCTTATATTAGATGATTCTACATCAGCAGTTGATGCGAAATCAGAAGCGAACATTCAATCGGCATTAAGAACAGAATATAAAGGAACAACGACATTATTAATTGCTTCTAAAATCGCATCTATAATAGATGCTGATAAAATTCTCGTATTAGATAATGGTGAATTAGTTGGTGATGGTACACATGAACAACTGCTAGAACAATGTGAGGTATATCAGGAAATTTATCTTTCCCAAGGTGGTAATTTGCATAAAGAAGGTGGGAAAGAACATGCGTAATTTTCAAGGACAATTTGCTAATAAAGGTGGACGTAACGCACCTAAGAGTGGAAAAGTTAAAAATACTAAAGGAACTGTAAAACGGATTTGGAACTATATGGGGTATGAAAAGGCTGCTCTAATGTTCGTTATATTTCTAGTATTTGTTACGACATTACTTGGGTTATTAGGTCCATATTTTATGGGAGTAATTATAGATCAATATATTGTACCGAAAGATTTAAACGGTACGGCAAGAATGTGTATGTTACTTATTGCAATTTACGGTGTAACGGTGCTTTTAACATGGTTACAAACGTATGTCATGATTAATGTTGCATTAAAGACAATTCAAAAAATACGACAAGATATATTTGAGAAAATCCAAACGCTTTCTTTACGGTTCTTTGATGTACGTTCTCAAGGTGATTTAATGAGCCGTGTGACAAATGATATTGACAATTTAAATCAAGCGTTGACGCAAAGTGTCGTACAGATTATTTCATCAGCTTTAACCTTTATAGGTGTGACGATTGCGATGTTCTCATTAAATTGGATTTTGGCACTTGTAACTTTAATTACAGTACCTATTATGTTTTTCGTTACAAAAAAACTTGTTGCATATAGTGGTAAAAACTTTGCAAAGCGTCAAAAAGATTTAGGAGAATTAAATGGTTTTATTGAAGAAGCTATAACAGGCGCGGATGTTACAACGTTATACGGGAAAGAAAAAGAAACCGTACAAAATTTCAATAAAATTAATGAACAACTAAGAATTTCAGCAACGAAGGCTGATACATTTTCAGCTTTTATTTTTCCGAGTATGAACTTTATTAATAACTTAGGAATGGGGCTTGTAATTGGGACTGGATCCGTTATGGTATTAAACGGTATGACAACAGTAGGTGTCATTGCGGCGTTTATTAATTATTCTCGTCAATTCTCAAGACCACTAAGTCAATTTGCAACGTTAATGAATACGATTCAAGCGGCAGTTGCGGGGGGAGAACGAGTTTTTGAAATTATGGATGAGGTACCAGAAATTCAAAATAAAAAAGACGCATTCATTGTACAAAATATACAAGGGCATGTTGAACTTGAGAATGTTTCGTTTGGTTATGTGGAAAATAAAACAATTTTAAAAGAAGTAAGTCTTAAGGCACAGCCTGGAGAGACAATTGCTTTAGTTGGTCCAACGGGATCGGGAAAAACAACAATCATAAACTTATTAACTCGATTTTATGATATACAGCAAGGGCAAATTCATATTGATGGAAAAAATATAAAAGATTATGATATCAATTCTTTACGAAGTAAAATAGGAGTAGTTTTACAAGATACGTATTTATTTGCTGGGACAATCATGGATAATATCCGTTATGGACGATTACATGCAAGTGATGAAGAAGTAATCAATGCAGCAAAGGCTGCATCGGCACATTCTTTTATTAAACATTTACCGAAACAATATGAAACAGAGATTGCTTCAGAAGGATCGAATTTAAGTCAAGGACAAAGACAACTTCTTGCGATTGCAAGGGCAATTTTAGCAGATGCAGACATATTAATTCTTGATGAAGCGACATCTAATATTGATACGAGAACAGAATTGCAAATTCAAGCAGGATTAAACAATTTAATGAGAGGTAGAACGAGTTTCGTAATCGCTCATCGACTCAAAACGATTGAAAAGGCAGATCAAATCCTCGTTATAAAGGATGGGAGTATTTTAGAAAAAGGGAATCATGAATCTCTCATGGAGGATCGAGGGTTTTACTTTGAATTGTATACGAGTCAGTTTAAAATTTAATAATAATATTCATGTGGTGCGGTTTCTTTAGAAAAGAGAAACCGCATTTTTCATGATTGTAAACATCGCTAAACCCAATAGTCTTTCATTAAATGCTTTGACAGTATCACCTTGAATCTCTGGTAAAACATATGAATAGCGTTTTAGGTTGCAAAAATGCAGATTAAACGTAGTTAAGTTACAAAAAGGGTGGAATATACAGTTGTTCAGGTATGTAATTTATGTGTTTTTGTAGAATTACGAGTTGTTAGTAAAAACTAGCGGCCTCAGTGACAGATGGTAGAAATAGTTTACGTGGTATTGTAATAATCTCAAGCGCTATCTGCGTTGAATATAGGATTATTTGAGTTAAATCTAAAGCGAGTGTTAAAAGTATTATGAAGCTTGTAAGAATTACAAAACTACCCCAAAAGAAACTTTTTGAAGTGTTGCGGAAATCTTTTATTAAGGAAAAGAAAGAAAAAAATGCGGTAACAATAAGAATGAAAATTTTATACTTATCAGACATTATAACCCTCCCAAAGAACAGTAATTTATATTATACCGTATTTTTCGGTATTATTATAAATAGATTTTAAAGTGAATATTACGAAAAAAGAAAACCACAACTAATGTTTTAAGTTGTGGTTTTCTTTTTTGAGTACTTTGTTTTAGAAGATAGATAATCTAGAATTGAAAAACTTTAAAGGGATTACCATACTTTATTTCCGATCCAGCATCAGGTGCTCAATGAAAAGGTATGAAAGGTTATAGGCTGGTAATACGAGAATAAATAAGGGCGGATCTGTGTACAGCAATATTCCCATATCAAAGTTCTACTAGAGAAAAGTAGTTAGTTAAGGGCAGTATGTGAATAAAAAACAGATGGGTGTGGAAACTAAATATTTATGACATTAAGGACAAAGATTAGGAAATATAGATTGGTATGAAAAAGTACAAAAATCTAAAATTAGAATGAGCATTGAACTAGTGTATAACGATTGAAACGGCACTGAAGATTAATAAAACGGCCATAATGATGTTAAATAATTGGTTATGTTTTATTAATAATTTTTGGAATATTGAACCAAATAAACTCCAACTACATGTACTCATTAAACCGACTACACCTAGAAATAATGAAAAAAGTAGAAAACTTGAATATGAATTGTAGTAAGGGAGTATGAAAGTCGATACTACAGTCAGTCCGAATAATATCCCTTTAGGGTTAACGAATTGAAGAGAAATCCCCACTGTAAATAAGTTTTTATTATCTTTTTCACTGGGATTCGTACTGCCTTTACTAGTGAGTATTTTAAAAGCTAAATATAACATGTATGTTACACCTAAAACTTTTAAAGGGAATTCGATTATGGGTAAGATGTTAAGTAGTACTACATTAAAGAAACTACATAAAGAAGTGAGGATGAAAAAGCCGAAAGCTACTCCAAAGCAAAATTGCATGCTCCTCTTTAACCCGTGTTGATTGGCGTATGTCATAGCTAAAAAATTGTTAGGGCCGGGTGTGAAGCTACTTATAAAAACAAATAATAAAAAAGAAAATATAGGCATTTCAAAACCCCCTTATTATTTTTTGTATGTTATAATGACCGAAAAGAACAATATAACGTGTGCTTTTTATTATACATAACGGTCGTTATATTGTATATAGTGTAGGGGTGTTTTTTATGGAAGAAATTCAACTTATTCTAGCGAAAAATTTAAAAACAATACGAGAAAAAGAAAAATTAAGTTTAGAAAAGGTTTCTCAATTAACAGGAGTGAGTAAAACGATGATTGGACAAATTGAAAGAGGAGAATCAAGTCCGACACTAACCACAATATGGAAAATTGCTAATGGATTGAAAGTGTCTTTTACTTCTTTAATCAATAATCCACAACCCGATATAAAAGTTGTTTTACGGGATGATGTTCAAGTATTGTCTGAAGATAATGGGAAATATAAAGTGTATCCTTCTTTTCCTTTTCAAGATGATAGACATTTTGAAATCTATACAGTTGAAATAGAAACAGAAGGGAAACTAAGTTCAGAAGGGCATAAAGAAGGAGCAGAAGAATTTATAACGGTATTTGAAGGAGAATTGACAATAAAAGTGAATAATTGTCAGTATACATTAAATAGTGGAGATTCCATTCGTTTTAAGGCCGATAGATCACACTCTTATCATAATTTAGGGGAATCCTTGACTCGGTTAAGCATGACAATTTATTACCCAGCTACATAAGTATACATTTATATATATAAGATAAAAAATAAAAGATAAAACCATCTATACAAGATGGTTTTTATTTTGTGTTAAATTACAAAAAAAAGACACTCGTTTGAGTGCCAACATAGTATTGCTCTCGCGTATAGGATTGGAGTACGTTTCTCAAATACGTATTGAGGAGAGATGGTTCGTAAAGGAGAAACTGTCTTCTTATTTAATGTAACATCGGTAAGGGTGAGTGTAAATTGATAATGTATATACGGAAAATTTAGTATAGATAGTTTCTACTATAAATATAGTGTAATTTGTTCTGTGTTACGTAATCAACGCCATGAAATAATTGGGTGGTTCTTATTATTATGATAGACTTGGTATTTAATAATGTGTATTAGAAAAAGAATGAATCATTTTTTAATCGATTCGTATAATTGTTAGAGAGGCACCTGTTGAACCACCTCCAACTAAATTAACAATGGATAATATACCGAATAATTGAAGTAAAATTGTATTACCAGCAATTAAATTAGTAATTAAATTATTATTATAATTTGAAGTTGACATAGCGGGAGAAAAAACAGAGCCAGAAAGTGGAGTAGAAGTGTTTAATAGTAACCTTGTTCCAGCAAGTAGAGAAGTTGTCGTATTAACTTGATAGGTTAAATGATATCTTCCGGTTACAGGAATTGTAAATACATCGTTTAAAGCGTTAACTGTAAAATTACTGAGGCTTTGGTTATTAGAAAGTGGAATATTAGTTCCACTTAATATAACTGAGATGGGATCACCTAATGTATTATTAGCGAACATAAAGTTTGTTGTAACAATTGACCCAGTACTTCCGGTAGGACCAGTATTCCCAGTAGGTCCTGTAAGTCTGTATGGAAGAATTATTTCAAGAGCCATTGATAGTAGTTCTTCTTTTGTTTTTTCATTTTTATCTTGCAAATAAATCACCTCATTTTTAAATTAGAACCTAATAAGTGTAGTGTTTTTAGAGTGGAACTATCATTTTATTCTATTAATAGAAGTAGTTTATAGTAACGGTAAAAGGTTTAATAAATGTATGAATCATTTGGAAAGAAAAAAGATAGTTATGAAGTTATTCCTTAATGATAGAGTCATAATAATGTATGTTAGTTAAAAACATGTGAAATGAGGTATTGAATTGAAGCGGAATGATAAATTATCAATGAATAAAGGTAGGATAGGACCTGAGAATATCGGCCCTACATTTCCAGCTCTTCCACCAATTTATGTTCCGACTGGAAGTACAGGTCCAACAGGAGTAACAGGTCCAACGGGATCAACGGGATCAACAGGAGCAATAGGAGTAACAGGAGTAACAGGTCCAACGGGATCAACGGGATCAACAGGAGTAACAGGAGTAACAGGAGTAACAGGTCCAACGGGATCAACGGGAGTAACCGGAGTAACGGGAGTAACCGGATCAACAGGAGTAACAGGTCCAACGGGAGTAACGGGGTCAACGGGAGTAACGGGAGTAACCGGAGTAACGGGAGTAACCGGATTAACAGGAGTAACGGGGTCAACGGGAGTAACCGGAGTAACGGGAGTAACGGGAGTAACAGGAGTAACGGGAGTAATCGGATCAACAGGAGTAACGGGGTCAACGGGAGTAACAGGTCCAACGGGAGTAACGGGGTCAACGGGAGTAACCGGAGTAACGGGAGTAACCGGAGCAACAGGTCCTACTGGGGGGATTGGCCCCATAACAACAACCAATTTGTTATATTACACTTTTTCAGATGGAGAGAAACTTATATATACAAATGCAGATGGGATAGCTCAATATGGTACGACGAATATATTATCACCTAGTGAGGTTTCATATATAAATTTGTTTATTAATGGAATTCTGCAACCACAACCATTTTATGAAGTTAGTACTGGTAAACTAACTTTATTGGATAATCAACCACCATCGCAAGGGTCTTCAATTATTTTGCAATTTATTATTATTAATTAAAAAAGACAGATTCTTATTTTAAAAGGAATCTGTCTTTTTTGTTTTAAATTACATTCGTTAACATTAAGTGACGATAAATTCGATTGTGATTGGAATTCCGCCGTCTAATGCATCTCCACCAGGAATTGTAATAGCGCCAGTAGGGCCAGTAGTAACACTGGAGTTCACGCTTGGCTGAAGGATACCGTTTACATATAGGTTGTAATACGTGAAAGTTGGAAAAGCAGTTGCAGTAGTACCCGCATCGTTTAAGCAAGCTGTGGCAGCAACCGCAAAGGCTGCGCCTGTGCCAGTCCCGGCTCCTAGTGTAGATGTGAATCTTCTAGATGCCATAAATGGTTGAATGATAGGCAATTAATTCTCACTCCTATTCATATTTTATTGGACCGAAGTATTGAATAACTTGTCCACTATATTGTATGAGAGTTTTCTATAATAGAAACGGCTTTAGGATTAGAAGAGTGGCATAATTTTATTAAAAGTATAATTTTTACTACAATTAAAAAGCGATGTTGATATTTGTGGAATATATGCTAAGGGTTAATTTGAATTTTTGTATTCAAATTAATATGTATTCTTTGGTTTAAGAGATAAACGTGGAAAAATAAAATAAACTCTTAAGTTTAGGTGTTTAATCTAAGCACTCAATTATTAAAAACATATAATTAATATGTGAGTCATGAACATAATTAAATAACGTTTTCAAGTTTGATTATCATTCATGTTTCCTATTTTAAGAGAAACATATAACTCAACTACTTTTTTCAATCGCATCTTTTATAGTACTTAGAATAGGAAAACACTCAACTATAAGAAAAGTAAGGAGGAAATAAATGAAACATAATGATTGTTTTGATCATAATAACTGCAATCCGATTGTTTTTTCAGCAGATTGTTGTAAAAATCCACAGTCAGTTCCTATTACTAGGGAACAATTAAGTCAATTAATTACTTTACTAAACTCATTAGTATCAGCTATTTCAGCATTTTTTGCAAATCCAAGTAATGCAAACAGATTAGTGTTACTCGATTTATTTAATCAATTTTTAATTTTCTTAAATTCCTTATTACCTTCCCCAGAAGTTAATTTTTTGAAACAATTAACTCAAAGTATTATAGTTTTATTACAATCTCCAGCACCTAATTTAGGACAATTGTCAACATTATTGCAACAATTTTATAGCGCCCTTGCACAATTCTTCTTCGCTTTAGATCTTATCCCTATATCCTGCAACTCAAATGTTGATTCTGCAACTTTACAACTTCTTTTTAATTTATTAATTCAATTAATCAATGCTACTCCAGGGGCGACAGGTCCAACAGGTCCAACGGGAACAACAGGAGCAACAGGTCCAACAGGTCCAACAGGTCCAACAGGTCCAACAGGACCAGCAGGACCACCAGCACCAGGAGCAACACCACCAGCACCAGCAACACCACCAACAGGAGCAAAAAGAGCAACAGGACCAAGAACAGCAACAAGACCAAAAGC
>NZ_JAEHBN010000024.1:0-68725 GCF_016483605.1 Bacillus cereus group sp. N11
CTCATTTGGATCAAGCTGCCTAATGAAATAACCGTGTCTAACTTTTAGGGGTCACTTCAATTTCCGCTCTTTTTTATCCTTTTACAATTGAAATTATTGAATCCCTTCTGGTAACTTAATTGAATCAAACTTTTCATATGAATCAATCTTTATACTCACAACTGCATCCAACTTTTCCTTATCTGTACTAGCTTTTTTATCTGCGTTACTTTCACTCACTTTTATAGTTGTTCGCATCTCTTCAAATTTATAATCTTTTGTTATTATATATTCAATGTTAAACGCATCCATACTAAATCCTTCAGTTAATTTTTTCATATCTCCATTAATTTTTTGTAACGTATCTACTGCTTCTTTTCCCTTTAATTCAAGTGTAAGTTTATATGTGTCCCCATCCTTCTTTGCTTTCATTTTCTTAGCCAAAGCTTCCGGTAAATCTAACTCATTCAGTAAATTTTTACTGACCATTACATCATTTACATTAAATTGATCATTAGGTATCGTAACTAACTCTCCTGTATCAGGGTTTTTCACTTGAGCAGCGACCTTTCCATCTACTTCATACGTTACAATATCTGTACCACTTATTTTCATTTCAGCTCTAGAATTCTTCAGTTTCGGCTCCATCTGTATTTTCATTTTAATCTCTTCTGATTGGCTGCTCCCCTTCATTGACATAAGAGATGTCAATGTAAGATATTCCTCTTGTTTTAATCCGTCAGCTGCTTTTTTAAAAATATCCTTCGCTACTAACTCTTTTTCTTTTTTTACAGATACTGTTTTAGGTCCACTTGTTTTTTCACTGCTACAACCAGTTGTTAAACCTACTATTAGAGCCAAACTAGATATTACAACCATTTTCTTCATACTGATTCTCCCCATTTCCCGCTTAAAAATATTTTCATTTCATGTATAGTAAATCAACTGAAATAAATATATATACAATAATTATTTAACCTCTAAACTAAACCAGTTATTCAATCCGTATACTAACGTAACTAATGCTCCTATTACACCAAAAACAACAATATTTATACCAATTGATGAACCGAATAAAACAGCCATCATTGACACCATCAGTAATAGCATGGCGATACTATTTATCTTAATTTCTACTATGTCGCCATCCTTTACTTTCTTTTCTTTACTTCCAAAAAAAAATTGTTTTACTTTAATATTCGCTTCATCTAATTCAAAAGGAAGCGTATATTCTTCGTTATTCTCAAGTTTCATTACTACTTCGTTATCTACCTTTACTGCAACTCTTGCTGCTCCGCCCATTATCCCTGTTGCTCTTATTACTTTAATGCTCATATTAAATCCCCCTATTAGATTTCACTGCGACTATTAAAAAATTCCCCTTGTTGCACACTACTTCATCCTCCGTTTAATAAACATAATATTCCAAAAGGTATTATAACAAGTCCCTGTACAATATTTTGTCAAAATTTGTCGCGTTTCTACAAAAAGGATATTTTATCCATTACCGTAGAAAAAAGACTCTTACAATAGTAAGAGTCTTTTTTCTACAGTACACTTTCATTAGCTGAAGGATTATTACTTCATTAAGCAGTCTCACCCGCAAACAAAAACATACTATCACTTCGGCTGTAAAGTTAATACTTTCCCTTCAATTCCATCTGTATTTAAAGTAGTCATATGATACGTGCCATTTACCCAATCATCTATTTGATCATGATACCAATCGCTTCTAAAATGTCCTGACTGTCCTGGTCCCACTATATGATAACCGTTTGACATATCCTTCGTATCAATAACGAATCGCCAAGAAGCCCCGTGATTTACAATACCGTTATCGCCGTAACTCGCGGCTTGAACGGTAACTTGACTTCCGCCAATCGGAACTGGTTTCTCACGATTAAAAGCAAATAACTCTAACATACTAGATGATTTCGAAATTGGATGTGTAAAAGCAAGTTGATGGTAATCGCCCCACTTCCACTCTGCAACATCGGGTCCATACTCCTTCTGCAATTTCTTCATTACATTCTCGTACGATGTATGCACAACTTTTGTGAAGCCTCCATACTTAGAAAACCATACACTATTTTCTCCGGCTACTTGTTTCCGAATCAATTCATCAACAACTTGTGACTTTCCTTCAAATAACTCCATCACATCTTTCGGTATTTCTTTTGAAAATAACGTATTCGAAATCTCTTTCATTAACAAATGAAAAATTAATGGTGCCGCTTCATCTTTACTATCGTAAAAGTTCCACTTTGTTAATTGTTTTACGCCTTCTTTCTCTACTTCATTTAAAGCTGTTTTATGTAACTCTTTTAAAAATATTGGAGTAAACTCTTTCCCGTATAAATTCTTTTGATCCATCTGTAATCCTTCTAAATCTTTCACCGTATACTTGTCCTTCTCTTGCAAAAACTCTTGAATACGCATTTGTCTATATGGCTGCGCCCACGTATTGCTAATATGGTATGGATAATTATCATCCACAATTTTATTATTCGCAGTTGAAATAAATCCTTCTTTCGGATTTATTACTTTTGGCAGTTGATCATATGGGATATACCCTTCCCATTCATATTCATCAGTCCACCCTGGCACTGGCAAACTCCCATCACCTTTTTTACGCACTGGTATATTTCCATTCGCTTTATAAGCAATCGTGCCATCGTTTGATGCAAATACAAAGTTTTGAGTTGGTGTATGAAAATCTTGAAGTGCCGTTTCAAACTCATTCCAATCTTTCGCTTTATTCATATTTAATACAGCCTTTAATTCAGCAGAAGGCTCCAAAGCAGTCCATTTCAAAGCGAATACTGTTTTCGTTTTCTCTTTTCCTTTATCCGCAAACTCTGAAATGACTGGACCATGCCTCGTAACCGTCACATTATACGGAATTGTTTTCCCGCCTTTTACTTTAATAGATTCGTCAACAACAGTAGCCTTTTCCCACTTATCGTTATACAAAAATTCATTTTCATTATTAGGGTTTCTCTTTTCAATATATAAATCTTGCACATCAGGACCGGTATTCGTAACGCCCCATGCTATTTTGTCATTGTGTCCTAATATAACACCTGGCACTCCAGCGAAAATAACGCCACTCACATTTAAATCTTTCATTTCAAGTCTCGTTTGATACCATATAGAAGGTGTCGCAAGAGATAAATGAGGGTCATCCGCTAAAATTGGCTTACCTGACGCACTCTTCTCACCGCTCACAACCCAGTTATTACTACCGTTAAACTCCGGCGGAATTATCGTTTTTGAAAAACTTTGTGCTACGTCCACATTTGTATTTTTCAGTTCAGCGAGCAATCTAGGGGCATCTTTCGGATATGTAGGAAATATCTCATTTGCTTGCTCTTTCGGAAGATTTTTCAGCGCCCAATAACGAAACGCTTGCCCGTGCCAATGTCCTCCTAAATCAAACGCCATATACTTCCCAATCGTTAAAGTATCAACAATTGACCATTCAGCAGGTTCATAACCTAATATAGTAAACTCAACTGGCAATCTCTTTTCCGCTTTCGCTTCACGTATAAAAGCGTTCACCCCATCAGCAAATGACTGCAAAGCAAATTTTGCTTCCCCATCATATTGACTAACAGACGCTTCTGCTGCTCGCCGTAAACCGAGCGTTCGAAACAATTTATCTCTATCAACGGCTGCTTCTCCAACAACTTCACTTAACATACCAGAAGCTTGCCTTCTACTTAAATCCATTTGAAATAAGCGATCTTGTGCTTGCACATACCCTTGCGAAAAATATAAATCATGTGCATTTTCCGCTTTAATATGCGGTACCCCGTTACTATCTCGTTTCACCGTAACAGCATGTTGTAAATCCTCTAGCTTTTTCGTTCCATCTATCTTTGGCATAGATCTCAGCGTATATACGTTCAAAAAAATCACACTGCAAATAATCAATAAAAGAACGATACTACTAGACCAAATAAAAATTCTCTTACCTCTAGTTCGTTTCTTCTTTATAACAACTTCCATATAACCCCTCCTTTCTCAAACTATTCGCTTCTATTTTGAAAGAACCTTTTAAAATAGAAAAATCCTTATATGCTACGGATCATACAAAATGAATCCTTCCTTTTCTTCACTTAAATCTACTTGCCCTTTCTTACACCAATTCCTCAAAATCCCCTTCACATAAGCGAACGTTCGCTTATTATGTTCAAACGCAATTTTAAGTGCTTCTAGTACTACCTTTCCTGAAACTCTTTGTATCCAATCCTTCAATTCCTTCACGATATATGGGGATAAACTACTAATATGTTGTTCATAAAACTTGTACACTTTACTATTGGGAACGGCCTCTTCTATACTTTCTACCTCTTTCTCTTCAATAACTTCTTGTAAACTACTAGTATCCTCTTCTTCAGGCATACCAAAATGCTGCAATAACAATGGGATCTTCCATTCTTCTTCAAGACATCTACGTAAATACATATGTATGAACTCTTTATTTTTCACAGTCTTCAACTCACGTAACACACATTTTTCTACATTCGTATTTAAAATAGGGTTATAACGTAGCCAATTTACTATGAATAACTCTTTCGTTTCCATATCATAAAAAATCTTCCCATATTCAACAAACCGGTTTAATAGCTTCTCAACAGTTTCCATACTGTAACCTGTTTCAAGCTCTGCCACTCGCTTCGGTAATATGTAAATACCACATTGCTTCGTTTTCGTTCCCGTTAACAAATATATGTAAAAATAACGCTCCTCTGGTGTTAAATCTAATATGAATTCATCTTGCCAAAAGTTCACCTGCACATTACGGTACACCGCCATCTATTTCCCTCCACTCTTTGCTAGCAAATAAGAAATCCCAATCCTTCAATATAAATATAGGAATGTGAGAACTGTTTTGGCATTCGAATTACAAATTTTTTACTACTTCCTGTAAAGTAACAAAAAAGTTATTTATTCTTACCGCCAAAAACACAATAGACATCTGTCTATGTAAATGACAGATGTCTATTAAAGTCGTTTAAAAATCTAGTTGTTTCATAAACAATGGATTTTTAAGTGAGTAATAAAGTTGTTTCATTTGGGAGGCAAATAATGAAAATGTACCCTCATAATAAACATAACAAATAGAGTATTTTCATTTAAACTTTATAAAACTCAAATGTATTTTTTTCTAGACATATTGCTTCATCGGAACTTTTAATAATAATATCAAAACGTTGACTGTATGGATGCATAAACACTTTATACTGAATCCGACGTTCTGCATGAGACCGCCTTAAATAATTGATATCGGCTCCCCTTTCAGCAATATCTCGGCTAGACCTTCTCATTAATTCCGTTTCATCATCTGTATAGAAGTAAATTTTTAAATCAAATAGATCGGGATTAATAAATGCGACACACATTCCTTCTACAATTGTCACTTTGTTTTTTGAAGAAATTAACTCGCTTTTCATATAATGCGTATCTATCGTATAAAAATCTAAACCAGCCCTTACCATCTGAACATCTCTTTCTAAAGCAGACAAATGATGCGCTGATGGATGACAAGCCGTCATTTTATAATGATGATTTTCGTTTTGATATGTATAGTCAATAATTGCATGCTTTCGTATGTCTGAACTAACAATATATGGATCTGTATTAATATAATTCACTTCATTTTGATCTAGTAAGTCTACAAGCATATTAGCAAACGTTGTTTTTCCAGCAGCGCCATGTCCTGAAACACCAATAACAACCTGTTCATTAGTCCTACTAATCCAATTTATGATTTCTTGCAATAACTTATCCATCCTTCTCCCCCTTTTACTGATATACTGCCCTTATTTTAATTAGTTAAATATTGAGATGTCCCCTCATCTTATTATACATGAAAGAAAAAATAGCATAATGATCCATCGTACCATCTCTATTTTTGAACAACTATATTATTTGTGAACACTTACAACGACGTTTTATGTTTTCGCGCTTGTTTTGTTCTTGTAGTTGTTTTTGTTTTTGTTTTTGTTTTGTTTTTTCTTAGTGATTTATTACTTGGTAGGTGCTTATGAGGGGCTTTGAAGGGGCTATATAATGTTTTATTCTCGTCTAATTTTTAATTACACACGCCTCTTACAATCTTCTTATACTGTGTACACCTATAAAATTATATTGTTTCCGAAAATAAAAGTACTGAATTTTCTTCGTATATCCTTTTACTCTTCATATCTTTTTTATTACATTGGAATTTACCTACTCTTGAACATAAAAGAATAACAACTATGCCTTACCGAAAATTAATACGTTCTGTTCGCTTATTATTTGTAGAAGAACGATTCTTACGCATTCGCGGAATATTAGCATTGCTTATTTTCACTTCATTCAGTATTTTATGGACTTCTTTAGTATTACCTCTAAGCGCTACACCTCATAATCTATCACATACAGCTATTGGTGCATTCGGCCTTGCTGGGGTTGCAGGTGCATTAGCTGCTACGAAAGCGGGACAATTAGCAAAGGATTAGGACAACGAACAACTGGCATAGCCTTATCTTTATTAGTACTTTCATGGCTCCTAATTAAATTTATTAACTACTCTCTATTGTTACTAATTTTCGGCATTATCCTTTTAGATTTAGCTGTGCAAGCTATACATTTCACCAATCAAAGTATGCTTTTCACAGTGCGCCCTGAAGCAAGAAGTCGAATCACTGTCAGTTACATGATTTTTTATTCTATCGGTAGTGCAACGGGTTCCATTCTTTCAACAAATGTTTATGCAAAATACGGATGGAACGGAGTATGCCTATTAGGTGTATCCGTTAGTGCTTTTGCTCTTTTATTTTGGGCAATGACCTTACAGCAATCATCACAACTAAAAAAAGAATAATTCATTTATATATTTTCTAATATGCATTTTTCTACAAGACTATAGAATACCATTTACTTTTTAAAATAAATCAACGGCATTTTCATATTAAAAATGCCGTTGATTCCAAACTTTTATGTATGCGATTCGCCATGTCATGTTAATGGTTCCTATACTAACGAAATACCTCTATTACAAATTACCTTTAACTTGTCCAACAATCTCATTTATCGTATTTCGATCAAACTTATCACTAATTTCGTATGGCTTACGATCTTCTACTAATTGTACCCCTACGATGTCTTTTCGGTCTTTACCATATTGCACTTCAATAATAGCTCCACGCTCTATTTGTTTCCAAATGAGACCTGCTTCATCTTTATTATCTAAAATAATGCAGTCCTCAATACTTTCGTCAATCCCAATTAACTTATTATCATCCATATATCCAATCTCGTATTGTTGCCGTTCTTTCGCTTTGCCACTTACTAATATACCTTTGCTACCATATGAATAATCCATATAGTCCTTTTTCTCAGATTGTACCACTTTCGGCTTTTGTGCTTCCGTTTTTTCAGCAGCCCCACAACCTGTAATAAGACCAATCGGCATAGCCACCGTTAATACTACTCTAGTAAATTTCTTTATCATTTGTAACCAACCTCACATGTTAAACTTTAAATTCCATTTATCCCCTTACCAAATAATAACATAACACTACAGAGAAGATGCCAAAGATAAAATATTATTTACATTCTCCCACTTTAAAAACCGATGCGGAAAGTTATACATCTATTTTGTCTCTTTCCCGTTTACCTTAATGTAATATTCTCATGATTATAATTAGATGGAAGGTCAAAATCACAAACTGAATTGCCAAGGAATTATAGAAAGTAGACATCCTACTCACATACGATTAGTATTAAATTTGAGAGGTATGGAAAACTCGATAAAAAATATAAACTATATCATTACAATTAAAATGGTCTTTATATTAAGGAAGGAAGTGCACAGCTATGGATTTTAAAACAGTTATGCAAGAGCTTGAATCCCTCGGTAAGGAAAGAACGAAAAAAATATACATATCTAACGGTGCACACGAGCCAGTTTTCGGCGTAGCTACGGGCGCTATGAAACCAATCGCTAAGAAAATAAAATTAAATCAAGAGTTGGCTGAGGAACTTTATGCCACAGGTAACTACGATGCTATGTACTTTGCAGGCATTATTGCAGATCCAAAATCTATGAGTGAGTCTGATTTTGATCGCTGGATAGACGGGGCATATTTTTATATGCTATCCGATTATGTAGTGGCAGTAACTTTATCAGAGGCAAATATTGCACAAGATGTTGCTGATAAATGGATTACAAGTGGGGATGAGCTTAAAATGTCTGCAGGCTGGAGTTGCTACTGCTGGCTTTTAGGAAATCGCAAAGACAATGAGTTTTCCGAAAGTAAAATTTCCGATATGCTTAAAATGGTGAAAGATACGATCCATGATTCGCCAGAACGAACAAAATCCGCTATGAATAATTTCCTAAACACTGTGGCAATTTCATATGTACCACTACACGAAAAGGCAGTTGAGACTGCAAAAGAAGTTGGTATAGTTGAAGTAAAACGTGATAAGAAAAAAAGCAGTTTACTAAATGCTTCAGAAAGTATTCAAAAAGAACTTGATAGAGGCAGACTTGGTTTCAAACGTAAATATGTAAGGTGTTAAAAGTATGAAGGTGTCAATCTAAGTGAGATTGACACCTTTTTTTATGGACATTACTAGATTAATGGGACTCAAAGTTAAAGAGAACCAATCATTCATTTCCCTCTATACATCTAAAACTTCTTCTTTCAATTTATATACTCTATCTCTTTTCTCATCATCTTTGATAAAAATAAGTTTTCCTTCTTTAACAAAACCTTCTAATATTAAGCATACTTGACCATATGCTTTAGGCTTATTTGTTGTGAATCTTTCATCGGGTATTTTACCAGATCGTATTAATCGTTCGCATAGCTCAAGTACACTTATTTCTTCAGAATTAAGTAATTCCAAAATAGCTTTTTGCAATGGCGATAACGGTACGGGTATCTCAGCTACCTCCACCTTCTCTTCTTCTTCAAATAAATCTTCAAATGAAATTTGATTCATTACATCTTTTCCTTTCTCACAATTGATTTATATAACATGAACTGAATCCTATATGTACTGGAACTTTAAATATTATGTATTGTTATGTAGTACTTACCTTATTACATGAATTTCAAACTCATGTCCGTAATTCCATATAGTATGTTTCGATTATACCAAATATACGTTCTGTCTTCTATTATAGAATTTGTTATTACAGGAATGAAAGTAATAGTGAATATTTATCTCTTTTTTAGTTTTATAAACCATGTAAAAAAACAGAAAAAGTTTACATAACAAAATTATAGTTTCCTATTAATTTTCTATGCTAAAACGCAAAAAAGCACTTGTTGCCTTTAATTGACAATCAAGTGCTTTAAGTTCATATGTTTTCTAAGTTTTCAAGTCACTAGTCGCTTTAAGTTTGTACGTACAATTTTGATACTGAGAATATGAAATCTTTTGTATTTCATGACAAATAGTACGTTTAAACTAACGAACTTGTACGAACTATTTGTATGGTACAGTACCAATAAATTTAATTTCTATATTTTCGGATTCATCTCCACTTTTCGCTTCATTGTATTGAAAATCATAGAGTACAATAACAGAATTAATACTGTATGCTAATTTATCGTCATTTATTAACTCTTTTATTTTTGGGATAATTAGTTCGCTATAAGAAAAATCATTTAAAATATCGTCTACATTATTTTTAGGATTTTCATAAAAACAAATTTCAATGTTATCTTCATCATAATAACCAAATTCAAAGTTTGTTCCGAACTTTGAGTCTATTGAATCTCCATCTTCCGTATATTCTATATCAACATACTCCTCAAGATTTTCAAACGATTTAGAAACTCCAAACCACACTGAAGCCATTCCACTATATTCCATATTATCACTCCTCATTTTTTTAGAGTACCTGGTAATCCTTCTACTCCACCCTTGTATCTATAATGAGACCACATCTGTAACCTTCTTACAAATATATCATAGTCAAGTGATGTGTCTATTATTTCTAATATTTCATTATGCGCTCGCTTAGAACCCGGCGCACGATGATGTTTCCCTGGTGGATTAATAAACTCAACATCTTTTGTTGGTGTTCTCAATTCTTGGATTTGTTTAGCACTTATCCCCCATCTTTTAAAAGTAGGTGCTCTTGCAATCATTAACCATTCATGTAATTTTCCAGGCGATCTCAATCTTGAAGAAATTACTTTTTTAACTTCAGGATTAGCCCAAGCTATCTCTAATTCATCTAAAGTTATATTGTCAAACCACCTAATAAACTCACCATCTCTTACACTAGGAATATCTTTTGGGTTATAAATATTAGTACGAGATGTAATTTTAACAAAATTATTTTGAATAACCTCCGATTTTCTTTGGTTTGGAGTTTGTCTTTTTACTGTAGTTTCACCCGTACCCTTAGTTTCACTCTTAGCAACAGAAAATAACGCTCCAAGTGTTTTTCTTTCTCCTACATTCCCAACACCAGCTGCCAAAGGTTCAGGGAATACATTCGGGATATGAATATTTTTAATCTTCTCTCCGACATTCTTCATACTATTCGGCAACTTATTCATGAATGCCGTTACTTCTTCCAACTTACCAACTATTTATAAAGTTAAAGCATACCAATCAATTAAAAAAGCACTTGTTGCCTATCATAGACAATTAAGTACTTTAAGTTCATGTGTTTTTAAGTAGCATAAATTTATAAGTATTTTAGTAAAAGTATGAAACCTTATATGCATCGTGACAAGTACATTAAAACTTACGAGCTTGTACGAGTTCAATAGTTTCAGGTTCATTTTAAGTGTATATATTCGTAGCCTAATAAAACCTCATCTCACCTAAGCTCGTACTTTGTTTTCTGTTCTTTCATTGCACTCCATGATGATAGAACCATAGGAACTTCACCCGTCCCCTATGTTGTACTTTTAAATAATTCGGGGAAAAAGAAGAGGCTTTCTCTGGGTCGTTAGACCCTAAAGAAAGCCCCGTTTAAATTAAAGAGATTAACCAACTATTAACTAATTCCAATCAATAAAATCCTATCATTAGTTTTCAGGAATATATAAATTATCCACAAATTCAGAGAAACTTTTAGAAATTAGTCGGATGTATTCCTCTCTTAACTCGTTATCTTCTTCAAAGTAATCCATATCACAATGATATACACTACCTCTATCTTTCCCATCAATTGATAAACAAATCAAACTCCCCGCTGGGTCAATTCCAATTGGAAGAAAATTACTTGGTACCACTTGCATCAAATTATAACTTCTTAATTTCTCTTCTAGATTTATTTCATTTTCTATTGATAGAGGAAAAAACATTGCAACAGACGATGTTATTACGCCTTTCTTAGTTGTATCATTAGTTTTAAATCTTCGTTGCTCAGTTTTCCCTCCATTTTCAGACAGCAAAAATTGTTTATAATCATCAGGTAACAATATACCATACTTATTTTCGAAATCTTCGATATCTTCAATGCCAATAGGGGTAAAAGTATATTCAAAATCTAAATTCCTCATACAATTAACCTTCTTTCCTGTTCATTTTGTTTTTCTCAATCAGAGTATAATCTCTCAATCAATTCAGAAAAAGAGTCGCATATTAATTTAATTTTATCCTCATTCACTGATTCCTGATCATAGAAAACTACTGACGGAGAATCTTTAGTATCACAGTAATTAAAACAAATCAGTCCCCCAAATGGGTCTCTTGCAAATGGAATAATACCTTCCGGAAGTGAAGTTAATTCATAAACAACTTCTATATTTGCATCTTTGCTTGTAAAACTTAATAGACAATCAAAGACTGCTCCACCCTCATCATCATTAATATCATAAATATTAGGCTCAGGATAACCACCGTTATTTTTTTTAATGCATTCACGGTAGTCATCTGGAAATCTGACACCAAATGAATTCTCCACAGCAATAATTACTTGCTCATCTATCGCTCCATCCGTAAATAGCCAAGTTACTCGGCTCATTTTATCATCTCCAAAATAATTTTCTTCAGTTTACCTGTTCTACCGTCATCTCCACCACCCCAAATTGCTCTACCACCTGTATGACCCGCAACCTGATGTTCATAGTAATCAACAAGTTGCATTTTACCAGTCTCTTGATGATGATGCCATGTGACTGATTTTGGCTTCTTACCTAATTTGAATAGCTCAATATCTGTTTGGCTGAATTGTTTTGCCAAGTTTGGATCTTTCATTATATCGTCATATAATTTTTGTGAGAGATATTTAAACTGCACTGAGTCAGGCTCTATATAATATGACTCTGATAAAGATGTTTCATATTTTGAATTAAAAATTGGGTAACCATCTTTATCATATTTAACTTTATAAGTTTCCCCATTTTTCTTAGATGTAAATGTATAAGTAGTAATTCCTGTAGAATCATCTACTACTTTTTCTTCAAAATCTCTTGGTTTATTAGGTTTTCTACTATAAGGAGGTAAATCTCTAACTGCTTTTGTCATAGCTTCTTCATATTCTGCAGTTCTTTCATTAGTCGGTTTAATTTTTTTAGTTTGAGTACCTTCACCCGTACCCTATGTTGTAATCTTAAACCCTCACAATAAAAAAACAAACCATGTAAACCTTATTAAACTACTTCTTTTTCTTCCACTACCGGCAACTCATAAGCTGTTTTATATTTCATCATGCCATATACAATGTTTACAAGCCTTCTCATAATACATACCAATGCTTGTCCTTTTGTTTTTCCCTCTTTAAGTTTCTTTTGATAGTATGCATGAAACACTGGGTTTCTAGGTAACTTACTTCCTTTCGCTACTTGCACTTGTTGTACAGCTAAATTATAAAATAAAGCGTGTAGCGCCCTGTTTCCTTGTTTGCTTTTGTGTGTCTTACCTTTCCCACCAGAACCAAAGTAAACAGGTGCAATCCCCGCAAATCGTGCTAATTTATTGGCATTTGGAAATCGCCTTACATCCCCAATTTCTGCAATTAATGCCGATGCCGTCACAAGTTCTATTCCCGGCATCGTCTCTAATTGATAATCTAGTAGATTTACTAACCGTTTTAATTCTCTTTCGATGTATTTCATTTCCTTCTTTTTAAACTCAATATCTCGTACAATACTTCTTACTAAAAAGTCTCGTGTTTCTTGATATTCCTTCATTGTATGCCCATCTTCTTTTACAAGTTTTAATATGTCGCTCGCTTTCTTTACTGAACATGTATTGTTGCTAACATCTAATAAAAAAGCTGTTAATTTCTTTATATTCGCCCCCTCTAAACAAGAGGATGATGGATATTGCTGCCAAAATGCTAATGCTGTTTTTCCATCTAACTCTGAGAAAAACTTTTTATAGCTTGGATAATGATGGTTTAATTGAATATGTAGTTGGTTCTTTAATGCACTTTGTGCTTTTACTAATGCATTCCTTCTTGAAACTAGTTGTTGTATCGACCAAAATAAATCGTTTGGCTTTGCATCTGGTAATTGATTAAATTTGTTTACCAATATGCGTGCTACACATTCTGCATCCCAACTATCATTTTTTTGTATCATCACTTGGCTTTTTCGTTCTAAAAATGATAAAGCTGGATTTACTTCTTTCACTACTTGTTCATGATCTACTAAATATTTCGCTAACGCTCTTCCATAACCACCAACATCCTCTAAACCAAATACAACAATTACCCCAGCACTCACATATGTCTCTACTTCTAATAAAAACTTCGAAAATGCAGATGGTTTATTCTCAAATTGTATTTCTCCTAGTTTCTCTTGCCAGCAATTAATCATAACAGCCGTATGATGCTCCTTATGTAAATCTACTCCTACATACAAATAGTTCTGTCTATTATGCATAACTCATCCCTCTATTCAATGATTTAGTCATATATAAAAATGTCGGCAACCTTAGTTCGAGCGTTCATCTTCCGATGCGCATAGGTACGCAAGCCTATCCATTTTTCATAACTCTAGTAGTATGTATAGTAAAATGAGCTAATTTTTTAAGTGAGTTTATAAAATAATTGCTGGATGTTTCCCATTTGTTTGTATTTGTCCGTATGTATATACCCCTCGATAAAAGTTCTCTCGGTCTAACATGCGTTTCACTTGTACTTTCGTAAACCGTTTCCCTTTCTCTGTACAATAGCCTTCCATATTCAGTCTTTCTGCCAATTGAGTAAGTGACCAATGCTTAAAAAAGTGTCGTAGCTCAAATAGTCTACGTACAACGATTGCTTTATTAGTATCCACTTCTAACACTTTTTGTCCTTTATTTGCTCTGTAACCAAACATCACACCGCCACCTGCATATCCACCTTGTTCTGCTTTTTTCTTTCTGCCTCTACTTAGCTTTAATGCAATCTCAAGACGTTGATATTGATCTAATAGCTCTAACATACCATTTACTAAAAAGTCATTTGGGTCATGCGTGTATATACTATAATTTGGTTGTTCAATTGCTTTCACATCTACCTTGTGTTTCTTTAGCTCTCGTTGTATTAACACTTTTGCCATATCAGAGCGCCATAACCGAGATGTATTTAGTACAATAACTTTGCTCACTTGATGATATGCCATATCCGACAATAGCTCTTGTAGACCTTCACGTTCAACTGTTAATCCATCTTCATCTACTGTCGCTCCGCTGATTCCTTTATCTTCGTATATGTGAAGCAGTTGTAGTTTATTTTCGATGCAGTACCGTTCAATTTCTTCTACTTGATACGTTAGGCTATACCCTTCACGCACTTGTCCTTCCGTTGAAACTCGTACATAACCAACTACTTTCTCTCCCATATTGAGCCCCTTCCCGTTACAGCAATTAAAGTCCCTGTAACGTTTACCCGTTTTTTGCGGATAACGTATGCATAACGTCCATCCGTTAAAACGTACTTTACGATGACTTCAAAAAATAATACAACCCTTTATTTTTATACTTGTTTTTCCTCTACTATCGTCATACCCTGTACACAGCCATTACAATCCATAAAAATTTAACACTTAGTGCACTTATAAAATTATAGTGCTCTTTTAAATTTTTACGTTAAAACACAAAAAAGCACTTGTTGCCTTTAATTGACAATCAAGTGCTTTAAGTTCATCTGTTTTTAAGTAGCTGTAAATTTGTAAGTTTTATAGTAACAGTATGACACCTTTTATATGTCGTGACAACTACTACGTTAAAACTTACGAGTTTGTACGAGTTCATTAAATTCATGTCCATTCCATGTGTTTATATTCGTCACCCAATAAAATGTCATCTCGCCTAAGCTCGTACTTCGTTTTCTATTCTATCATTGCACACAGTACTCTATGATGGTACAACCATCATGGAGTATGTATTTTCAAACAGCCTATTATTTTTTCTATCTTTTATTTAGTTAAATGGGATTATTCGGAAATTCACTATAATACTTATCGATTAACGCTTTATAATTTTCATCATTTGGTACTTCGCCTAAGTATTTATTTTTCCAAATAATCATTTGGTCACTAAAACTATATTCCGTATCAAACCAATTTGTATAATCATAATGTAACTTAAATTTCCCACTACTCTCTAGGGACATTGTAAAAGAATACCAAAGTTCTTGCTCATTATCTTTAAAAACCTTTCTAAGTTCCTTACTCAATTTATATAAAACATCTTCTTTTCTCTCAAATTCATCTTCATCAATTTGATATTTAAAAGGAATTTCTACACTATATTTATATTGCTTATTTTCAAGTGTATTATAAAAAAAGTAAGTTCCTCCCCCATTTTCTGATATTTGAGCATAAAAATAAAATTTATTCCAATCTTCTGGAATCATTTCATTAACTGTTTCAGCTATCTCTCTATATAATCTATTCATTTCCTTTTCCATACTCAACCTCCTGCTCTATTTTCAATGGTTTTCTTAAATATTCCTTTACCTTCAATTTCATAAACTACTTTATATGAATCTGGTCTTAATGAAGTCCCAACAAAAACTGGCTTAATTTTTACAGATACTTTTTTTGGTGGAATCTCTTTCAGAGCGTTTGCCCACTCAGTCTCCATCTTGTACCACTCTCCACCAGAGCGATTAATTTGCCTATTCTGAGCAAGCAAATTATCAATATCTCCCGAACCACGAAACTGAGTTCCTATCAAGTGTCCACCATCATCATCAACCAATCTATCTTCTCGACCTGCTGCCACTTGCATTCCCGGGTTTCGCGTTCCTTTTTGAAGTATTAACTCTTCCGCATTTACATCTACTATTCTACCAAGTTCATCTGTTGTATATTTATAATTCTCCTCAGTAATATAACGTACGTTTGGTGCAAGTTCTTTCCTTCCATTCTTCCCTTTAATGATGTGTTCCCCAAAATTTTCTCCTGTTATTTCAGTTATCTCACTATTCTTACCCGTACCCTTAACCCCACCACTCTCCAAATTCGAGATCCTACTCTGAATACTCGCCTTTGAGGCATCATGGGCTTCTTGGAATTTCCCGCTATAGTTCGTTCCAGATCTAACGACACTTCCATCTGGCATTATTTCTACACCTTTAAAGATTGGGGATACGGAGTCCACACCTTTTGCTACTAGACCTTTTATGAAGTAGTCCGCATCATTAATCTTATCTACGGTTTTCCAGCCTTGTATTTTTAAATTTTTTAATAGATTATTTTCCTTAAGCGATTGTACCACATTTTTACCCAAATTTGGATTAAAACCAGGCATTCCTTCTTTGAATTTTAATAATTTCGCTAAATCAGCTAATTCACTCGTGCCTTTGAATGCTTTTACTCCTTTTCCTACTGCTCCAACAACTGGGATTGCATCTAATCCGCCAAAAATGATGTTTCCTACCCGCTCTTCTTGGCTCAATTTCCGGTGTGTTCCCCAGTCTTCTCCGTCGATACCGCTTTTTATTTGTACAGCGCCGTATACAACTGCGGCAGCGGCCCCGAGTGGTGGACAAAGGATTGTTGTGATGATGATTCCTGCGCCTATTCCTATGTCTCGTATCATTTCTAGTTTTTTCTGTTCATCTTCTATCGATTTGTATTCAAATCCTCGTGTGGATGGGACTACTTTCTTGTATTCTTCATAATTTAGTTTTGCATCTGGGTTTTGTTTTTTTAGTTCTTTGTACTCCGCTTTCAGTACGTTATCAAATGCAGGTGAATCTTTAAAAATATCTTCTACAGTTATTTTATCTTTTTTTGTTTGTATTGTTTGCGGTACACTTCCGTATCCCGCGTGCGCATCTGGTAATACTGTCGTTGTTGTAGAGCCAATTCGGTTATTTGTTTCGAAGCTAAGAATAGATGTATCTCTCATTTTTTGAGCGAATTTATCCATTTCTACTAAAAAAGGTTTATCTATATGTTCAGACACCAATCGCCCTGCTTCTCCGCAATATTTTTGTAATGTCGAATAGCTATCAAGTAATTCCCCTATTTTTTGCGATTGATCTTTTGGGCTAAAATGTATACTACCATCTGAGTCTAAATCTCGTATTCTTCCATCAATTCTTTTTAATGATTCATTTGCGTCCCGTAATTTCATGAGTGCATCTTTTGTAATTCGATTCATACCATCTCCCATGTTTTGCCATGGTTCAGGTCTATATTTCACATCCATTTCGTTTTCATCCCCCAGCCGTATGGTGATTTCTACAACTTACTTAATCTTTCACGTAATTGTTCGTCCTTTTCAAGCATTTCTACACATACATTTCCTACAACTTTCGCCGACCTCAAATAGTGTTCAGACAATTCAAGTGTTTTGTGTAATATATCAGGATATTTTTCAATTACTCTCATCGCTTCACCTTTTTGATAAAAATCACTGCTTAATAAACTCTCAATATTTGTTCCAATGACGTCTAAATGGATTTTATATATATTTTCTAACTTCATTACTATATCAAGTAGTTCTTGAAAATTAACTAATACTTCTTCTCCACCACCAGAACCACTATCTCCCATTGATACTTGCATTATTGCATACCTCCTAACGAGAATTGTCTCGGGTCAATTAACTTTTTATATGGCATTTTTAACACGTCATACAATTTCTTATTAACCGCATAGAGGCTCACCCAGTCATATCGATTACGATCTACATCTATTTGAACGAAATCTTCTCCTTCAGTGAAATATAAGAAACATTCCCATTTTCCTCCTCTATTACTTCGAGGCCTCGTATACGTTTCTATCGCTATAACGTCTTTATTTGATAAATCTTTCCCCTCAAATGTTTGTTGTTCTGTTTCTGTCATTCTCTTTGAGAAAAATGTATCTTCTATTTCTCTCGGTTCTCTCAATAAGAAAGGGATGCGTGTTAATAATGAAAAATATACGTCTGGCTTTGGTATGTAGTCGATCTCGTATTTTTTATTTGGCTCTACTTCTGTTAATACAGCCACTCGGTCTTTATCATGTTTCAAAAAGCCAATTAATACATTATTAATTCTCGTGTATTCATGACAATTTTCATATTCCTTTAATAGCTCAATCATTTGAAAAGCTGCAGAGGTAATTCCATTTTCACTTGTAAGCAAGCCTTTTTCTTTTAAACTCATAGTTGCTTTCGTGACACATTCTTCATCAAGTAAAATAATTACGTCACGGTTTGGCAATCCAAATATATCCGTAACCCCGGCTGCACCTGCGAGAACATATAATTCAGCTGGTGCAAAATTCCTTTCTTTTCCCATTCTTTTATCCCTCATTTCTCCATCACAACTGTTTTATCGCCCTTACTTCCGATCTATCTCCGTACGTTTGAATACTTTTATCTAACTCTTTCAAAGCTTTCGTATGTCCTTCAAATGCATCTACCAGTTCTGAGTTATATTGAATGATTAAATCTAGATAACTTAAAAAGGCATCTCTCGTTTTTCCATTCCAGTTTGCACATGTAACGTATGCTTTTAAGTTTTTCGCTTCGTTTAAAGAATCCTTCATACCATTTTCAATGTTTTGTGCGTAGGAAATGGCACTTGCAGTGTTACTTCCTATAATTTCAACCTCTTTACCACTCATGTAGATTCCCTCCATTCTTTGTATGCTTAATGGATAAAGTTTTCAAATTCCTTTTTCTTTTCTTCAAAAGCCTTGGTCGCTGCAGCGTATGCTGACGCTTTCTCCGCTTCTGCTTTAGCTTTATATTCCAAATACTTTGCATAAGCTGTACCTTTTGCAGATCCAACATCGCTTAATGCACTTTTAAAATAGGATACTAATGTATTTAATTCTTCATCCTTTTCATGACGTTTTTGTTCAAATTCAACTGCCGGAATTTTATTAGCTTCCAAGCCATTACTTTTACTCTCATAATCTCTCTTCGCTGATTCAGCCTCTTGAATGAATTGCTTTAACTCTCTTTCTTTATCTTTTAAATAATCATGTAAATCATCATACCGATCTCGTTTCCTCGCACTTTCTGTAAAACCAGACGCATTTAAAAAAGCATTGTACAATTCATCTAACATCTTTCTCCCCCTTTATTACAATAATTATGTAGTTAAATTCGTATATATAAACATGAATATTCATTACATTAAGAATTAACAAATAATTATTTTTGCATATTGCTATTTTATCAAAGGGGTTTTAACATTTCCATATTTTATAAATAGCTTTCGCATTTTTCTTCAATTGTAATACCTGAAAAGCAGGCAGTCTTTAAGGCCTAATTAAGTAAGTATTCTATGTTACGAATGAAAAAGGATCTGATATAAATATCAGATCCTTTTTCACTGCTTCTTTTATAAATTTAATTTCTTGATACATACATCGTTTCACACGATAACTGGTTCATACGTGCTCAAATTATCATACACAGTTTTTACAATACTAGGCGGAAGGTTAACACATCCTCAGATCCACCTTTTCCTGTGGCAGTGCATAATGTTTAATAGAATCAAAGCATATTTTTACTTGCCTGACTTAATTTTTTCGCTATACTCTTCTAAAGTTAACCCTTTTTCTTTTAGATACACAGCAACTTCTTTTCCTACATAACGATAGTGCCATGGCTCATACTTAATGCCAGTAATATTCTCTTTATCTTTCGGATAGCGGAGAGTAAACCCATACTCTGCAGCATTCTTATCTAACCATTTGAATGCATCAGTCGTTTCAAATTTTGCATTTAAATCTTCTACTGTATTCTGCCATTCAACTGAAATAATGTCTAACGCTAATCCCGTATGATGTTCACTTGCACCAGGATACTGAAGATATTCCAATGCTTTAGCACTAGCCTCTTTATCCGACAAACCTTGAGATTTATAGCTTTTAACTGAAGCATCATAATAAGTTTGTTGTAATTTTATAGCTCGATAACCTGATCTTAAATAAAGATTGATTCCCTCTTTTTTTGCAGCTGCTACCATATCCTGATAGGAAGTTGCAATTCTACTATCTATTTTCATATTTGGCTTCGCATTTTGAGTAATACTTGTTAATTCAATTCCTAGTTCCTTTGATAACATATGCTCTCTATTTACAAGAATAATTCTCCAATCATTAACATCAGAGATAGGTAAAACATCTTTTTTATTCGCATTTATCTCATTTTTATTTTTATCGTTATTATTAGTAGTTTCCTGAGATGTTTGCTTTCCACTACAAGCAGCAAGGCTCCATCCCATTGCCAATACCAATGCTAAAATTATAAATTTTTTAATTGTATCTCATTCCCTTTTTGTTTATTAGTCTTTATACCAATTTCCCAACACATCTCTAGGAATCTCCTTGAAATCCTCTAAAGAAACGGGGCCGACAAATTTTTTAATCCCATGATTTTTAGAATCTTCATCCGAATAATCTTTTAAAAATTGAATTTTAAATTGTTTCTTACCATCAGCATAGTCGGTTACTGTCGGTACGAGTGCCGCTTGTCTTATACCAAAAGTTTTATCTTCATACTTAACAAATTGTATATAAGATAATCCTCCTACCAATGTTTCTAATTTTTCTTGAGCAGAAATAAGATTTCCAAGAGAATAATAGATTAGCGTTTCATGTCCATCTTTATTTTGTTTCCACTCAATTGGTTGAATTACATGTGGATGATTTCCAATTACTACATCTACACCTAAATCTGTTAAATATTGAGCAACTTCTTTTTGTTGCTTTGAAGGTGTAGAGGTATATTCTACTCCCCAATGCACCATAACAATCACCATATCAGAGCTACTCTTTGCCTTTTCCACATCATTTTGGATCGCTTTTTTATCCATTACATTTAATGCCCAAGACTTATCAGCTGGAATTTTAATTCCATTCGTACCGTATGTATAATTTAGTAACGCAAAACGAATACCATTTTTTGTAATCGTTTTTATTTCATTACGCTCATTTTGATTCTCATTAATGCCTAATGGGATAACATCCGGATATTTCTTCCAGTATTCTCTTGTATTCGCAACACCTTTAATACCCATATCCATAGCGTGATTTGTCGCTTGCGTCACTATATTGAATCCAGTGTCCACTAAAGATTGACCTACTTCTTCAGGTGTATTGAAAGTCGGATATCCCTGTACTTTTAGATTATTTCCTGCTATTGGAGTCTCCTGGTTCACTATAGCAAGATCACTTGATTGAACAGCTTTTTTGATATTTTCATAAATATAGTGATAATCATATGAACCGTCTTTTTGTTTGCCATCTTTAATTACTGCATCATGATATAAATTATCACCCGTTGCCATTACATTCACAACCGATTTTACTTTTTTATCTTCAATAAAATTAGGAGACTGTTGAATGGGACTTTTCTCTACCCAGTTTGGTGCTTTTAATGATGTATCTGTATTTGATTGAGCCGGTGGTGATGAAGCTTTAGATGACTTAACATCTGTATTATCACAAGCGGTTAAAAGTACTAAAAAAATAAGACATAATAAAAATTTATTTTTACTTCTCTGTAAATTATGTAACATGTAATCCTCTTTTCTGTTCTATTACTTATAACCAATTTTAACAAATAACTTTTTAAACAACGTATTTTGGTTTTACACTTCATTATGGAAGGACACTCTGTTACATCTGCTTCGGAATATACGGATAACCGTTTTCCACTTTCTAACAATCTATCGATTCTATTAGAATTGATAGATTGCTAAAAAAGCATTATCCACCAGGATGCCGACTAGATTCCAATCAACATCCTCCATATATTGAATTTGATATACCTCTTCCAATTGTAGTAGCTGGTTAATCTAAACAATAGAGGAGATATAGCCTCTTCTCTTGCTTTACATTTGTGAGTGGCTCCAAAAAGAGGGAATCGTTGACGTCCCCTCTTTAGATAGTGCAAAATTTTTGTACCTATTTTCTTTAAGTCGAGCGACAATTATTATACGAATCACAATAAGTAAGACCCAAGAACTTATTTTACCAATATATTAAAAAAGTAGCAATATCACCTGCGATTCATATAAAGAAGCCAATTAGGAGAAATGAAAAAGGAAGTCGTTATCTCTATCGTACAATTGATAAAGATGATGTAGCTCAAGTATTAAAAAAGTTAATCTGTACTATTAACAACAGTTAAAAGAAAAAAATAGTTATTTCCTATATCGAAAATTATGTAAATGAATACTGTTATGAAACGACTATACGATGGCACCGTTATATTTCCATAAAACTAACAAACTAAAATACCACGTAACATTACAAGAGTTACGTGGTATGTAAACGATGAAATATTAAATTTTCACTGATTGTTCTTCTTGATAAATAATTTCACCATCAATAATAGTTATTTCTACTTTTAAATCTTTAATTCGGTTTGGATTCACACTTAAAATGCTGTCATTTAATATAACTAAATCCGCCAACTTTCCGACCTCTATGCTTCCTTTTATCTCTTCTTCAAAACTCGCATAAGCGCCATTCCATGTGTATAGTTTAATAGCTTCCATTACACTTATAGATTGATTCACACCAACCTCTATTCCAGACTTCGTTTTTCTATTGACAGCAACATGAATTCCTAATAAAGGGTTATAGTCGGTAACTGGTGCATCCGAACTACCTGCTGCAATGATGCCTCGATCAATATAATCACGAGCAGCGTACATATGATTAACACGATCACCATAGTGCCGTACATATATCTCTCCGAATTCATATGGAAATGGAGGGTTTGGAATTGGAACTATCTCAAGTTTTTTCATTCTCTCTTGCAAATCTGGTGAAGAAATTCCCGCGTGCTCGATTCGATGACGATGATTTTTTCTTGGTGATTCCTCTAACGCCCTTTCTACACAATTTAAATACATTTCAATAGCTTTATCACCTTGTGCATGCACAGTGATTTGATAACCTTTTTTGTGTGCTTCGCCTAACACTTGATAAATTTCTTCCTCATTATAATAAAGAATGCCATAATTGTTACGATCACTCGAATACGACTCACGGGTTGCAATTGTAGGTCCAGTGCTACTTCCATCTGTAAACAGTTTAGCTGGTCCAACCTTGAACCTCTCATCTCCGGTACCAGTTATCACACCAGCTTCGACCATTTTATTAACAAATTCATGGGAGTTATTTATTTGACATATCATTGCATATATTCGGACACGAATATCCCTACTCTTCACAGCTCGTTGTAGTAAACGAAAACTCTCAGGTCCATCTCCACCTGCGTCATGTATACTCGTTATACCAGCTGCAACGAAATGATCTGATGCAATTTTCACAGCCTTCATCATTTCACTTTCTTTATAACTTGCAACTTCACTCATCTCCATATTTGCTGCTTCAATTAACCTTCCTGTAAGCTTTCCTGCCTGATCCTTTTCAATAACTCCCCCACTCGTGTTCGGTGTGTTCTCGTTAATTTGCGCAATTTCTAATGCTTTGCTGTTCACTACGCTTATGTGGTGACAAGTACGAGTTATAATAATAGGATGGTCAACTGAAATGTCATCCAGCTCAGTAATTGTTGGATAACGCTTTTCCTTCACAGCGGTTTCATTAAATCCCCAAGCACGTATCCATTCACCTTTTGGCGTTTCTAATGCCTTCTTTTTTAGGTCATCTAACAAAGCTTCGATAGAATCAATATGTTCAGCTTTACAACTGACAGCCAACTGATTTTGTCCATAAGAAATGAGGTGCAGATGGGAATCAATGAATCCAGGAAGAAGCGTTTTTCCTTGCAAGTCAATTACATCCGTTTTTTCTCCTATAAAACTCTTAACCTCCTCATTCGAACCAACAAATGCGATACGATTATTTTGTATTGCCACAGCTTCGACTACTGTATTCTTTTGGTCGACTGTAATAACTTCTCCATTTAACAAGACAACATCAGCTTTCATAAACTCAACCCTTTCGGAATTACCCTTTTCGAGTAATTCATTCCGTATTTACAGTTACATCTCTCAATAGGATCTTCCGCCTTTTAACAAATTAAAGTTGAGCTAAACACTCTTTTATTGTTGTAACGATAAAAGTAAAGTCTTCCTCTGTAATGCTTAATGGCGGTGCAAGTTGCAAAATATTATTGTAACCGGCAACAGTGTCACCATTTTTACCGATAATTAGACCTTTTTCTTTACAAGCATTGATGACTTTGTTCATCTTTTCAATGGAAGCCGATTCTTTTGTTTGCTTATCTTCCACTAGTTCAATACCTAAAAGAAGACCTTTTCCGCGAACATCTCCTACGTTTGGATGTTCTTTTACATCCTCTAGTTCATCTAACAGTCGTTCACCCAATTCCTTGGAACGGTCAATGAGTTTCTCATTCTCCATAATTTCTAAATTTTTCAAAGCTAAGGCGCAAGCTGCAGGGTTTCCTCCGAACGTATTCACATGGCGAAATCGATCATAATCTTCGCTGCCTACGTACGCCTCATAAATCTCTCGTTTAACTGCTGTTGCCGACAAAGGAAGATACGCACTTGTAATACCTTTTGCCATCGTAATGATATCTGGTTTGACACCGTAATTCATAAATCCAAACGGCTTCCCTGTCCGCCCAAATCCACATATTACTTCATCACAAATGAGCAACGCACCGTGCTTCTCGCAAATTTCTTTTACTTTTGCCATATATTCATCAGGAGGCATCAAAATGCCGCCCCCAGTAATAATCGGCTCCATAATTACGCCGGCTACTGTTTGACTTAACTCCCATGTCATGACACGATCGATTTCATCAGCACTTGCCAGTGTACGAACATCTTCTGGATTGCGATACGTATCAGGCGGTGCTACATGCAAGAATCCTTGCCCAAGTGGTTCATATTTATACTTTCTTTGTGCTTGTCCTGTTGCCGCAAGAGCCCCCATTGAATTACCATGATAAGCACGATAGCGTGAAATAAACTTATAGCGTCCATGATCACCTTTTTGCTGATGATATTGACGAGCAATTTTAAACGCTGTTTCATTTGCTTCCGATCCACTGTTAGAAAAGAAAATAACGTATTCATCATCAAGCCATTCATTCAATTTCTCTGCTAATTTAATAGCAGGAACATGACTTTGTGTCAGAGGGAAATATGGCATTTCTTCCAGTTGTTCAAAAGCCGCTCTTGCAAGCTCTTTACGGCCATATCCAACATTCACGCACCAAAGACCGGACATGCCGTCTAAATAACGGTTTCCATCAATATCCGTCACCCATGCTCCTTCTGCTTTTGTAATAATTAAATTCGTTGGATTAGGAGATGCTCCTTTCATTGCATGCCAAAGGTACTTTTCATCTGCTTGTTTCAAACTTTGTGTTTGCTCTGTCGCTTGCACAATCACCAACTCCATTCTATCCGTTTATGATTTTCTATCACTCTATCAATAACGAGCCGTAAGCATTTTCTTGCGCGTATAAAATTCTACGCCATCTTTTCCATTTGCATGGAGATCACCATAAAAGGATTTCTTATAACCTGAGAATGGGAAGAATGCCATTGGAGCAGGAACCCCAAGATTGACCCCAAGCATACCTGCATCAATTTCTTCACGGAATTCACGAATTGCTTTCGCGCTATCGGTGTATAGGCATGCACCATTTGCGAACGGTGATGCATTAGCAACATGAATCGCTTCCATCAAACCTTTTACGCGTATAATAGAAAGAACTGGTGCGAAGATTTCATCTTGCCAAATTTTCATTTCCTGTGTCACATTGTCAAAAATCGTTGGACCGACAAAATAACCGTCACCGTTTGCTGCATCATCTTCACGTCCGTCACGAATAAGTGTCGCTCCCTGCTCTATACCAGATTGAATGTATCCGAGTGTACGCTCTTTATGGCCGTCACGAATAACGGGACAAAGGAAAACATCTTCTTCCAGACCATTACCAATCGTAATTGCATTCGCCTCTTGAATCAGTCTATTAACGAGCTCATCTGCAACGTCTTCTTCCACGACAACAACAGCCGCCGCCATGCATCTTTCACCCGCTGAACCGAAGGCAGCACTTGTAATTTCTTTCACTGCAAAACTAAGGTCCGCATCTTTTAATACGATCGAATGATTTTTTGCACCTGCAAGAGCTTGTACACGTTTGCCGTTTGCTGCTGCTGTTTTATATATATACTCAGCGACAGGTTGAGAACCAACGAAAGATACAGCCTTCACATCCTCATTGTCAAGAATGCCATTCACGACGTCATGTGCACCATGTACAACATTTAGTACTCCATCTGGAAGGCCTGCTTCTTTAAACAGTTCAGCTATGCGATTCGCCAGCAACGGTGTTCTTTCAGATGGTTTTAATACAAACGTATTTCCGCATGCAATCGCGAGTGGGAACATCCAGCATGGCACCATCATCGGAAAGTTAAATGGCGTTATTCCTGCGATTACTCCGATTGGATAACGATACATCCCTGATTCAACACCAGTAGCAATATCAGGAAGTTGCTCTCCCATCATTAAAGTAGGTGCACCTGCTGCAAATTCAACACATTCAATCCCTCGCTGTACTTCACCGTAAGCTTCTTTATAACTTTTTCCATTTTCCAAGGTAACGAGTTTCGCTAACTCCTCCCAGTTTTCAATCAAAAGCTGTTGGTAGCGAAATAGAATCCGAGCACGCCGAGGTACAGCAACCTTTTTCCATGTTTGGAATGCTTCTTTCGCAGTTGCTACAGCTCTATCCAAATCTTCTTTAGTCGAAAGCGGCACACGAGCAATAGTCTCTCCTGTTGCTGGATTTGGTACATCTTCTACTTGTTTACTTTTAGATTCTATCCATTGTCCACCAATATAATTTTTTAACGTTTGTACATTTTTCGTTACTACCATGGTGAAACCTCCTAATTTTAAGATAGCCGTCCTATGTATGTATTGCATTCACAAAAAAGAAAGCGTATTCATTAGACGGTATATAAACTTATTTATATCCATTTCTCTAACATTACTAATCTTACTCTTATCGATTGCATATGCAGGAGCAGTCATCTGCTTAGCATTTGTCCACTCCCCAGTTCACATTATTTCAGATTAATCTCATGGTTCATCTTATAATTCTTTTTCAAAAATACTGGGCAATCCCATTCACAAACAAGGTCCTTATCCAAGGAAACAACCCAACCCTTTGTAACATGATACTTTTTTCCATCAACAATAATAAACACTTCACCGTCTGTCACATAGAAAACTTCCTGTTCTTCTACATGCCACGTTCCTTTATTTGGTTCACCTACCCATGGTTCCCATGTGTTGGCACCTAGTTGCTCTGCTTCTTCTGCTGTAATTTTTTTCGCAAAAAACATGATGATACCCCTCTCTCTTATTAGTAATTTTGACGGAATACGTTCCTATACATCTACTGTTTTAACATTGGTATCTGTATTAACATTGGTAACCTTTAAACGTTTGAACTCTTTTCTCATAAAGTATATGGCAATGAGAACGCCTGGAATTTCGGCAACAGGAGCAGCGTACCATACACCTTCTACACCCCAGAACTTCGGAAAAACAAATAGAAACGGTATCATGAACAACAATATTTTGCTAACACTAATAAACGTTGCGGACCAGTTTCTCTCCTGTGATTCAAAATAACCAGAGACAAGCAAGCTAACTGCACTAAGTGTAAACAAACAATTGAATACAACCGTCGTCCAAATGCCCAGTTTTTGCAATTCAGGATTACCACCGGAAAAAAATGACACAATTGGATCTGCAAAAATGATTAATATAGCTGTCACAATTACAAAGAAGGAAACTGTAAAAATGAGTCCCATCTTAATTGCTTGTTTCACACGATCAAGGTTGCCTGCACCGTAATTATAACTAATAATCGGTTGAAGCCCTGTCATTCCACCGAGCGCCGCTAAAGCGAGAAGATTTGTAATGTAACCATTTTGAATCGTGAAAGCTGCAACGTGCAGACCACCTCCGTAGCTTTGCAGTAAATTGTTGGTGAAAATAATTGCAATAAACATCATGAACTGACTAGAGAAAGATGCAAACCCCGTCCAAACTACTTCACCAATCTTCTTAAGATTAATCATCACATCTTTCATTTTTGGCTTCAGTTTTGTTTTACCAAACCAGAAATAAAAGATTAAGAGAACAGGAATCGATTGCGAAATCGTATTAGCCCATGAAGAACCCATCATCCCCATGTCGTACTTCACTACCATAATCCATTCCATAACCCCAGCAACAACTGCTGCGACTAACCAACTGTTCATTGACAATATAGGTTTTTCATCGATATTAGCTAAAATACTTAATACAACGGCCAATATCGTTAATGGCAACGAAATCCATAGTAGTCGGCTATATTGCACCGCATACGGAAGTGCTTCATCACTTGCTCCAAATAGAATCATAATATCAGTTTCAAAGACCAATCCAAGTACAGCTATCAAAGTGGAAAGGAAAAGAGTAAACCATAAAGTTTGTCCCATAATACTTCTAGCTTCTTCTATCTTCCCTTTCCCCATTCGAAGTGAAATGACCGCTCCGGCTCCTATCCCCAAAAGAACTCCAATCATACGGGTAATAACCATGACCGTAAACCCAATTCCGATTCCTTCGATTTCTAGCTCCTGAAAGCCACTGACGAAATAGCCATCAATAACCGATACAACTCCTAGAATTACATTAGCCATAATTCCTGCCAAAGCAAACCGTAAATATAGTAACGGAATACTTTTGGTTCCGAGCACTGAATCATCCACCGACTTATTCATTCCTTCTGGCTTCTCTATGTTCGATGACGGACGGTTGTCCACTATTTTCATGAGCATATCCCCTTACAAATAATTTATATAGCAAGTTAAGCTCAATTAATTCACATACCAACCTACAGGCTTGGCATGCTGGTGGATATTGATTTGCTTCGTTTCCATAAAGTGCTCCAGCCCAGCAACACCTAAAGCCCTACCGATTCCACTTTGCTTATACCCGCCCCAAGGACCTTCAACATAAGCAAGATGATAACTATTAATCCAAGTAATTCCCGCACGCAATTTACTAATGACACGTTTTGCTCGGTCCATATCTTCAGTAAATACAGCACCGGCTAATCCATAAATGGAATCATTCGCTTTTTGGATCGCATCTTCCTCATCTTTAAATTTCTGTACAACAAGGACTGGTCCAAAAATCTCTTCCTTAACAATACGCATATCTGCATTTACATCAGCAAAGATTGTTGGTGCGATAAAAAAACCTCGATCAAGCCCATTTTCTGTTAAACGTTTACCACCACAAACTAATTTTGCACCTTCTTCCATTCCACTCTTTATATAATGTAAAACGTCATTCATATGAGACTCGGTTGTAAGAGCTCCCATTTCGATATTCTCGCTTTCTCCGTTTCCAACTACAATTTTGTTCGCACGCTCGGCCAATCTTTCAACAAACTTATCGTAAATGGTCTCTTGTACAAGCAAACGGGATGCAGCTGAACAAACTTGCCCAGCGTTGTGGAAAATACCAAACATCGCATTATCGACAGCAGTTTCAAAATCCACATCGTCGAACACAATAAGTGGAGATTTTCCCCCTAGTTCCAGTGTAATTTTTTTCATATTGCCCGCGGCTGCTCGCATAATACTTTGACCTGTCTTTGTTCCACCTGTAAAGGCAATTTTGTCAACATCATAGCTCTCTGCAAGCTCATTCCCAACCTTTGAACCAGGTCCCAATACTAAGTTTGCCACTCCGTTTGGAAGCCCAATCTCTTCGATAATTTCAAACAACTTGAATACGCTTACAGGAGTGACGTCAGCAGGTTTAATTACAATTGTATTCCCTGCGGCAAGTGCAGGAGCAATTTGCCAAACAGCTATCATAAGCGGGAAGTTCCAAGGTACAATCAGTCCACAAACACCAATTGGTTCATGAATAACAATCGTTTCTGAAGAATCATCACGATTGTAAGATTCCTTTTTTATACCTTTAATCAAGTCAGCATAATAGCGGAAGCATTGAACCGATACTGGAATATCTACATAGGTTGTTGCACGAATAACCTTACCGTTATTTGCAGTTTCCAAACGGGCAATTTCAGCTGTCTTCTCTTCAAGACGATCTGCAATCTTATATAGATAATCAGCTCTTTCATCAGCCGATAAATCTGACCAAATTCCGCTGTCAAACGCTTTACGAGCCGCCTTTATTGCTAGTTTCGCATCATCTGCTGATCCATGAGCGGACGTTGCAATAACCTCTTCAGTTGCAGGATTGATAATATTTCGTCTAGCACCCGATAATGCTTCTACCCATTTTCCGTCAATGAACATGTTTATTTCCATAAACACCTCTCCTTTACGCAATAATATCTACCAGCTTGAAACCAATATGTGCTATATTGACCAGCATCGTTTTCTGATTATAGAATGGGAATGATTTGAGACGTTCCTTTTCAAATCGATATCCACCTGCATTCCCCGTAACGATCCATTGTGCCAATAACTTACCAAACAATGTTGAGAGAGACGCGCCGTGGCCTGTATAACCAGTTGCAAAATATGCACCTTCTTTAGATTTACCGATAACCGGGAACGTATCAATTGTCACACCGATAAATCCACCCCACCTGTAATCTATCTTGCTTCCTTCTAGTTTTGGCATTATTTTAACCATAGCATCGTACACACTTTGATAAACAGCATCACCTAAGTTCGGACGAATATCACCACCGCCAAATACGATTCGATTATCTGGTGTACGCCTGAAATAGTAAAGGAAACTACTCGTATCAAAAACCATGCGATCTTTAGGAATGACGCTATTCAAAAGTGTTTCTGAAAGCTGTTCAGTAGCAATAATGCGTGCCGAAATTGGCAGTACGCCTTTATTCAGTTCGGCCATGATTTTTCCAGAGTAACCATCTGTAGCAACAATAATGTCTTTCGCTGTAACAGTACCTTTTTCTGTAACAACTTTCACACTATTTCGGCCGTACTCAATAGATAGCGCTTTCGAATGCTCAAAGATTTTTGCACCAATTGATTTCGCTGCTTCTCCCAAACCAATTGCATAGTTCAGTGGTTGGAATGAGTAACTCGAGTTGTCGACTAAGCAACCATAATATTGCGGGGAATCAATTTCTTGATGCAACTGACTTCGATTAAGCACGCTACATTCATATCCAAAATTTTTGTTTAAGTACTCACTTTCATGTTTCAATCCTTCAAAATGTTTGGCTTTGTAAGCTGCCACAATGTGACCTGTCTTTCTAAAATTACAGTTGATTTGATGCTCGTCGATAATGTTTTTAACTAATTCAACACTAAGCAGTGAAAGATCGTTAAGCTGTCTCGCCTCTTCGGCACCATACTTTTTAGCAAGCTCCTGCATCGTTGACTTATAGCCCGGCAATACCATCCCGCCGTTGCGACCGCTTGCGCCATATCCGATTGTTTCCTGCTCAAGGACAATGACACTCTTTCCTAATTTTTGCAAATGATATGCAGAAGAAAGACCTGTGAAACCTGCGCCAATAATGACAACATCCGCCTCTTCATTTCCTTCAAGAGGTTTTCCTTTATCATAGCTGTTTGCAGTCGCTGTCCACAGAGAGAGCGTATCCATTCGATCCATCTTTTCCATAGCTAATCCTTCTCCTTTCGTGACATGTATGTTACAATACAGTCAAAAATATTCGCAATATTCACTCTTATTGAATTAATAATATGATTTGGAGTTTCCTCCAAGTCAATAGTCATTTAAAAGTTTTTTGAATTCATTTTACGAAAAAAGTGGAGTAACTCCACTTTTTTCATCGGAGGGACACATCTATGAAAATTGGTGCATTTGCAAAACTTTTTCATGTTACGACTGATACCGTTCGTTATTACATTGAACTTGGATTATTAATACCAGACAAAAAAAACACCCAGTATCAAATGAACCAATTGTGTTTCGACGACATGGCTTTTATTACCGAGTTGAAAAAATTTCATTTTTCATTGTTAGAAATCCAACGAACTTTATCGTATCGGCGTGTTACAAGCTTCTCGGACCATGAGGATATCGACTACTACAACAACTTGCTCACTGATAAAAAGAACGAACTGATCCAAAAAAAAGAAGACATATCAAAAGCTATCCAATTGATTGAAAAAGCGGTTCAAACCAGTTCGCCTTCATCCAAAGAAGAGAATATTACAGGAATCCCGCTTGACTTTGTAAATCTGCTCTATTGTCCGAAATGCCAAATTCCCCTTGAAATGAAAGATGTAACGATTAAAAAAGTTTACATTCACACGGGAAGTTTAACTTGTACCTGTGGATACGAAGCGGCTATCGAGGAAGGTATTATCATTACCGCGAACTTGTATGAGACGTCTCCTTATCCATCTTATTTTTACGATAAAGAAACGATTAAAGAGATTAATCCCAAAATGATTAACTTATTTGAAAAAATTAATTTTCATTTTCAAAAAGTTCTACAAAATATAGATTTGAAAAACAAATTAATTGTGGAAACAAACGTTGACGCTTTCGTGTCACTACCCAAATATATCGATGTTCTTGAAACGAGCGCATCCTATGTATTCAGTGGCTATTCACTTGAGATGCTCAAGAAGGTTCGAAACAGAATTGAGCGTATGAATCCGAAGCCACGCGTCCTTTATATTTTGAATTCCGATTTAAATTTGCCATTAAAACCGCTTAGCATCGATGTTTTTGTGGATAGTTTTTCAGTAACTGATTTTTCACTGCTCAATCCGCAATTCCCCATTCACGTTCTAAAAAACTATTTACATAACAGTTCAACAATTGTCGGCGGATACTCGTATTATGATAGCTCGGCCAAATCCTTGAAAAACATTTCAGGCTTATATCCAAATTCCAACGAGCATATTTTGTATCCCAAATACTTAGAAGAAAATTTATCAGTCAATGGATTTCAAATTACGCAAAGTGAAAATATCGGTTACTGTACAGATCCAGGACCTTATTTCGATTATCATGTAATAGACGAAAAATTCCACATGCTCATGTATTTGGCTAGTACGAACAAATAGCATACAAAAAGTATTTGTCCGAAAAGCATGCTAGTTCACAAATGAGTAGCACCTTTGTAGCTAAAATGGTAGTGCGGGATCAGCACCCGCGCTACCATTTTCGATTTGCCAATTTCATTCTACAACGTTTACATATCAATCTTATTTAAATGAATTATAGTCACGGCTCTATAGTTCCTGTCCCAACTCCAAAACTCTATACGTTTAGCATTCTTCGGACTACTATTAGATTTTTTATTTAGTAAAGGTCTCACAGTACTACCTTTACTAACGAAGACAGCGCAACTCATTTTTATTCGTTCTTCCCAGAAAATATCTCTTCATTCTATCCCCCTCCTAAAATCCCTTTTCCTCCATTGACCAGTCGTAAAAAAAGCCATCCAACTCGAACGAATTGGATGGCCTTATACTATAAAGAAAATGTTCTATTTGTATTACTTCAATTTTCCCTCAAAAACAATTTTTCTACCACACGGTTCAACTACTGTTTTTCCGTCTTTCTTCACTTCATGAAAGATTGGCTCTTCCATACGACGAGACGGGGCGTATCCTTCTTGTTCCATGCGAGCTAAGCAGTCTGTAATTGCTTCGTTTTCGAGTACTTCAAATTTCTTTTTATTAGGTTGTTTTGTCATGCCCTAACCTACTTTCTATTTTTCTTGATGCGAATTGATTCTTCATGTAGATCATATATACCATTGCGAGAATCCCTATTATAATCATAACTGCAATAAAAAAGCTTGTATACTGTATTTTTTCTATAAATACGCCTCCTAATACAGGCCCCATAATACTTCCTAAACTAAAGGCGATTCCAGATAATATATTACCTGCTGGTAGTAAGTGTCTCGGTAATAAATCTGTCATAAATCCAAGTCCTAAAGAGAAGCAAGATCCAATGACCATACCAGCTAACAGCATGCAGGCAAAGACTATCCAGTAATATTGATCAAATACGGCCGCAAGTAGAAAAATGCTCGTACCTATGCTGAACGTCCACGTTAATATACGGTCCCTTCCGTATTTATCACTTAATATACCGAGAGGAATTTGTGTAATAATGCCCCCAACTGCAAACGCTGGCAATAAGAAGGAAACTTCCGATACAGACCACCCTTTACGAAGTGCGTATACTGGTAAGTTACTATTTAACATTGCTTCAAGCACACCGTATGCAAGTGGTCCCAGTAATGCAATCCACCCTAATCCAACAACTTGTTTATAACGAGAAAATGATGATTCACTCTTCACTTCTCTTTCATCTTGTGCTGGGAATGCATTTTTCGTTGGGAGTAGTAAAAGCCAACCTATTAAACAAAGTATAGTAGATATGATAAATGGTGTTGCAAGACCGTACTGAACAGTGCTTGCTAAATACGGACCGACGGCAAAACCAATTCCGAAGAATACACCGTATATCGATACTTGTCTACCTATTTTACTCGGATCCGATGTTGTCGTAATCCATGTTTGCGTTCCAACATGAAGCATATGATCTCCGACTCCAACTAGAAATCTAAGGATAAACCATACCCAAAACGAAAATGTTTGTGTAAAAAAGAATAATGAAATAATAACAAGAAACCCACCAATGACGATAATTGGCTTCATTCCAAACTTTTGCATCGGTTTTTCAAGAAACGGTGAAATAACTAATATCCCAATGTATAATGCCGTCGCATGAATACCATTAATACTTGAACTAACCCCTTCTTGTTCAAAAATCATTGCAATGGCAGGTAAGAGCATCCCCTGTGATAAACCTGAGATTGCCACAATCCCAACCATAATCCAAAAAGTAAAACGCATCGACATCCTGTTCCCTCTCCTTCTCACGCTTTCCACTTTTCATTATAAACGGTTTCTTCAAATGCGTGTACGAATATTAACAATAAAAAGAAGCTAAAAGAATGAGCCTTTTAGCTTCTTATCCTTCCCAAACTTGTGCTTTCACATTGTAATGAAAATGTTTAAAATATGGATTTTCATAAAATGAAGGGCCATATAAGTACGGATGTGAATGAGCGATTGGTGGCTGCTGTATTTGTAAAGGAACTACAGCTGGTGAAACTTGCAAATACATCGGGCTTATCATTATTTTTGCATATAAGTGATGATTATATGGCGAATGCGCAATTAAAAACGGTTGATGCACTAGTAATCTCCCCTTTTACCTACAAATGTTATAGTATATGCAATACTTTTGCTTTCGGGGACTATTTCTGTTCTAACCAATTCTCTACATGATTTATAAATACATCTAAACAATCAATAAACGGTGAGTGCCCACAATCTTCTAACACCTGCAACTTTGCATTTGGCAAATGTTTTGCTAATTCCTCACCGACTACTTGCGGTACGACGTAATCCCTGTCACCTTGTATGACGAGTGTAGGAGTTTTAATACGATGAATTTGTTTATTTCCCTCTACCACACCATTATGTTCATCCGAAATATTAAATGTGATGAGCGCATAATTCACATCTACGAAATTACGCTGCGTTAACATATCATCTAAATACTTCTCATAACGATCCGGTTCCGGTTGATTGTGTGTATATATTAATAGATTCCACACTGTACGATAATATAATTTATTCATATTTTTTATCGCATCTAGTACTGGAGCAATTTGTACGGGATCTTGCGCGATTTCTTCTTTCGTCTTTACTAAACTTGATACGATCGGTTCCCCGTTAATATCTTTTTTAAAGATTGGATAGCCTTTCATCCCTACTGATTCTACTAAAATTAACTTTTCTACAAAAGTTGGGTGATTCGCTGTAAATTGCATCGCAACACCACCGCCCATTGACCATCCCATTAACGAAAACTTCTCTAGCTTTAATTGATCGATAAATAATTTTACATCTTCTGCGAAGTCTTGTAATGAATCTATCGACTTATTATACGTCGATTGTCCAAATCCTCTTAAATCAAGAGCGTAAATATGGTATTGATTTTGCAGCTTTTCGATAACTAAATCAAAGTGTTGTGACGATGTCATGTTCCCGTGAATGAGTACGAGAGTTTCTGTATTTCGCCTTCCAACTTCCTGATACGCAATCGTTTCTCCATTCGATAGTGAAACAAACTCCATTGTTGCAGGCTTAATCATCACAAGTTCCCCCATTCTTTTTAATAGAAAGAAAATTCTTTATATAATTAAAGAATAACATACAGAATATATGTTCTCAACATAAAACCTATGCGAAATTTTTACATAAAACAACATGCCTATTACTAGACAACTATAATAAAAAAAGATATAGTTAGCTAGGTAACTAATTTGAAAGGATCAAAATATATGGACGAAAAACAACATTTTTTTCACATCGTCAGCCAGACTTCTCGAAAGTTTACGAAGAAATTTAATGAACGCGTATCTCCAACTGGGTTATTTAGTGCGCAGTGGGCTGTTATTTTTCGTATTAATCAAACCGGTTCTTGTACACAAACAGAATTATGCCAGTATTTAAATGTTGAATCACCAACGATGACCCGTACGTTGACACGTATGGAAACGATGGGCTGGATTATTCGTACAGAAGGAAAAGATCGCCGTGAGAAGCTTATTTCTTTATCCGAAACAGCTATAAAAATGATTCCAGTATGGCAAGAAGAAGTGGATACTTTCGAAGAAAAGACGCTAGATGGTATTAACGAAGATGACTTACATCAAGCATTTCAAGTGTTACAACAAATTATTAAAAACTTAGATTAAATTGGAGGGATGACGATGCAAAGTGAAAAACTTTGGACGAAGGATTTCCTCGGAACTTGTTTTAGTAGTCTATTTCTCTTTTTAACATTCTATATGCTTATGACTACTTTACCTGTCTATGTAATAGACGGCCTAAAAGGAAAACCTGAGGAAATTGGTTTAGTTGCAACTGTTTTTCTTATTTCTTCTGTTTTATGTAGACCATTTACAGGAAAATGGCTCGATGACTTAGGAAGAAAGAAAATATTATTTATTTCACTTTCATTATTTTTAGCCGCTACTGTTATGTATTTCGGTGCGCAAAGTTTATTTTTATTACTTGCCCTTCGCTTCTTACATGGTATTGGCTTTGGGATGGCGACGACAGCAACTGGTACGATTGTAACTGATGTTGCGCCAGCTCATAGACGAGGCGAAGCACTTGCTTATTTCGGCGTATTTATGAGTCTGCCGATGGTAATTGGTCCTTTTTTAGGTTTAACAATTATTTCTCATTTTTCGTTTACTGTACTATTTATCGTTTGTTCCGTATTTTCATTACTTGCATTTTTATTAGGATTACTTGTAAATATTCCACATGAAGCACCAGTGAAAAAACAAAAACGAGAAAAAATGAAGTGGAAAGATTTAATTGAACCATCTTCTATTCCAATCGCTCTGACAGGATTTGTTTTAGCCTTTTCTTATAGTGGTATTTTATCCTTTATTCCTATATATGCGAAAGAGCTCGGTTTAGCCGATATTGCAAGTTATTTCTTCATTGTATACGCACTTGTTGTTGTAATTTCTCGTCCATTTACAGGAAAGATTTTTGACCGCTACGGCGAAAACGTACTTGTTTATCCAGCTATTATTATTTTCACAATTGGGATGTTCGCATTAAGTCAAGCACAAACTCCATTTTGGTTCCTAAGCGCAGGTGTATTAATCGGTTTAGGTTATGGAACATTAATTCCAAGTTTCCAAACGATTGCAATTTCTGCGGCGCCAAATCATCGACGTGGTTCTGCGACAGCTACGTACTTCTCATTCTTTGATAGTGGTATTGGCTTTGGTTCTTTCATTTTAGGTATCGTCGCGGCGAAATCAAGTTATCATAATATGTATTTTATCGCAGCTATTATCGTTGCGTTCACTTTACTTCTATATTATGGATTACACGGTCGAAAACAAAAATTCAAGAAACAACGTACAGACGGACAAATTTCCGCTTAACGTTAATAAGGAAAGTAAACTTCCCCGTTTACTTTCCTTATTTTGTATTTCTTTCAAGACGAGCGTATACTTATAGTAGCAAATAAAGGAGGGACCTATATGAAACTAAAAAAATCTCCCCTACTCTTACTTATACTAACATGCATATTTGTAATTACAGGGCTTGGTTTTACATACTTCAAACATAATAAAACAACCCCATCAAAAAATAACGTGACAAAGGAGAATTGGTTAGATGATCCTTACTTACGTTGGTCGTACACACATATGAAAGAATTCACTTTAATTAATGAAGTCAAAAACAATCCCGACCAAGTGGCTCACTTCCCTACTTCGTTACAAAAATTAGATGATTTTGCTGTGGAGCGTGGATTTGGAACTACGACTCCTTTAAGAAAACTTTTAGCCGATAACAAAACAGATGCTTTTGTCGTTGTACATAATGGGCAACTTGTATATGAACGATATTTCAATGGATATAACGAGAGTGAACCGCATGGTATGGCTTCATTAGCAAAGGTCTTTACTGGGGCAATGATACAATCTCTCGCTGAAGAAAATCGTATCGATTTAGAGAAAACAGCTGACACTTATATAAAAGAATTAAACAATACACCGTTCGGTAAAGCTACACTCCAGCAATTAATGGACATGCAAGTTTCTGTAGAGTACCCTACTCATGGATATGAACATCCAGCGTTAGAAAATCAAGATGCACAACTATATTTAGCGAGCAATATTTTACCCCGAGGTAAAAACTACAACGGTCCGATGAAAATTTATGATATGTTACGAGAAGCAGAAGAAACTGCACCACCTGGTTCCGGTTTTTCTTACGATAACGGATCAGCGGAAACACTCGCTTGGGTTATTCGAACTATCACTGGTAAATCATTAGCTGAAAATGTTAGCGAACGAATATGGTCTCAAATTGGTATGGAAGAAAATGCGTATTACGTTACAGACGAAACAAAAGTAGAACAAGCAAGCGCTGGTTTAAATGCAACTGCTAGAGATATGGCAAGATTCGGTCAACTACTATTAAATAACGGGGAATATAACGGAAAACAAATCATCCCTTCCTCCATTACAGAAAGTGTGGAAAATGTACAAGAAGGTGAACTCGCAATTGGCAATGGCGCTTCTATTTCTTATCATAATCAATGGTGGATTCCGCACAATGAACAAGGTGCTTTCGAAGTGTTAGGCAGTTACGGACAAACGCTTTATATCGATCCGAAAGCAAATATGGTAATCGTCCACTTCTCTTCTAATGCTACACCTAGTAATGAAATACATTCGGTTTATTCCGATATGTATGTTGATATTGCCCATCATTTGGAGAAGCTTCCACAGTAGTGGAAGCAGGAGTTTAAGCCTTACATGAATGACTATTTGGTTGAACAATCGATCTATTGTGCTGAAACGTCAATATAGTAAAAAAGGATCTCTCTTTATCAAGAGAGATCCTTTTTTTACTTCTTCTTCTTTTCTGTCGGTTGGCTTTGTTTAGCGAAATTAGATGAATCATCGAAATTTGGTTGCTTTTTACCAGCATTATTACTTCTACCTTTTCCCATATGTAATGCACCTCCCTCCTCCTTACTATTCCCAATAAAAAAATCCTCTTGCATCCAAGAGGATTTTTTGTTGTGCTATTATTAATAATGCCCAACTGTTACCGCAGTACTTCCAATACGGTCCTATCCTAACTTTTAACCATGGTGTTGATCGTGGCCATCAAGCCTATGATTGTCTATCCGTCTTGGCGTTTTTCTTTAATCGATACCCTAGTCTTCGATCGCTTGGTAGGCCGTGGTCCAGAAGTCTTGGATAAGATGCGATGGGGCCGGAGTGGACATCCCAACCTGGGTGAACAGAATTCCAATAAACTGTTTATCTGGATCAGCGTAAGCTGAAGTGCCGGTTCCGCCATCCCAGCCGAATTGACCGATAGACGCGTAGTCTCCAAGATAGGTACGCACCGCCATCCCAAAGCCCCAGCCACCTTGGATCCCTTGTCCGAATGACAAATGGACGTTATTTTTGGCCAAATCGTCTCGGTATACTTGTTGTTCAGGAGTAAGACGGTTGGTGGTCATCAGCTGGACTGCGGGCCTAGACAGGATCCGTTTAGTACCATGCATCCCTTTATTCAAAAGCATCTGCAAATACGCGTGATAATCGTCGACGGTTCCAAGCAGTCCACCACCGCCTGCTTGGAATGCTGGAGGTTTGCTGTAACGTCCACCCACACCTTCATCCCACACGATGAATTCACCTGTCTGCGGATCGGGGTTGAAGGCTGGTGGAAGCCGGTCAATCTTGAGCTCAGGTACGTAGAATCCAGTGTCCTTCATTCCTAGCGGATCGAATATGCGTTCGCGCAAGAACGACTCGAACGTCTGACCCGTGACCCTGGCAACAAGAACACCGATTACTTCTAAACTGATATGATACTGCCACCGCTCTCCGGGCTGATAGCTTAGCGGAAGTGCACCTAGGCGACGCATAAACTCATCTGGATCGGGCATATCCTGCCCTGGCGTGTCGAATATCCCACTCTCGAAGAACGCGTTCATGATGGGAGAACCCATCAACGTGAGATCCACTCCGAGCCCGAATGTGGAGGTCAACAAGTCTCGTACAGTGATAGGACGCCGTGCTGGGACGGTCTCTTCTAGCGGGCCGTCGGGCTGTTTCAATACTTGCCGGTCGGCGAGTTCCGGTAGCCATTTGTCTACTGGGTCGTCTAAATGCAGTTTGCACTCATCGAGCAAAACCATTACTGGTGAAACTGCGATTGGCTTGCTAGTGGACGCCAATCGAAAAATCGTGTCCCGACGCATTGGTGCACCGCCATCATGCCTCATTGTTCCAAGCGCTTCGACGTGCGTCTCGCCGTTTCGGCTGACTAAGGCGACGAGCCCAGGAATCTTTCCAGAATCGACATGCTGCGCCAATACATTGCGCATTTTGCGCAATCCTGTTTCAGAAAAGCCCTTATTGTTTTGTCCCATTTTGTTCTCCTTTAGTTTAGATTGAGATTTCTAATACATATTGACAATCAATTATTAGTTCTTCAAATAAAAAAATTCCCCTTTTTAATAATTTCGACAAAATGTATTTATATACATGGAGGCACCATGCATCACTATCAACCTAAGATAGGCTACATTTATGGGGATTTAATAATGGAGAATGCGATCATTAAAAACATTGATACAGCCATTTAAAAATATGATTACAAGATTTGCGAATTGATTATGATACATCTAAAAACACCGATATACTTTCAAACAAGTAAAAAAGCGCCCTGTACACAGGGCGCTTCGCTCCAACCTAATGACTAATATTAGCAGTTGGGTATAATGTCGTTCCTCCAATTGAAACCTTTATTTCATTTGTTAATGGAACATTTTGTTCATTAATAATTGTTCTCCACCATTCCCATGCAAGACCTGTACATTCTCTCGCTACGACTTTTACATTTTTTGAATTCGGTGGAAGTGGTATAACTGTAGAGAAGTGAGCAGTTTTATCTCTGCCGCTTCCTTCCCAAGTTTTATGTGTTAGTACTTCTTTCCCATTTTGATCATATGAGAATTCATCCCAAGATACATCAAATTGAGCAACATATGCACCGTAATGATCAAGCGTCATTTTCGCACTTGAATATTCTGTAGTTGTAGTCTCAACATAATCTGTATTGTTATGAACAGCAGCAGTTGCATTATCTTTTAAGAAAGTGCTCGTATATGATATTGGGTATGCTGGATTTTTTTTACTTAACTCTGCATTATCTTTAATGATATTTCGGATTTCATTAAAATCTTTTGTAACAACCTTGTTATGCTCTTTTGCATCTCCGCCTAATACTACAGCGGTAAAGGTACTTTCTTCAAAAATATCTTTGTACTGTCCACTCGTTTCGACGCTGTTATTTTTAAGTAACGCTTTAAAAGCAGCTTGTACATCTTTGCTCTTAGATGTTGTTTCTAATTTCACATAAATGGTTCTGCCATAGGCTACATTTGAAACCATAACAGGCGGAGCCGCATTACTTATCCCTTTACGAGTTAACTCACCGAAAGTAACACTATTATCAAAAAGATCAGATGGATTGTTAGGTAGTTCAGCACTTACGGTATAAAATATTTGCTTATATGCCGCAACCATCACTTTTTTCTCTCCATTTGCAACGGCATTAAAGTCAATGTTTAGACTGTTATCAAGATATTTAGCGTTGACATTAAGAGCACTTGCGATTTGTGATTTACTATATACCATAGATTCTGTATACTGCATTCTTGCAGGTAACGAATGTGTTGATGCATACTTCTCATTCCAAGTAGATACTAAATCATCTACTGCTCCAGACACATTACCATATGTCGGATTTTGGACAGATATCGTATTTTCTTTTCTCATTCCAGGTAAGTCTATACTAATATTTATAGGTTTTCTCTTAGCCACTAATAAACTAGGTTGATTATCGGCAAAAGCTTTATTTGCAAGTTGTACTGCTCCTGGATACGTACGATTAGCTACAGAATCAATAATGGAAATATCGACCGGTGACGTTGTAAGTGATTTTTTTTCACGCTCCACTACTACAAATTTACCATTTGAATTTGTACTTTCTTTCGGAACAAAACTCTCTACTTTATCCCCATTTACTGCTAAAATATCTCTACTATCATACTTTAAATTTGCTATACCATTATTAATGTCACTAGCATTTTTTGTTGCATCAGTTGCATTACCTGTTTGCGTTTCCGCGAAAGAAATAGATGAATAATGAATAGTGCATAAACTAACTAATACACATGCTAGGAATTTTATTTTTTTGTTACTTTTCGTAATTTTCAGAAAAATCACCCCGTTCTTTTTTTATATTAAATATGATAATGATTGCTAATTAATAAACTTACATAAATGCTTTTAAAAGTTCTTGAACTAACGGAATTACCCCACCTAAAAATTTCAAAACTGCCATTGCGATTTCCATATTGCTTCCTCCTCTTTGTTGTATTAAAGATGTGTTGAATATTTATGTCTTCATTATAATAAGCTTTTACATTTGCATCAATTCATTTTTATATGCAATATTACATATTGGAGGAAGAACATTTTTTTGCTAGATTGATGATGGAATAGAACCATATGCCCATCACCCTGAAGTTTTGGTGTCCCCCACAACGATAAAAACAAATCACTTCATGTGACACCTAAATCCAACGTTAAGATTAGTGCACAATTTAATAGAACTTGGAGATAATAGTGTCTAGTATTCAGCAAATGATTTTGAAACAAACAGACGCACAATATTAGCCATTGTGGGATAAACAGCATAAGTGAATCACTTTATTTTGAAGTTCCTCTAGTTATGCTCCCTTTAATAAATGATCAGCACACAATCGCTGGACGAGTATACGAACTTGGTGCAGGGTTTATGTTACATATTCAGCAATTATCGGTCGAGGATTTAAAACATGCCGTCAATGGGGTGTTGCAGAGCCCTTTTTAACTAAGGTGCTAGTCTGACAAATTCATCTATAAATTCCATAATCAAAGCATAAATGATAAGACTTATAGGTAATACATTTACAACTAAAGCGAAAATTCTTTTACTTAATTTCTCTGTGCTGAACATTGAAAGAATGCTTACAGGTACATTAAATATAGAAAGATAGAATGTGAGTAATACTAACATTCTTATCATATAATTCCCACTATCGTCTACACTACTTAATAAATTGTAAATTGGTAAGATAATAATCGTAGCAATCGCTGTCAAAGAGGATATTTTAGTAAATACATTCAAATTTCTCCTTACCAATCCTTTCACCTCTCTTTTATATTCATTACAATGCTCCTATAAGTTCATTCATTTTTTTACAGGTAGAAATAAGCATTTGCTCCATTCGTTCCTCTTATATTAAAAGGCATGTAGTACTCCCCTCTTAAAAATATTTCAAATCAAAATGAAAAAACGTTTTGAAATATAAATTAAATCTATCAATCCATTACAACAAAAATCTATAAATATCAGAATTTTCTATTTATTAAAGGTTATCCTCCAAACAACCTCGAACATTGTAAGAAACATACATAAGGAGGTTGATCTATTTTGTTTCGTTCTTTTACAAATGGTTGCGTCACCTTAGTGCAACGTTTCTTGCCAGAACCGTTTATTTTATCATGTTTATTAACTGTTTTTGTTATCTTCTTCGGCATGTTTGCAACTCACCAAACACCGGTCGAAATGATTAATCATTGGGGTAATGGCATTTGGGGACTTCTCGCCTTTTCTATGCAAATGGCACTAGTACTTGTCACTGGATCTGCTTTAGCGAACGCTCCTCTTATTAAAAAGGGGTTAACGAAAGCTGCCAGGCTACCGAAAACGAATGGCCAAGGTATTATTGCCATTTCAATTGTAAGTTTACTTGGCGCATACATAAACTGGGGATTTGGTATTGTTGTATCTGTTTTATATGCAAAAGAAGTTGCAAGACAACTTGAAGGATTAGATTACAGATTAGCAATTGCTTCTTCTTACTCTGGATTTCTCATTTGGCATGCGGGTCTTTCCGCTTCTATCCCTCTTACGTTAGCTACGGGCGGTGAAACGTTAATTAAAACGACAGCTGGAAGTATTAAAGAAGCGATTCCAATAACAGAAACGTTATTCTCACCATACGCTCTCGTTCCAGTTATTATCTTTCTCATTACGATGCCACTTATTAACCGGGCAATGCATCCCGATGAAAAACATACGGTAACAGTAGATCCTAGCGTATTTCATGAAGAAGCTGCTGCTATAGAAGTAGAGCCAAAAACACTCGCTGAAAAAATGGAAAATAGCATCATTATTACACTTTGCGTTGGGTTATTAGGTCTCATTTATATTTTCAATTACTTTTATACGAAAGGTTTTAACCTTACACTCGATATCGTTATTTTTATGTTATTAATTGCTGGTCTTATTTTTCACCGGACTCCGATTCAATATATTCGTGCTTTTTCAGACTCTACAAAAAGTGCTTCTGGCATTCTACTTCAGTTTCCGTTTTACGCAGGAATTATGGGTATGATGATTGGAGTAAATAGTGAAGGTCTTTCTCTTGGAGGAGCTATTTCTAATTTCTTTATTAGTATTTCAAACGAAACGACTTTCCCGCTCTTTACTTTTTTAAGTGCTGGCATCGTTAATATTTTTGTTCCATCTGGTGGCGGTCAATGGGCTGTACAGGCACCCATTATGATTCCAGCTGGTGCTGAACTTGGTGTACCTGCTGCAAAAACAGCAATGGCAATTGCGTGGGGCGATGCTTGGACGAATTTAATTCAACCTTTCTGGGCATTACCGGCATTAGCGATAGCTGGTTTAGGTGCTCGTGATATTATGGGATTTTGCGTTGTGAACTTACTATATGCAGGTTTTATCATTAGTCTATGCTTCTTATTTATTTAAACGAAAAGCTAGTTTTATACTAGCTTTTTTACATAATAAATCATTTACCCCGCATTAACAGGCAGTAAACTCCCACCCATACATACCAGCTAGAGCAAAGCGGTTAGGTGGGAAATCAACTGCCTGTAAATGCCCGATTGGTGAAGGCTAATAATCAGTGGGAAGAACAAAACCCCCACTGATTAAAGTTTCACTTTATTTCCCACGCAATTTATAATCGTCTTCCACTCTATCTCCGTAAGGTTTAATGCCTCAAATGCAAAAAAATCTTTACATATCTTTTCAATCAGATATGGATTTTCCCTCAAGAAATTCCACTGTAACGCTTTAGGGAGAAAATACGTTTCATACTCTTTACTTCCTCTTACTACCTCATCGACTTCTCTTTCACAAATCCCTCTTATTAAATAATCATTTCTTAATTGGATCTTCATTTGTTGAAACGTTTCACTATATTTCTTCAATTGGATTAAGCAATTAATATAGGTACGAAAAAGTTCGTTATCATACTGACAACAATTTATAATACGATCAATTTCATTCATAATGTACGAGCCTTTTCTTCTATTTGTAATAACCACTTTTCCCGCTTCTCTCGTTTACTCGTTTTCACAGATTGAAAAACAGATCGTTTTATATCGCGAATGCCGCAAAAACGTAAAACACCTCTCTTCATCATAATCCAATCTGCTGATCGATATAATAGGGCGACGTACCATAACGGTGAATCTAACGTATTAATTACCCACGCCTTCTTTCCTTTCAATAAGCCCTTCGGCAAGGCACCTTCATATTTATAAGCAAATCCAGCTACGAAAATGCGATCAATAAACCCTTTTAAAATAGCAGGCATCCCCCACCACCATATCGGATATATGAATAAAAGAGTATCTGCTTCTGCCACTAACGTTCTGTACCAAGCTGTTTCTTCTTCATTTACTAAATCACGCCTTTTCTTCTCTTCATTAAATACGAGCACCGGATCAAATTGTTCCTTATATAAATCAAGTACTGTAACAGAATGATTTGTCCCCTGTAGTCCTTTTTGCACATGCTTTAAAATCGCCGCGTTAAAACTGGAAGGACTAGGATGAGCGTATACAATTAGTACATTCACTACAAAACAACTCCCTCTATGGTTAAAGTTTCCCCTTCTTTAACATCTTCTCTACAATTTGTACGTTTTTCGAACTTTGTAATAAACGGTTTAATACGGTAAGTAACTCTTCCTTGTCTAAATCTTTCAGTTTCTCTTTCACCGTACGCTCACCAGCACCTTGAATATCATAAACAACTGCCGCCATATGCTTGCAAAGATTCTCATAAGGACACTCGCAGCTACTTTCTGTAAAATCTTCAAGATCAATAATCACTTCATAATTTCCTGCATTTCCAGTAACGAAAGCAATTACTTTCTTGTCTTGTATTTCAACATCTTCTACATGTCCATCTTCATAATATTCATATCCCTTATCTATAATGTACTTTGGGATCCATTTCGTTATATCTTTTAATAAGTAAGCGTACATATTTGCACCTCTTCCTTTAATTCCCTTTTGACTTCAAAAAACCTGCATGTTATTCTAATAACTGTCAAGTAGCGAGTCTACGTGACAAAACGACTGACACCTATTCGGCGGAGGTGTCTCTTTTCATTTGCAGCCGATATGAATTGCCTCTTTCAGGCACATTCAATTTTTGACACTACACACTCAACACCATTCCCTGTATCAGGCTGCATTAGCAGTCTTTTACTCTACATACTTCGCTATTTCAAGAAAAAAAGAGAGACTAGCTCCCTTTTCTCGCCTTATAAAATACCCCTTTTTCAGTATAGAGATATTCATCATCAGCTAATGTAATTTTCCCATCCAGTTTGAGTTCATCTAATAGTCTTGATAAATAAAATTGATGTAACATTTTTTTCGTGAATTTTCCTTCATGATGCGAAACGATATGTTCTTGAATATCTAACAATGATATTGGCTTATCTTGCTCTATCATATATTCATAAACTGTACTACGCAGTTTTACGTATTTTTCGAGTGTCACAGTAATCCGCAACCCCTTTCTTCTTAATATAAATTTTCGTAATCGGTTTTTTTGCAACAAAAAAACCTCTCCGATAAGAAGAAGTTACGTATATATCTTCGTCTTATCTCCCAGAACAAATATGTTCTGCTGGAATTAGCACCTGCATCGCGGTTGCTGGGTTTCATCGGGCCAGTCCCTCCACCTCTCTGGATAAGAAAATATTCACTTAAATCTCACTATACGTAATTTCATTTCAATTGTCAAACAAATACAACAAATTATATTTTCTTTCTTCCTGTTCATACTATACATATATGAATATGCAAGGAGGATTATGAAATGCACGAAAATGCTCGCGGATATGTACAAGATTCTTTTCAATCATTACAAGAAGCAAAACACTGTTTAGAAGAAGCATTACAGACTGTTGAAAAAGATTTTAATCGTGCTCGTATTGAGCAATCTCTTTATGCGATCGAACAAGCTATTCAACGCTGCGATTACACGGTTCACATTTTAGAACAAGATTGAAAAAACTTCCCATCATAAGGTGGGAAGTTTTTTCAAATGGCATACTTCATAATTATTGCCGTTATGATTAAAAAATATACAGAATTAACAATTTCTAAAATCCCTACTTTTATGATAGAAATTGTTTTGCCATACAACATAATTGCTCGAATGACACTTGGTATAAAAATAAGAGAGCACCATGGATTGATAGCAAATACGATGACCGTTAACACGATATGATACCCCCAAGATATAAAACGATACTTCGGATTATTCTTCTCACGAATCATCGTTTTCACATAAAACGTACTTCCTAAAAAATATAAAAATGAAATAAGCGCAATAAATAATGCTGTTTTATCTATAAGTTTCATTGAAAAATAATAACTAACTAAACCACCTATACAGAAAACGATGATTGCGCAAATGTCATTTAACAGTGCTCTTTCATTCTTTTGACGAGCGTAATACATATTTACTATAAATAATGGAATCATTGCTGCTACGAATAAAAGAACTCGCCATTCATATAATAGAGAAATCATCCCAAATACGAACGCAATAATAAAATATACAATTGCTGCATGTAAAAACTCTTTTTTTCGTTTTTGTTTTATGTACATGAGAAATGGATACGTAGCTAAATAGATACAGAACCAAGCTAAAAACAATGGAATATGATAAAAAGTAGGTTTCCCAAGTATGACACTTAATAGAAATGGGATAATAAGCATGGCCCATGCACCATGTTGCTTCGGAATAACTAACTTCATTAACTATACACCTCCCTCTTGAAAGAAGTTCTCACCTACTATTATACAAATAATTTTATATACTAACGGATGTATATTGGATCTATTTTTTGACAATAAAAAATGCTCCTTACAATATGTAAGAAGCATGAAAGAGGCAAACGAATATGTAAGTCGCGACCCTACCTTATATAAGTATGCTTTTCTATGTCATGTTATGCTCATCTAATATACCGTATTTCTTTTTAAACCTTGTGAGAATCGTAATCCACGAAGTACTAAATAGTAGTAGGAAAATAACATTTGAAATCGCATGACTTAAGTCAAAGTAAAAACTCGCGACATAGTACGCAATGACGGTTTCCCACGTTGCTTCTCGTATAAAACCGAGAAGTCCCCAGAAGTTCATAATCCAACCAAATAAAAATCCAACAATTAATCCGTATAGGAGTCTTCCCCAGAGCTTTTTCATGAAAAATGTATTACGTAATAGTCCAGCTATAAAACCAATCATACCCCACGAAAACATTTGCCACGGCGTCCACGGACCTTGTCCTAAAAAAATGTTCGATACGATAGCGGCTGTTGCCCCGATCATAAAACCAGTTTCACTCCCAAACACGATTGCAGAAACGATAATGACAAAGGAAGTTGGTTGTACACTTGGTAAAATAGAAAATGGTACGCGGCTAACCGCAGCAATTGCTGCTAACACGGCAACGAGAACAATTTCACGTGAAACAAACGCCTTCCTTTCAAAACGAATATAGAAAGGTAACATAATAACAGCTAATAAAAACAAACTACTTACCATGTAATAGCCGTCCATGAGGAGTGTAGTAAAGAGTAATGTGCCTATTATAAACGCAAAAATACATATTATGAATGCAATATATCGTTTGGACACGCTTCGTACACATCCTCCCACGTTAATGCATATGGCAATTCTTTTCGAATGAATCGATTAATAGATGTTGTATAAAAGAAGTTACCGCTAAAAAATTCTTTCGGTGCATCATTCATAATGACTGTTCCATCAAATAACATCATGCACTGATCAACATATTTCGCTGCGAACTCAATATCATGCGTTGCCATTACAATGGTTGTACCTTCTTTTTGTAATTTCCTAAATAGCTCCCCTATTCTTTCTTTCTTCCATGGGTCTAACCCCTTTGTCGGTTCATCAAGTAGTAATAGCGTTGGTTTTGATAATAACGTTGTACATAATGCAAGTAGTTGTTGCTCTCCCCCGCTACAATCATGTGGATGGCGCTCTTTAAGCGAATGTAACCAAAACTGTTTCAACATATCTTCAGCTATTTCTTTTCCTTGTTCTCCATATAATTCACGAGCACGTTCATAAACTTCTTGCCACACTGTATCAAATGTAAAATGATAATACGGATGCTGTGATACATACCCGATCCTTTTAAATCGTTCTTTCGAATCAATTTTATGTATCACTTTACCATGCCACTTTACTTTCCCTCTTCTCGCTTTTTGCAATCCTGCTAAAATCGTTAACAGTGTAGACTTCCCAGTACCATTTTTCCCAACGAGCGCTACCCATTTTCCTTTTTCAATCGCAACTGTTAAATCTCGTAAAATAAGCGGACTATTTTTTTCATATTGAAAAGAAATATGTTCTGCACTTAACATTACTTCTTGTTTTTCACGTTGTACCATCTGCTCATTCACATATGATATCGCTGAAAAGTCATTCATTTTCATTTGTGCTTCTCGCACTGTAAACGGAATATCTCTCGCATTCCATTCTAAAAACAACCTTGGAATTTGCGGAATAAATGGACGGAAGTTTTCTACTTTCCACATTTTCGCTATAACTGTTTTAGGACTACCATCATAAACAATTCGGCCGTTATCCATACAAACAACGCGTGTTGCAAGTGGTATCACTTCATCTAAACGATGTTCACTTAAAATAATCGTAATTCCAAGTTCTTCATTAATACGTTTTAACAATCCTAAAAACTCTTTCGCAGCAATTGGATCTAATTGCGCTGTCGGTTCATCTAATAATAATAGTTTCGGCTGCATAACTAATACCGCAGCTAAATTGACAAGTTGTTTTTGCCCACCAGATAACGTATGAACAGATTGATGCAATAAATCTTGAAATCCTAAGAAGCTAATGAGCTCGGCTATTCGTTTTTGAATAATGTGTGATGGTAATCCGATATTTTCTAAAGAAAATGCTAATTCTTGAATCACTGTATCCATTACGAGCTGATTTTCTGGGTTTTGAAATACCATCCCAATTTCTTGGGCAGATAATAAGTCAGGTACTTCCTCTAATAATACATCTTCATAAAACATCTCTCCCGAACGCGTGCCAATTGGAAGTAACTCCTTTTTAAAATGTTTTAATAATGTCGTCTTCCCAGATCCCGATCCTCCAGCTAGCGCTATAAACTCTCCTTTTTGAATAGAAAGAGAAATATGCTGTAACGCTTTTTCAATTTCATCAGCATATACAAATGATAAATTGTTTATTTCTGCATGCGCCACCATATCCATTCCCTTCCTTCCATTATGATTGGTAAACTAATAAACAGCGTAAATGCTACAAACATCATTCCATCGTATTGCTGGAATAGAATAGATTCGACTTTCGGATAAATGATCAATTTTCCTCCGCCATACTTACTACATATGATAGCAGTTATAAATAAAATCATTAAATAACTGAGCGTATACCAATCACGTTTTTCCATTCTATACCGAATATACGTCGTACGTTTCGTTACACCAAATCCACGAGCTTGCATAGAATCTGCCGTTTGAAGTGCATCTTCTAACGAGCAAATTAATAATACTTGCAGTAACTGCATGCCATTTTTCACTCGTTCAACAATTGAACCTGAATCTACCTGCACACCTTTTGTCTTTTGGACGAGTGTTATTTTCTGTAATCGTCTAATAAACAAAGGCACAAACCTCACTGTAATCATCGTTAACAATGCAACTTTCGGTGAAATTCTCGAAAACAAATATAAAAATTTATGACTTGAAATAATATCATTATACGAAGCAAACGTAAACATAATCGCAACTAGTAATAACCCCATTACTAGTCCAAACATAATTGCCTCCAGCTTAATACGGCTATCACCTAACCAAAATAACGTAGTTCGACCTCTATGCGTTAATAACGAATTAAATAAAATTACCATAAAAAAGAATACGATTGTGCTCGGTAACATCTTTCTTATCTTTTCGCTATTCCCTTGCATCACATTTAATATAACGATTAATAAAATTGCTCCAATTAAAAAAAGAGGATGAAGACACATCATACATAGTATCATCACCCCAATATAATAGAAAAAATTCACAAAAGGATGTAAAGAAGAAAAACTTATTTTCATAGTCCTTTACCGAATGCCTTTCTTATTTTAATACATATACCCACTCAATTGTATCTCCTGGTTTTACTGTAACTACACCAGCACTACGGTTCGGAAATGCACCATTCACACGATATTTCCATCCACTAGTATCAGCAATATCTTTTTCATATAAATCATTAATACCTTTTACATAAATGCTATCTTTTGATCCACTTGCATCAACATCTAATCCTGTACGCTGCAACACTTTATAAACAGTATCGCCTTCTTGTACATCAACCTTTGTCGCACCTAATAAGTATCCTTCATGTCCTTTTACGGAGATAGTAACTTGTTTTACCTGTGGTTTAGGTACCGGTACTGGATCTGATTTTGATGGTACAGGAGTTGGTACGGGCGGAGTCGGTATCGTTTTATTCTCTTTATTCGGATCTACCTTTTGCTCCTGCTTTGGTGTTTCTTTCGGCTGATTGACAACCTTTGCTTCTTCTTTTACTTCCTGTGCTTTCGGTTGCTGTTGTTTCTCTTCGTTTGCTTTTTGTTGTTCTGGTTGTTTAGTAGCAGATTGCTCCTGAGGTTTCTCTTCTTTCTTTACTTCAGGTTGTTCCTGCGGCTTTTCCTCTTTCGGCTTCTCTGCTACTTTTTGTTCTTGTTTCTGTTCCGGCTCAGCTTGTTTCTCTTCCGGTTTCACTTCTTCTTTCGGTTCTTCTTGTTTTGCTACCTCTTCTTGCTTTGGCTCTGCTTTCTTCTCCGGCTTTACAGCCGCCTCTTCACATCCGGCAAGTAGCCCGAGTGAAAGCATTAAAGAAATGAACCACTTCATCTTACTCATGTTCTCTCTCACCTTTCATATGAAAATTAGGAGCAAATCATTGCTCCTAATTTTTGTTAAGCTGCTTTACGTCTCCATAATACATATGCAGAAGCAATACATAATACACCCATACCTACTTCTATAGCTCTACTATGAGAAGATGCTCCTGTTTTCGGTAGCATGTTTTCATTTTTAACTGGTTTATTATCTACAACAACTTTTACATCTTCATCTTTTGTTTCTTGTTGTATTTGTTTTTGTTCTTTCGGTTCTTCAGTAATTTCTTTTTCTATTACCTTATTTTCTGGCTCTTCAATCGGTTTCGGCTTAATTACTTCATCATCGCCTACATTAGACCAGTCATAAATAGACTTTCCGATTTCTTTAAATTGAACTAACGCTAAAAGAGCTTGCTCTGTAGCCATTCCGTTACCATTTTGATCACTTGGTAACCATTTAAATTCACCATTTGGAAGTTGATATGACAGCAGACTTTGCACTGCCTTATGAAGACGATTTTGATCTACATCTTTAACAAGTGATAATCCAATAATTGCTTGCGCAGTACTATTAGAATTTTCTTGTCCATCAGCAGAAAAACCACCATTTTTTAGCTGTTCGTTATATAAATACGCAACAGCTTTTTGTACAGCTGGTTTCACATCTGATCGATCTTGATAAGGTGCTAACGCGGATAAAACCATACCTGTTACATCGACGCTACTAGCACTATCTTTACTACCTGAACTAGTATAAGTCCAGCCACCATCTGTATGTTGCGTGTTTAAAATTGCATCTACTAAAGCAACTCGATTCCACTTTGCTTCGACTGGAATCTCATATTTATTCGTATCAAAGGCAAGTAACGCAAATGTATAACCTGTAACAGAATTTACTTTATCAGATTCATACAATTTTTGAACTAAGTTATGTCCGCCTACCTTTTTAGGATCTGCACTCATTGCATTCATCATAATAATCGTTCTAGCTAAATCTGTTGCTGAAAAACGATTTATACGCTTTTCCACTTTTTCTGTTACTGCCTTAACATAATTTAATTGCGCCTCAATTGGTACATTCTTTCCAGAACGAGAAAGCCCTAGAGCTACCCAATCACTCTCTATTCCATCTTGTAACATCTTTTCAGACGTTTTAGAAATTGCTTCGTTTACTTGCGCTGCTGGAACTTGAATATTCTCTTGCTTTGGTTGTTCTGGTGTTTTTGTTCCATCTGGATTTTCCTGTTTTGGATCATCTGTTTTTGGCTCTTCTGGTTTCTCTTGTTTTGGATCATCCGTCTTTGGTTCTTCTGGTTTCTCTTGTTTTGGATCATCCGTCTTTGGTTCTTCTGGTTCTTCTGGTTTTTCTTGTTTTGGATCATCTGTTTTTGGTTCTTCTACCGTTTTACAAGTACCAAATTTATCTAATGTTTGTTGTAATGTTTCTTGACTCATATTGCTCCAGTCTGAAACAAAACGGAAAACAACAACATCTCCAGATTTTAATTTATAACTATCCGCTCCAACTTCTGCAGATTTATCATTTACATCATACAGCCAGCCACTTGTAGCCCCGGCCATTAGCCCATCAATGCCTTTTACATGCGTTCCAAACGACATCGTTTCAGCTTCTACTTTGTCCCCCATGACTTTTTGCAGCAAACTTAAAGCTGTTTCCCCATCTTTAATTTGCTCTTCTTTCGGACATAACATAATGCCATTTTGTGATTCACCAACAATTGCAAGTTTTGCTGTATTTCCTTCAGCAAACGTAATATGTACTGTATTCGCAAAAGAAACAAATACAAGTATAACTGCCATTAACGACGTAAGCAGCCATTTTTTCAACATTGCCATCCCAAAATTTCCTCCCTTACTACTATTCACACAAAAAAAGACCCTTCAAGGGCGTGCAATTGACACTCTTTTTTTGTAAGTGTCGAACAAACTGTGCAACACCTCCTACCCGCATCATTCGCGGCTATATTTGTATAGGAAAAATAATTTTGTTCATGAACGTATCATTGTGATAACATTCACTTTTTTAGGCACGACTTACTTCCATTTAAGTTATCGTAAAACGATAAACCTATACATTCTGTTAATTTTAAATTTCTGTATTATTTTACTATTGACAAAGAATTTTGTCCATGCTTTATCGGATTTATTTTCTAAGAATAGTAACTTACTAACCTTTAACGACGCAAACTTTTTTCACTAATAATGACGCCATCTTCATCCACATAAACATAATCATTTGGCTTCCATTCTACTTGTCCAAATTGCAATGAAATATTTCGTTCTCCTTTCCCTTCTTTTACACTTCTATTTGGCATCGTCCCTAACGCTAAAATACCAATATTAATATTCTTTAGTTCACTAGAATCACGAACATATCCATTTACAATAATTCCTGCCAGCTTTCTTTCCTCTGCAATAGCTGCCAAATTATCACCGAGTAACGCACAATTCGTAGACGCTCCACCATCAACAACTAATACCGTTCCTTCCGGTAATGTTTGTAATCCTTCCTTCACTAGTACATTATCATCCTTCACTTTCACCGTTGCAATTTTCCCGTGGAATTGTTCTTTCTTCCCAAAAGATCGAAAAGACTGGCGACATATTTGTAACTCCTTTTCAAACTCATCACATAGATCCGTAGTTTTCCACATCTTTTTCCCTCTTTTCCTTTTACTTTCTATTTAACATATTCTTGGATTATTTTCGTTTCCCTGTCTAATGTTGCAATAATTTGTATGTGCAGGAAAGGACAGAAAAACTATTGCCTTAAGAAGCCACCTTTATTATAATCTATTTCACAGATAAATTTCAGAATATTAAAAATTAACCAAGTGAAAAAGGAGGGATTTTATGCAATTACAAACTGAGGTAAAAAAACAACCTAGTAAACGAAAGTTTAAAATACCTGACGCGTACGTACTACTATTTTTTATTGCCTTACTTTGTGCCATAGCTACTTATTTCGTTCCTGCTGGAGAATTTAAAAGAGTAACAAACGGGACTGTTACAACGACAATACCAGGAAGTTACCATTCTGTTCCGCAATCACCGGTAGGGTTTGTTTCTTTTTTTACCGCTATTGAAAAAGGAATGACACTTGCTGCTCCTATCATCTTCTTAATTTTATTTACAGGTGGTGCCATTGCCATTCTTGAAAAAACAGGTGCTCTTGACGGTTTAATCTATCATGTGATTAACAAATTTCGGAATCAGCAATTACTTTTCATTTGTATTGTCGCCGCACTCTTTTCTCTTCTCGGAACGACTGGCATTATCGTTAACTCAGTTATCGGCTTTATCCCCATCGGCATCATCGTTGCACGCACATTGAAATGGGACGCTATCGTTGGCGTAGCAATTATTTATTTAGGCACTTATGCTGGTTTTAATGCTACTATATTATCTCCCTCACCTTTAGGCATTTCACAAAAAATCGCAGAACTTCCGATGTTTTCAGGGATTGGGTTACGTACAGCAATCTATATCTCTTTTTTAATTGCTACCATTTTGTATATTAATTGGTATATAAAACGTTTAAAAAAATCGAATAAAGGAAGCATACTCGGCGATAACTGGTTTCCAAGTAATGCTCTTTCAAGAGAGAGAGAAATAGAGAAAACTGAAGTTCCTTGGACAATACGTCACAAATTAATTTTACTCGTCTCAGCTTTATCATTAATTGTATTTTTAATAGGGGCTTTTCGACTACATTGGACAGATGCAGAAATGACCGCTACTTTTATTTTCATCGCAATTACAGCAGGAATAATAGGCGGTATGAAAGCGAACGATATCGCTTCTACTTTTCTAGCAGGCTGCCAAAATCTCATATACGGTGCTTTGATCGTCGGAATGGCTCGCTCTATTTCAGTCATTCTAGAACAAGGCAAATTACTTGATACAATTGTTAATCAACTCGCACAGTCTCTCGAAGGATATAGCCCTGTATTTGGCGTTATCGGTATGTATGTAAGTAGTGCCGCATTACATTTCCTCATTTCATCCGGGACAGGAGAATCTGTTATTTTCATTCCGATATTAGCTCCATTAGCTGATTTCATGCACATTACACGCCAAGTTACAGTACAAGCTGTTATGCTCGGCGAAGGTGTAGTGAACTGCTTAAATCCAACTTCCGGTGTTTTAATGGGCGTTCTCGCAGCTAGCGGCATTTCTTACGGAAAATGGATTCGATTTATGGCTCCTCTTGCATTCATTTGGTTTATCATTGGACTTATTTTTCTTATTATTGGAGTGAATATTGAGTGGGGACCGTACTAAAAGGTTTACAATATACTTAACTTGATAATACAAAAACATCTATTCTATTTTCCTCTCCAATCCTATGAAAATTATTGATTCTAGTATAGATGTAAGAAGGGATTGATCATTATGATCAATCCCTTCTTACAAAATATAATACCTTTACAAATCTTAGTTCCAAATTTTATTTACCCATTCCGGATGATCAATAAAAGGATTGCGATTATGTTGATATTTTGTAAAAATTATTTCATTACGCTTTCGCTCTAAATCATCGACCGGATCTTGTTCATTCCATTTTAGTAATACAGATAGTTTCCCAATGTACGGATCTTTATTGTTATTCACCTTTTCATTGAGTTCCAAATCTATTTCACCGCTATCCCCTTCGTAACGAACAGCCATGTAAAACAGCATTCTAGCGATGTCTCCTTTTACACTATCACGAGGTTCCCAAGAATCACTATCATATTTACATTCTGTCGCTTCCGAATGATTCACACCACCATTATCAAAATCCAGATTTCCACGTGAACTATTTACAGATACATCCGTCGCTCTTAAATGATGCAGATCTGTTCCAGGTCCTGCAGCCGTTCCAAAATCACCATGAGATTTTGCCCAAACATGCTCTCGGTTCCAGTTATTAACTCCTGAACCATTCGTAAGTTTCCCTTGCGAACGCCCAGTATATAAGAGTATTACATTGTTTTTATTATTTGGATCTTCATCCGTATCTCTTAGCGCTTCCCAAACCGCACTGTATGATAACTTTGTATGATCATCAATAATATTATGAAGTTCCTTCTTTAGTTCCAAACCCGTTTTTCCTATTGCATTATTATAATATGTATCGTCATAGCTTTTTACAGTCATCTCTTGTGGTGATACAGAAGCTACTTCACCATGTATAGTATCTGTAAATGATAGAGATGCAGAACCTAAAATAAAAAATGAAGATAATGTAACCATAGCAAGCTTTGTATTTCGAAACTTCATATACCCATTTCCCCTTTAAAATATAATTTGAAGTCATTTACTAAAAATGTTCTCCCTAAAACTACGAAAACGTTTAAAACTCCATTCCCCTTCTCTTTTTATTTAATACAAAACCCTAATCAGTCTGTATCATTTCCATACTTTTGGTTTATCTACTTTTCAAACAAATTCACTTTTCACAAGGAATATCCTTCCCTAGTAAAGATTATTAAACTATTCTTTACAATTAAAAAGTAGTTTAATGTTAACTTATAAATTTCAATTTTTTTATGCAATTATGCATATTTAATAAATTTTTCAAAGAAAACCGTGCAATAAAACAGATAGAGTCTAGGACAGCAATCGTACAAATCGAGATGATAGCTCGGCTCTTCCTTTTTCCATAACTGTCTTTATTTTTTGTGTAAAACTCTTCTTTCTCTGAAAAATAAGTACAAAAATAGATTGGATACCATGTAGGCACCAATCTATTTTTATTAAAGAAACTGTGTTAATTCTGCATTGACAACACGTTGTGCAGTAATGATAACACTTTCAGCTGTTATTCCATAAACACTATATAGTCCACCAGGTTGATTAGGAACAATTTGAACTTCATATTCTAATGCTTGTCCAAAAGCAGGATGAACTAAACTTAGAGTTTCAATAGTAGAAGCATTAGAATTCACATTGAAATTCACCTGTTCAATTAATACTATTGAACCGTCAAGTCTAAAAACTCTAGCTACTCCAGTAAGCGGGCCAGCAGTACGGTTAAGAATTTTCACCCTAACTCTATTTGCATTAGCAGGTTGATTTCCCAAGTTTTCAATAGGACCTGTAGTAAAAGCCATTTTACATTCACCTCCATTATATTATTACGATATTCAATGTTATATATTAACGCTATAAACTAATTAATCAATTTTTTCTAAATAAAAAAGCTCATTTCTTATATTTTTCAATAAGAAACAAGCTTTTCTTTTTCAACTATCATTCCTAAAGTAAATCTATCTGTCTCGGAAACTTTTGGAGCTAATTGACATTTATGTTGAGCATACAACTACTTCTATTTATTTGGCATCGAAGCTATATACTTTTTAACTACTTCATATACATATTCTTGATTTGCCGCTGCTGTATTTGGATTGTATTTTCCGCCGTTTGTTTTATTGTTAGATAATACTCTAATTCCTAAAAATGGTACGTCATAAGCTTTTGCGATTTGCGCTGCAGCAGCGCCTTCCATTTCTTCTACAGATGTACCGTATTTTGTATGGAACCACTTAATTCTATCAACTTCATTATTCCAAACGTCTGCTGAACCTATCGTACCCTCAACCACTTTACCTTTTGTATATGTATCTTTCACTGCATTAGCTGCTGCAAGTAAATCCTTATCTCCCTCGTAGTATCGGATTTTCTCAGCATTTGGATCTTCTCCTGCACTTCCTTCAGAAGCCATTAAATCCATAGATATCCATTTTGTTGGCTCAATCCCTTGATTCTCATCCATATTTGTGGTTTTTAATGAACCTATATTTGCAACTTGTTTTCCTAACACAATATCAAATACGTTTAAATTAGGATCATGGCCACCCGATGTTCCTTGGTTAATAATCGCTATAGGCTTATATTTTTCAATAGCCACTGCTGTAGCGGCTGCTGTATTTTCCATTCCTTTACCTGTTTTCGCAACGATTACAGGATAATTGTCGACAGTTCCTTTATAAAATACACATGTTCCAGACTTTTCTTCTTTCACATTTTTTAACCTTTTCGCAAATTTTTCTGCTTCTATCGGCATTGGACCTTGAATTAAGATAGGCTTTTCGTTGCTTTTTGCCTCAACAACTTGTTTTGGACTCGCATTACATCCCGCAAGTATTGAGGATGACAATGCAATAGTAGTTACTAGGGCAGCACATTTTTGTAACATATTGTTCTTCATAAATAATCTCTCCTCTTTCTCTTGTTGTTTCATATACTCGATGTTTTCGCCCAAAGAAAAAAGTTCTAGAAATTGTAGAAGAATCTCTACTTTCTAGAACTACGGTAGTCAAAGTTAATGAAGCAATAGACGAGGTCAATGCTACATTATAGAACGGTAGCGGCTCCATACACAAACCGACCGAATACTTTAACCCGTAGTCCAGTTCTTTCATTGGGAACTAGGTAGAAACGCTCGGACCATATTACCGAGTATATACGAGTGATGTTATTCAAAATTATTATATGGATAATATAACAAACTATTAGTGTAGACGCAATATAAATATGAACATTATTTTATTTCACCATAAAAATGTTCGTCTTTAAATTGTTTTATACTGAAAAAATCTTTTTTTTGATGTTTTATACCGTAAAAAACATAATCCGTATACTTAATTAGATCATCCTACAACAACCGTTAAGAAACAACTATCTAAAATAAAAAGAAGTTCCATAATATTTAGAACTTCTTCCCCTATGTATATTTACTTCGTTATCTCACCAAACTGCGCTCTCGTTACTTTCGCCAAATCTTCCACTTTCAGCTCAATTTGTATACCAATTTTTCCGCCGCTTACAATGATCGTTTCAAGCGATTGAGCACTTTCATCGATACATGTAGAAAATAACTTCTTCATTCCGACTGGTGAACAACCGCCGCGAATATACCCTGACACTTTCGTAATATCTTTAACAGGTATCATTTCAATCTTCTTTTCACTTACTGCTTTTGCGGCAGCCTTTAAATTCAGTTCCTCATCTACTGGAATAATAAACACATGATAATTTTTACTATTCCCTTGAGCGACTAAGGTTTTATATACTTCTCTTACTTCTCGTCCAATTTTCTCGGCTACTGACACGCCATCAATTTTCCCATCGTCTGGATCATATGACATCATCGAATATTCAATTTTTTCTTTATCTAATATTCGCATCGCATTCGTTTTATCTTTTTTCATGTGCTTCTCCTTAAAAGGTTATTTCATATTATTAAGTTTTCTTTTATTATACACCCTTTTCCATTTCTCCTACATAACTTCACGCATTTTTCAAAACTGAAAATATTGATATTTCAAAAATCATCTGATATAATTTGGAAAAACTTATGTTAAGGAGAGATTTGTAATGCGAAATTTTAATACTTCTTTCCAACTTCATCATCATACGTAACGCCGTGTATCCGAAGAAAATTTTTTCTTCGTGGGTACAGGGCTTTTCCTGTTTACCCACGAAGCGTTCATAAAGCTATGTGGGTATTTTTATACCCGCATAGCTTTTTTTAATTTAAAAAAGGAGTGATTACAGTGGAAATGAAAAATGTAAAAGGAACAAAGGACTATTTACCAGAGGAGCAAGTGCTGCGAAATAAAATTAAAAGAGCGTGTGAAGATACGTTTGAACGTTATGGCTGTAAACCGTTAGAGACACCTACGTTAAATATGTATGAACTTATGTCTTACAAGTATGGCGGTGGTGATGAAATTTTAAAGGAAATATATACACTTCAAGATCAAGGAAAACGTGAGCTTGCTTTACGTTACGATTTAACAATTCCATTCGCAAAAGTCGTGGCGATGAATCCAAATATTCGTCTACCTTTTAAACGGTATGAAATTGGGAAAGTATTTCGAGATGGTCCGATTAAACAAGGGAGATTTCGTGAGTTTATACAATGCGACGTTGATATAGTCGGTGTTGAGTCTGTCATGGCAGAAGCTGAACTTATGAGCATGGCGTTTGAACTGTTCCGAACGTTAAACTTAGAAGTAACGATCCAATATAATAACCGAAAATTATTAAACGGTATTCTTCAGGCGATTAACATCCCTACTGAATTAATGAGTGACGTAATATTATCATTAGACAAAATTGAAAAGATTGGGATTGATGGTGTACGGAAAGATATATTGGGGCGTGGAATTACTGAAGAAATGGCTGATACGATATGTAATACCGTATTATCTTGTCTAAAGCTTACAATTGCTGACTTTAAAGAAGCTTTCAATAATCAACTCGTTACCGATGGAATAAACGAATTACAACAATTACAGCAATATTTAATTGCTCTTGGAATAAACGAGAATGCTATATTCAATCCGTTTTTAGCACGAGGACTCACAATGTACACAGGTACCGTATATGAAATCTTTCTAAAAGATGGCTCGATTACATCTAGCATCGGTAGTGGTGGTCGTTACGATAATATTATCGGAGCATTCCGTGGTGATAATATGAACTATCCAACAGTCGGTATTTCATTCGGTTTAGACGTTATTTATACAGCACTCTCACAAAAAGAAACAAAATCCTCTACAGCGGACTTATTTATTATCCCACTCGGGACAGAATTACAATGCTTGCAAATTGCCCAGCAATTACGATCCACTACTTCATGGAAAATTGAACTTGAACTAGCAGGACGCAAACTAAAACGCGCCCTTAATTATGCCAATAAAGAGAACATCCCTTATGTACTTATTATTGGTGAAGAGGAACTTAGTGCAGAAACCGTTATGCTAAGAAATATGAAAGAAGGTAGTGAGGTGAAAGTTCCTCTTGCTTCTTTAAGTAATTATTTATAATAAAAACCACCCTCGTTTGGGTGGTTTTTCTATTTTATAGATAACCTATAATTAGTTTACATAAAATAATTATAATCCACTCAAAACTACAAATATATAATATCCAATCACCTATTATTTTTGGTAATATATAGATATTGATTGTTTTAGGAGGATTAACTTTGAAAACCTACATCCAAGCACTAAAATGGACTACAGGGATCTATCATCTTTTATTACTTCCTTGTTATTATTTATTTCCAAGTCTTGTTAACCTATATGGGATACCTTTACTACTATTGATTATTTTACATATCACTACTTTTTTATTAGCTAAAAAAGAAGGCATGAATACGTATCCTCATTATATCGGTATTATCGTTACTCTAGTTGCCTTCTTTCCTTATATAGCAATCGTTCTACATATTATAGCAGCAATCTTCCTTTTATTAGACGCTACTTCCACTACTAAAAATGAAGTTTTTAACTCATAGTAGGATAAATCGAAATTTTTATTACCGATGGTGTTGTCTATATTAGCACACACCAAAGTCTTTTTCACAAGTAGCACGCCTCCCGCTAACTCCTTTGCTTCAGTAAAGTTTTGAGGTGAATCGGCAAAGAGCAAAATCAGTAGCACACTCTAGCCTTATTGCTAATATCCAAAAAGGATTTACTTTTTAAGTAGATCCTTTTTTAATAGAAAAGCGAATTCCTTACTTTGGATTAATGAAAGAATATTCCGATTTATTTTTATAAAATTCTAAATATTTACAATAAACTTAAATTAACATACATTTTAGTTACACAAAAAAATCTAAGTTTAAAGGAGATGAATTCATGCTTAAAAAGTTGGTAGTAGGTGCAATGTTAGCTGCTTCATCATTAACTGTAGGATTGGGATCAGTATTAGCTAGTACCGAAAAGGATTATACGATTGCCTCTTTCGAATATGTAACTGTAGATGAAAAGGCTGTAGATTCGTTTCACAAATTGGGTGCTCCATCAAAGGAAGACGTAAAAATAACTTTAGTTCTACCGAAACAAAATCAAAATGGAGACTGGTTATCTTATGGATTTTCGAACAAAGAAAGTTTAGAGTCTTTTATTGAAAAAGATAAACAAAGGTTGAATCATACAATCACTCCTCTTGGTGTTGGAGGGAGCGGACCTGGTAGTACAGACTTCTATAAACGTACAGGTAGCGAGTATTTTTCTCTAAGTAGCGGTTATAAAAACTTGTCTCCTAGTTGGCAAAATCAAATTGTTTCTGTACGTACAGCAGCTCCTACTGCTAGCTATTCAACAACGCTATGGGAACGTACTTCAACTGAAGGATATGGAAAAGGTGTTGTTTTTAGACACGCTGATTGGTATGGTAAAACTGCAAACTTGAGTGACTTTGCAACTTCAGCAGTTGAAGTTAAAAAGTAAAAAACATAGAAATAAAGTGAAACTTTAATCAGTGGGGGGTTTGTTGATCCCCCACTGATTATTAGCCTTCACCAATCGGGCTTTTACGGGCAGCCCGATCCCCACCTAACTTCTTTGCTTCCACTGAATTTTGAGGTGGGGGTCTTACTGGCCGTTAATGCGGGATAAAAGGTGTTTCCACGTATGGAAACACCTTTTATTTCTACAACTATTTCACATATCTCTCCTATATCCATTTCAACTCTTAACTTTTATTTTGTGTATTTCTACTCTCCAAAACTTTTTCCATATTATGAGTTGCCCATTCCATCATTAATAGAATCATTGGACGAAGTGATTCACCAAGCTCAGTTAATGAATATTCTACTTTTGGAGGTACTTCACGGTATACTTCACGATGTATGATGCCATCTGCTTCGAGTTCTCTCAGCTGTAGTGTTAACATTCTTTGTGTGATATTAGGTTTTAATCTTTTTAATTCATTAAACCTCTTTGTACCATCTAATAAATGATACAAAATAACCCCTTTCCATTTCCCTCCAATGACCTCAACCATCGCTTCCACTGGACAAGAATATTTATTTAAAAATGGGTAATTTATATTATTTTCGTTTGAACAATCCATAATAAATCCCTTCCCTTAACATTAGTATCTTTTTTGATACTATACCACATAAATGTGCGTACTTGTTTCTATGTTACTTTAAAAATATAATTTGGTTACAAAATAAATTAATGAAACGAGGAACTTTTATGACAAATATAAAAGAAATTACAAAAGAAAAAATTATGGAGGCTTTTCATTTCAGACATGCATGTAAAGAGTTCGATCCTATGCAAAAAATTTCAGAAGAGGATTTTAATTTCATTTTAGAAACAGGCAGATTATCTCCTTCTTCTTTTGGATATGAGCCTTGGAAATTTGTTATCGTGCAAAATAAAGAAGTAAGAGAAAAACTACAACCATATTCATGGGGTGCTGGTGGGCAACTTGCAACAGCAAGTCACTTTGTCATTGTTCTTTCAAGAAACATTAAAGATATGCATTATGATGCAGATTATATTAAATATATGATGAACGATATTATTGGATTACCTGAAGACACTCAAAAAATTAGATATGAATTCTTCAAAAAGTTCCAGGAATCAGATTTTAACTTATTACAATCCGACCGTGCTGTATTTGATTGGGCATCAAAACAATCTTATATCGCTTTAGGTAATATGATGACGAGTGCAGCTCAAATTGGTATTGACTCTTGTCCAATAGAAGGATTTGATAAAGAGAAAGTAGATTCTTTACTTCGTCAAGAAGGCATTGTAAAAGACGATAATTTTGAAGTATCTGTTATGGTTGCCTTTGGTTACCGTAAAGAAGAGCCAAAGCGTGATAAAACAAGACAGACTACGGATATAATTGTTGAATGGATTTAGTAACATAGCACGCAAAAAATAATGCTCCTTATAGCTGTATACTCATACTAAAGAAGAATCAGTTGTTTTCTTACGTATGAATTTGTTTTTTCATGGAAAGATATGTTAGTATGTATACAGTTTGAGTGCTCTATTTTTAGAGTCGAACAGGAGGAGAATGAATATGTCTGATATTGAAGTTGGCGAAGTGTTTACTCTTAGTGATGAGAATAATGAGGATCAGGAAGTAGAAGTACTTGGAGCGATGGATGTCGAAGGTGCAGAATATATTGCAGTTGCCTTCGTAGAAGACATTCAAACAGAAACTGAGGAAGACATTGATATCTTCTTTTTAAAAGTAGAAAAAGATAATGAGTTTTCATACATCGAAAATGACGAAGAGTTTGACAAAGTATCGGCTGCTTTTGATAAGATTTTGGATGAGCAAGAAGAGCAAGAGTAATATTCGTTAAAAACTCGAGGGGGATGCATATCCGCCCTCTTTTTTTTATTCATCACTTACCAAGCTACATGTATTAAAGAGACTTATGCAGCCATTCCAGTACATCTTTCATCGCAAAAGGACCATCTTTTTTAACGTGCTCCGCAAATTCCGAAACGAGACGTAGTGTTCTCACACTTTCGATTGGATGCTCTCCTGATGCACTTTCAGCAGAAAGCATCACTGCATTCGTCCCGTCTAGTACAGCTTGAAAAACATCGGTGACCTCTGCCCTTGTAGGATTAGAATGATCTACCATAGATTGAAGCATTTGTGTTGCTGTAATAACATATGTATTCGTTCGATTACATTCACGAATCATCATTTTTTGTAAAAGCGGAATAAATTGATACGGCAATTCCACTCCTAAATCCCCCCTTGCAATCATAATTCCATCTGCTTCTTTACATATATCTTGAAAATTCTCGATTGCTTCCATCGTTTCTATTTTTGCAATTAAACTTGGGGACGTTTCTTTATGCTCTTGTATAAAATTTCGTATTTCCTTTATATGACTAGGTTTTCGTACGAAAGAACACGCGATAAAATTAACATCCTCTTCTAAAAGAAATTGAATGTCTTTTTTATCTTTCTCTGTAATAGCCGGTAAACTAACTGTCGCACCTGGTAAATTCACCCCCTTATGAGATGAGATATTACCACCTGTTTTGATCTTTGTTTCTATTTTTTCCTTACTTACCTTTTCAACAATTAATTCAACCTCTCCATCATTAATCAAAATTCTACTGTCTACTTTCACATCATTCGCAATACCTACATAATCCACACTTGCTTCTGTATTACTCCCTATGACTGGTTGCGTATGTAAAAGAAAAGAATCCCCGGCCTTAAGTGTAATTTGATCTTCCTTCATTTCACCTAATCTTATTTTAGGACCTTGCACATCACCTAAAATTTTAATAGAATCATCTAAAGATTTCACTAAACGAATGATGTCTTTATGACTTTCATGCGTGCCATGTGATAAATTTAGCCGAACAATTTTCATACCATTCTTTATTAACTGCACTAACGTTTCTTTATTATTACTTGCTGGTCCTATTGTACACACTCGATCAATTGTCATTCTTGCCACCATCCTTTTTCAGATAGGTTTCCCACAAAAATTTAAAAATAACATAGGGAATACAATAACAGCTTTAAACTTTACAAACGAAGTAATCCTACATACAAACGTAGAATTGCTTCGTACATGATTGATTTATACCGTGTTTCGTTTTTACCGTTAATACTCTCCTTTACTATCTTTTCTTTTTCCGCCGCTACAATTAATGAATACATAATCCGATTGTTTTGTATTACATTCTTCTAACTCTCTTTCATTACCACCCTACTTTTCATTCATGTGCTCTTCTATAAGTGTAAATCTACATTTACATGAATTTCATATTGGTAACCCTATTTCCATGTTCGCTAAGCAGTTAAAGCTATATTCAAATTATTAAAATGAAGATATGTTAAATCAAAAGTAAAAGAAAAGTTAAGTATCGGATAGGTTGTTGAGAGTTTCGAATTTTTCGTATATTGTATGAGTTGAGTTCGAACTCAAAAATTAAAAAAGGTGGGGAAATTAGTGAATATGAAAAAATCTTTAGCGGTGACAACTTTAGGGTTAGCGGTTTTAGGTTTTGGTTTTACTAATAACGCAAGTGCCTCAGAGGTGGGTGCTGCAGACAAGCAGCCTGTTTTAGTTGACTTTGATACAATTCAATCAGCAAAAACATCCAATGTTTCTAGTTTGACTGTTGCAGCTGCACCTAAGAATGATTCTAACATTAGCGTCTATACTCCCTTTTTTGGTAACCCATATGCAGTTGCTAAATCGAAATCAACTACGACCGAAGACTATATTTATGCAAAAGCAAGGACTTTCAATGGCGATGGCTCATTAGTGAATACGAAAAGTAATAATGCAAAAAAATCATCTTATGTAAGTGCTACAGCGACCAACACAAGCGTTTATTATGGAGATGATTACGCTATTGGTAATCATACCTATAAATTAAATGGTTATAATGATGTGAATCACGAAACAAAAGCTTCCTGGTAAGAAAGAGAAAAAAGATATGCATCTTGCATATCTTTTTTCTCAGAGTGTTGGGAAACCCTTTAGGGTTTCCAACATTCTGCAATCCTTTTTAATTTTAGTAAATGAAAACAATATAAAATAATAAATTTTAGAAAAACAGCCCTCC
>NZ_JAEHBN010000025.1:0-66927 GCF_016483605.1 Bacillus cereus group sp. N11
TCTCCCTTCATTTATCTTTTGTTACAAAACTTCTATTATACTAATACGCTTGATAGAAATACGATTAATGCTGTTAATACTACCGCTCCACTTGCTGATCCTACGAAGTCACCTTTTGTTACTTGTAATACTTGCTCTTTCATATCATTTATCCTCCCTTTGAATAAGTTTTCTATATGTAATTTCTAAGAAATGTTTTTTTCATAGTTTTTATGTTACCGTTACATTGAATTTAATAACGTAACGTTTGTAACATTAATGTAACATAACTATTATTACGTTGCAATATGATTACGTAAATTTTATTACATTTTTTTTACGTTTTTTTATAAACACCCTTAAAAATACTGTTTTAATGCATTTCCCACTACATTCAAGTTTGTAACATTCGTGTAACATTACAGTCATAAACCTAAATATAACTATATTCCTCTCTACTTTTATTACAAATCAAGGTAAATCTTTAATAAGTAAGGTTGAATCTACTAGGTTTTCACTGGATGGTACACTATAGGACAAAATACTATCTTTCCAAGATAAGTTTATATGTTTCCTCTATATAACTATGTATAATAAAAACAAAGAGGTGGTCATTTTGAAATTAATCGCATTAGATATGGATGGTACACTACTATCATCTAATCTTGAAATCTCCAAAGAGAACTTACAAGCAATCCAAACTGCACAAGAAGCTGGACATATTGTAATGATTTGTTCTGGCCGCGCAAAAGAGGATGCTTTAAAACTATTGGAAGAATACCAATTATCTCTTCCAGTTGGAGCAAGCAATGGGGCAATTGTTTACGTGGATGGAAAAGTAATTAACTCGCGTTGTTTACAAAACGATAAAGTATACAAACTTGCAAAATTACTAGAAGCTGAAGGTTTTCCATATAAGCTATATACAAATAAAGGGGTTTACTCTCCTTCTACATGGCAAGATCAAGTGATGCAGGCATTCGAAGAAAACAAGCATGCGCTAGATGTTACATTAGAAGAACTCGAAAGAATTACAGAAAAACAAAAGAAATCAAACCTAATTACTGATTTCCAAAAAATCGAAGATGTTGTAAACAATCAAGAACTCGAAATATCTAAATTCTTCATTTTAACGTTCAATGCAGGTCATCGCGCCCAGTTATTAAGTAGGTTACAAGAAGACACTGCTATTATGGTTACAGCATCTGCTCCTACTAATTTAGAAATTATGGATAAGAATGGCCATAAAGGAAATGGGCTACAGCAGATGGCAGCTCATTTTAATATACCAATTGAAGATACAATTGCTATTGGTGATAATTTTAATGATGTACCAATGTTAGAAGTTGCTGGTTTATCTGTTGCAATGGGAAATGCTGAAGAAGATGTAAAAAAATTATGTGACGTTGTAACATTAACAAACAATGAACATGGTGTTGCCCATGCAATCGAGCAATTTGTTTTAAAACAAACTTTATCTAGTAAATAAAAAAAGACCCTTTCAACTTCTGAAAGGGTCCTTCTCTTTTATACATGATGACAAGCAACAAAATGATCTTCACCAACATTACGAAACTCTGGTACCGTTTGTTTACAAACATCTGTCGCAAACGGGCAGCGTGTATGAAAACGACAACCTGAAGGTGGATTTGCTGGACTGGGAATATCCCCCTCTAGTATAATTCGCTCCCGCTTCACTGTTGGATCTGGTATTGGCACAGCTGATAACAATGCTTTTGTATACGGATGAAGTGGATTCGTAAATAACTCATCACGCGGTGCCGTTTCTACAATCGTTCCTAAATACATAATTCCTATTTTTGTACATAAATGTTCCACAACACTTAAATCATGTGAAATGAATAAATAAGATAATCCCTTTTTCTCCTGTAACTCACTAAATAAATTAATGATTTGTGCTTGAATAGATACATCTAGTGCTGCCACAGGTTCGTCAGCTACAATGAATTCTGGATTTAATACCATAGCTCTTGCAATAACGATACGCTGACGTTGCCCACCAGAAAACTCATGAGGATACCGGTCAATATGATACGGAGCTAAACCACATAACTCCAATACTTCTATCACCTTTGCACGAACATTTTCTTTCGTCGCTAGTCCGTGAGCCAACATCGGCTCACCAAGTGCTTCTCCAATTCTCATTCTTGGGTTTAATGAACTAAATGGATCTTGAAAAACAAGCTGCATATTAGGGCGATGTTTTCTCAATTCCTCCTTGGATAAGGAATGAACATCGTGCCCTTTAAACTTTACTTCTCCCTCCGTTTTTTGGACGAGACGTAAAATTGTTTTTCCTATCGTTGTTTTTCCACTTCCTGATTCTCCAACGAGACCGAACACTTCACCCTTATTAATAGTAAAACTTACTCCATCAACTGCCTTTACATGTCCAATCGTTCTACTAAATATGCCGCCCTTAATTGGAAAATACGTCTTTAAGTTTTTCACTTCTAATAATGGTTCACTCATTGTTCCGCACGCTCCTCATATAACCAGCAAGCTACTTTATGGTTCTCATCGTGTACATTCAAATTTGGTGCCTCTTCTTTACATATTTCCATACAATGCTCACAACGACCACTAAAATAGCAAAATTCACCTAAGCCAACTAAATTCGGAACTTGCCCTGGAATAGAATATAGTTTATCTATTCGTTTTCCCATTACCGGTTTTGATTTCAACAAACCTTTCGTATACGGATGTTTCGGATTTTGGAATATCTCTAGTACTGGAGCTTCCTCAATAACTTTTCCGCCATACATAACGACAACGTAATCAGCCATTTCTGCTACAACGCCTAAATCATGTGTAATTAATAAAATCGATGTTTTAAATTCCTCTTTTATCTGTCTTAGTAAGTCTAATATTTGAGCTTGAATCGTAACATCAAGAGCAGTTGTCGGTTCATCTGCAATTAATAACTTAGGATTACAACTAAGCGCAACAGCAATCATAATGCGTTGTAACATGCCTCCACTTAGTTCATGTGGATACGAATGGACAATTTCATCCGCACGAGCTATACCAACTTTACGAATTAATTCGATTGCCTTTTTATACGCCTCATTTTTACTAAGTAATTCATGCTCTCTTAACGTTTCTACAATTTGTTCTCCTACAGTGAAGACGGGATTCAGCGATGTCATCGGCTCTTGGAATATCATCGCAATATCATTTCCTCGTAAACTACGAAGCTCTTTCTCTTTCATACCTAAAAGACTTTTTCCTTCATATAAAATGTCTCCACCTACTACACTTCCTGATTCAGCAATAAGTCCCATAATCGATAGCGCCGTTACACTCTTTCCGCAACCCGATTCACCTACAACACAAACTGTTTCACCTTCTCGAACTGCAAAGCTAACATGATTAACAGCCTTTACTGTTCCTTCTTCTGTCTGAAAATGTGTTTGCAAATCTTTCAGCTCTACTACCGCTTTACTCATATTCCCTCACCTACCGTCTCATCTTTGGATCTAACGCATCACGAAGTGCATCACCAAGTAAATTAATTGATACAACTGTTATAAAAATTGCAAAACCGGGCGGAATCCATAACCACGGACGCTTTTGGAAATCGATTAATGAGTTAGCTGCACTAATCATATTTCCCCATGATGGTGTAGGCGGGACGACTCCGAGACCTAAGTAGCTTAGTGCGGATTCCCCTAAAATAGAGCCTGCAACACCTAATGTGGATACAACAATTAAGATCGGTAAAACATTAGGGATTAAATGATATATAATTTTCCGGTAATCTTTTATTCCTAACACATCAGCAGCTTGCATAAATGCTTGCTCCCTGAGTGATAAAATTTGACCTCTTACAAGACGTGCAAGTCCTGGCCAACCTACTAAACTTAAAATAATCATAATGACATAAAGACGATAATCAGATGGTACTTTCCATTCTGATAAAATAGCTCCCATTATAATAAGCAACGGCAATCCCGGCATCGACATTAAAATATCTGCAAGACGCATAATAATATTGTCGACAATCCCGCGATAAAAACCTGCAATAGCTCCTAATAAAGCTCCAAGTATAACCGATAAGACCATTGAAGCTAATCCAATTGTTAATGAAATGCGTCCTGCTTGCATAAGTCTCGTTAAAATATCTCTTCCCAATTGATCTGTACCGAGCCAATGTGAAAAACTAGGTGGTTTGTTAATTAAAGCGACTTGTATTTTCCCTGATGCATATGGCGAAAAGAGCGGACCGACAAAACAAAATAAAAACATAAACATTAGTGCATAAAACCCCACGAGTGCCATCTTATTTCTCTTTATTTTTTTAAGAGCCTGTCGCCATGGTGATGATTCATTTCTTCTCTTTTTTTCTTTTTTCTCTGGAATTGCTGTAACAGTTTCCATCTAATCCCCCCTTACTTCAACCGAATACGTGGATCAACAACTGCATATACGATATCAGCGAAAAAGTTTGAAACAATTGTTAAACAAGAAAGAAACATCGTAAAAGCCATTAATACTGTATAATCACGAAAATTTAGTGCTTCTAATTGAATATTACCAATCCCTGGCCAGTTAAAAATTTGTTCAATAATAATTGCTCCCGAAAATAAACCTGGTAATTCAAATGCTAATAACGTAATCGCCGGTAATATTGCATTTTTTAACGCATGCTTATAAATAACAGTCTTCTCCTTTAAACCTTTCGCCCGTGCTGTTCGTATGTAATCTTGCCTTACAACCTCTAACATGCTTGTTCTAAAGTAACGAGTTAATGAACCCACACCAAGAAGAGTCAAAATAAATACTGGTAAAACCATATGCTTGGCAACTTCTATTACGTAAGCTAATCCAGTCGAATTACTCCCGACATCAATCATTCCGCCTATCGGTAATAACTTAAAGTCCACCGCGAACACCTTAATTAAAAACAAACCGATAAAGAATGAAGGAAATGACATTGCTGCAAAGACACCAATTGTTACAAGTTTATCGAATAAAGAATGTTGCTTCGTCGCTGAGAATACGCCGATAATAAGTGCAATTAGCCAAATAAAAAACAATGCAATAACAGCTACACTAAAAGAATTCCAAATAAATTTATTTAATAATGACGTTACAGGTTCCTGATATTGAAGCGAAAAACCAAAATCCCCTTGCAATGCATTACCTAACCAATGAAAATAACGCTCAACAATTGGCTTATTTAATCCATATAATTCCCTAAGTTCAGCTGCCCTTTCAGGTGTAATCTTTGGATTTGAATCAATATAGTCTCCTGGAAGCAGCGCAAACAGGAAGAAAATAATAATTGATGTTCCGAACAGTGTAGGAATCATTTGTAACAACCTACGAACGATATATGTTTTCACCCTTTTTCTCTCCAATCTTATGCCTAAAATAGAAGAACATTTTTTCAAAGCGGTACATTACTAACCGAATGAAAAAATGTCTTCTATTTATACATCCTTATCGTTATTTTTCAAATGATAAAACTGGTAAGTTTGCGCTAATACTATTGTATTTTTCAGAGTCAATTCCTTTTATATTCCCGTTATAACCAGTAATTGTTCTACGGTAGTTTAATAGAATTACTGGTGGGTCATCACTTAACTCTTTATATAATTCTTTATAAATAGGTTTACGTTTTTCAATATCAACTGTCTCAATACCTTTTTTAATTAACTCATCTACTTTCGCATTTTTATAACCAAGACTCTTATCATTGACACCAGACAAATATTCACCAGCTGTTTCACTCGGATCACTTGTAATCGGTGTCGAAACAGAAGCTAAATCATAGTCACCTTTATTTACCTTCGAAAGCATAGTATTAAAGTCCATAAATTCTGGATTAAATTCTACACCTATTTCTTTATAATTCTCTTTCGCAATTGGAATTAATAAATCACTATCTTTAGCCGAACTTGGGCCGAAATAAGAAAGCTTTAATTTTTGACCATCTTTTTCACGAACTCCATCCGAACCAACTTTCCATCCTGCTTCATCTAATAATTTTTTCGCTTTTTCTTTGTCGTATTCATATTTATTAACTCCTTCTTCCGTATAAGCCCAAGAAGTTGGATGAATTGGTACATTAGCTACCGTACCGTATCCTTTCAATGCTGTATCAACATATTTTTTACGATCTAATCCGTAAATAAGTGCTTGGCGAACCTTTTTATCCTTTAAGTACGGCTTATTATTATTCATATAAATATAACTAAATGACGCTGCTGTTTCGATTTGGATATTCGCAAATTCTAAACCCTTAGCCTGTTCAAGAATTTCATCACCAGTACCTAGGCCAGTGTAGTCAACCTCACCTGTTTGGAATAATTGAAGCTTCGTATCGCCAGAAGTAATTTTATAAATGAAGTTTGGAATTTTGGGTTTGCCCGCATAATAATTTTCATTTGCTACAAATCGAACTTCTTGCCCCGGGATATACTTTTCAAATTTATATGGACCCGCAGCTATCGGTTTTCCATATAACTCTTTTAAGTAATCTAAACTTGTATTTTGTTTGTAATCTTTTCCGTAATAAGCTTTTGATAATACTGTACCACCTAAAACAAATATAGCTTGTGAATTAACTTTTTCAGTGGTAATTTTAATTGTTTGTGGATCAACAACTTGAATACCTTCAATAGAAGTTGCCTTTCCTTCTTTATATTCTTTACCACCTTTAACCGCATATTGAGAGATATCTATTTCACCTTCATATGCCTTATCATGTAAAAGCGTCAATGTGAACGCTACATCATCTGCTGTTAATGGCGATCCATCGCTAAATTTTAAGTCTTTACGTAAATGGAATGTATATGTTAACTGATCAGAAGAAACGTCCCACTTCTCCGCTAATTCCGGAATTGGTTTCCCTTGTTTATCCGTTGATACAAGAGATGCAAAAATCACTGAAGTCACGTTTCCATCCCAACCATTTTGTTGGAAATATGGTAAAAATACGCCGCCAGGTTTACTAATACCAACTACTAGCGTATCTTTTCTATTCTTCGCTTTATCTGGTACTTTCGTTTTATCTGTCGCAGCGATCTTTTCAATTTTTATATTTTTTAAATCTTGTTGTTTAACCGGTTCTGTAGAAGCCTTATCTTCCTGTCCCCCACAAGCAGATAGCACAAGCGAACTACTCATTAATACCGAAAATACACCAGCCCATTTTTTCGTCTTTTTCTTCATTGTCCCCACCCTAACTTTTTTTTAATAATTACACCTTATGAACTGCTTGCCCTATGTATGCCTCCCACAGCAACATTTATAGCCAATCGGAAAAGTCGGTTTTAATCGTAAAAAAATAGATGTTTTTGAGGGGTAACAATCTTATTCCGACTTTTCCGGTAGACTTTATGGTTAATAGCTTATAACTTTCAATATATTTTGTCAATTCTTTCTAAATAAATATTTTTATGGTTTTTTTCAAAAATATTGTTTATTTAATTTAGGAAACTACATATCGTTGTAGTTATCTTCACTCAACCCCTACTATAGCTTTTTTTATAAGTCCCTTTTCGTTTTCAATATGTATCGTTTCTAATGTTTTTTAGTTTATGCATCCACATTTTATATTAAAAAACATAAAAACTACTTCTATTCCTTCAGCATGAAACATAGAATACTAATAATCAATTACCAAAAAGGGGGCGAAAACATGGACAACCTATTCCAATATGTCCTGCACTACGTATTATTAACAATTATGATAGTCGGGGCGCTATTACTATTCCCTTTCTTCCCAAAATTCGTCCTCTTTTTAGCTTTTTTTATTATGCTCGGGATCGCTATTATCATTTCAACAAAAGAAGATACCACACAAAAAGAAAGCAGAGTTCAGCGCGTAAAGCTGTGACTCTGCTTTCTTTTTTATTTTCAATCTCAGATTTCCATCATACATACTTATGCCTCGGGAAATAATTAGCCTTTACTTTCGTAATTAATCCTATCGAAAATCTACTAATAACATATATATTTTGCCTCACCATTGCATATGTTTCACAACCTATGCAAGATGCGTAACAAAGATTTACCCAAGTTACTGTTTCACGTGAAACACACTTTTTCATTTATCTCTTACAGTAAAATATAGTTATAAAAAAAGAAAGCTAATTCCTTCAGCAAAACTGAAAGGAATTAGCTTTCTACTCTTTACCCCACAATATTATCTAACTCATTATATAACTCCGCTCGTAACAACTCTTTTTTCGTTTTTTCTTCATACAATTGTTCAAGCATTTCAACATCAGCTACATGTTCCATTTTACATTCAAGTGCATATATATCTTCTTCTACACGCATTAACTCGGTTTCAATCCCCTCAATATTCCTAGCTTCTTTCTTTTTTACAGGGACTGTTTCAATACTTTTTCTCCCTTGAGGTTTCTGCTTTATTACTTGCTTCTCAATCCTTTCCTCCCACTTTTGACGAGCCCATGCATAGTTCCCTGCAAACTCAAATAATTTGCGTTCATCAATCCAATACGTCTTTTCAAATAACTTATTTAAAAAATAACGATCATGTGAAACAGCTAAAATCGTTCCATTATATTGCTCAAGAGCTTCCTCTAAAACTTCCCTTGATTCAATATCAAGATGGTTTGTCGGCTCATCTAAAATTAAAAAATTGATGTCTTGATACATAAGTTGCGCCAGTCTTAGCCTCATTTTTTCTCCACCGCTCAGTTGCGTTACATTCTTAAACACAGCTGGACCATAAAATAAAAACTTAGCTAATATATGTCTTGCTTCTCCCTCTGTTACAGCTACATACTCTCTGAAAGCTTCCAATACATTACTCTTCCTATTTCCGTACGCATGCTGCGATAAATAACCAATTTTGACACTACTACCCATCCGAATTTCACCAGCATCTGGCTCTATTTCTTCTAATAGTAATTTTAGTAGCGTAGTCTTCCCTGTGCCATTACGACCAACGATAGCCGCACGCTCCTGAAAACGAACATGTAAATTCGCTTGTTCAAATAAAGGTTTGTCAGAAAAACCTTTACTCACTTCTTTCATTACAACAACATCTTTCCCGCTTCTCTCTTGCCCTTCAAACTGAAGTCCCATCTGTTTTCGTTCTAAAATCGGTCTCTTTAACTTCTCCATACGTTCTAACGCACGTTCCATATTTCTCGCTCTCTTATGGAGTCCTTCATTCGGCGGATTCGCTTGATTTGCCCATTCACGTAGACGCTTAATTGCTTCTTTCATTTTCTTTATTTTCTTTTGCTGTTCTTGATAAGCCTGAAACTCATGAAGCAACCTTTCTTCCTTCTCCTCAACAAACCGAGAATAATTCGTATGATACACGTGAATTTCTCCATCTTCTAAATCAAAAACTTTCGTTACAACTTCATCAAGGAAATAGCGATCATGTGAAATAACCATAACTGTTCCGGTGTATTCTTTTAAAAATTGCTCTAACCATTCGACTGCAAATAAATCCAAATGATTTGTCGGTTCATCTAATAGAAGTAAATCTGGTTTCTGCAATAGCATATACGCAAGGCTTACCTTCGTCTGTTCTCCTCCGCTTAATTCTAGAAATGATCGGAGGAATAGTTCCGTCACTTGTAGACCATTTGCTACCTTCATAATATTTGCCTCTATTTCATAACCACCAAGAAACGTAAATTTTTCTTGAATTACACCGTACCTCTCCATCAGTTTTTGCAAAGCAGACGCTTCCCGTTCCTCCGTCATATTTTTTTCTAAAACACGCATTTCTTTTTCTAATTCCTTTTCTACTTTAAAGGCGGAACCCAATACATCGTATACAGTCATGCCCTCATCAAACTTTGGAATTTGTGCGACATGACCAATACGTGTACCTTTCTTCATATGAACGGCTCCTGCATCCACATTCTCCATTCCTGTTAGAAGACCAAAGATTGTTGTCTTCCCACTACCGTTACGGCCAACTAAACCAACACGTTCACCATTCTTTATTTCAAGCGATATATTTTCAAATATGATGTTTCCACCAAAAGATTTCGTTACATTATTTACACTACAAATTGTCATTTTCCGTACTCCTTTCAATATAAAAAAACCATGGGAAAGAAACATTCCCCATGATTTTCGACATAGAAAAAGGAAGCCAAATAGCTCCCTTTTCACACGTTTATTAAAAATGGGTGAAGAGATTTCTATCGTTCAATAGCTACTATGCAATTGTTAAAAAAGGGCAGACGTATCCCGTTAACAATTACATCATGAAAAATCGCACGACAAAAATAGATAAAATCTAAAAATTTGGCACGCGCAGCTAAAGAACGTTTCATCTCATTCACCCCTTTCGTACGGAATTTAATACTTACTTCTTTATTATACTTCCCTATTTTATGTTTGAATAGTCATTTTTCTGAAAATAATGAAGATAGACTAAACATTTCAATAAGTGACATCAAATCTTACAAAACTGTTATGTTCACGTAATGGAAAGCGATAGTACGAAAAGATGCCTCCCTATACAATAAAGATGTAAACAAGAGAGACAAACAAAAGGAGGAAACAATCATGATGAAAGAAATCGTAAAAGCAATCTTTGAGGTATTAGTGAACGGACAAGCAGTTGTAAAAGAACTAAATGAACTATAAAAAGGAGTGAAGAAATATGATGAACATGGTGAAAATGATCTTACACGCTTTAGTCGATGCAAAGGCAGTTAGCCAAGAATTAAACCAACAATAAAAAGGGGTATATGAATATGAAGAAAGCCATTATTATAATCACAAGTACAGCAATCGCCTTATACACAATAAAAAATAGAAAAACGAAACATAGTGAAAATACTCTATATTATCCATACACATTATTAAAGAAAAAATAAAAGACAAGATACCCTATTGTAATGAGGATATCTTGTCTTTTATTTTTCCCTATTCACTTTAAAGGATTTCCTCCTCCTTTCCCCGAATGTATTAAGCGGGATTTTTACACATATTTTAAAGGGGTATATACAAATGGATACACAACAACTATATTTTTTAAACGATATCGGTAAACAAAAACCTGAAAGCATTCGGAACAGAAGCGCTGCATGTCCATTTTGCGATAGAGAAAATTTAACGGATATTTTAGAAACTGAGGGCTCAATTATTTGGTTGAAAAATAAATTCCCTACATTAAAAGATACATTTCAAACCGTGTTAATCGAAACGGATAATTGTGAAGATCATATCGCAACATATACAGAAGAGCATATGCGAAAACTAATTCATTTCTCTATTCAACATTGGTTAAAGTTACAGGAAAACGAAGACTTTTCATCTGTAATTTTATACAAAAATCATGGTCCATTTTCAGGCGGAAGTTTGCATCATGCACACATGCAAATTATCGGAATGAAACATGTAGACTATCTCGAGAATATTAAAGAGGAAAATTTCCAAGGGATAATTGTTCAAAAAAATGAACGTATTGAACTCAATATTTCAGAGCGTCCTATTATCGGTTTTACTGAATTCAATATAATCATTGATGATATTGCATGTATAGATGAAATGGCAAATTACATTCAGCAAACTGTACGTTACATACTGACAGATTTCCATAAAGGGTGTAGCAGTTATAACTTATTCTTCTATCACTTAAACGGAAAAATTATTTGTAAAGTTGTTCCTAGGTTTGTCGTTTCACCGTTGTATGTAGGATATAAAATACCACAAGTTTCTACAAAACTAGAAGAAGTGAACATACAACTAGCGCAGTACTTCACAAGGCAGGAAGACAAAAATATCCATAAAAAAATAGAGTAGGTATCGAAAACCTACTCTTTTAGTACACCTTTATTTCGATAGTATACGTTCTCTAATCCAACGTTATACTTCATATTATTATCCGTCCACTCTGGCCCTAAATTCCCTGGCCATCCCGATGTATTCGCTACATATTTCAATAATGCAAAATCAGTCAAACCTCTTTGCACCCCGCGCTTATATCCCTTCACCAAATGCGGCATTGCAATTTGTGCATTTGTACGTGGGTCTTTCAACTCTTCATCAGTTAAATGATCTGGCGCAAGTCCACCACCACGGTGCAATTGAAACAATCCGAATGAAGTTCCGTTGTCTCCAATACTTCTTGGATTCAATCGACTTTCATGTTCGGCAATTGTAAGAGGTATCCATTCTGGAAGATTTACTTTCTTTGCTTCCTCTATAATAATTTGTTTCATCTGTTTTGCTTCTTCTGAATCAACATAGCTTGTCTCTTTCACTAGCTTATCCATTCCTTCAGACTTTCCTTGGAAATATAAATACACCCCAAGAACGACTAAAAATCCTACAAAGAATTTCTTCACTACCTCTACCTCTTTCTCCGCTGAAATTTGTCCCCTTTCAGCCTTCCCTTTACAATTACCTATGTTCTATCATTCTCTTACTCTTTTATCATAGCAAATAACTATACATATTATCATCATGCTTTAGGCCTATTTTGTGAAAAAACATTTGGTAAATACGTGCAAAAATGTAACTTTCATAGACTATAACTTATTTTTTGTATATAATTGTAAATTGAATTCTAAATATAAACTAGGAGAATAATAATATGAAAAAATGGCTATTACTCTTATTCAGTTTACTACTATTAATTCCTGTCCCTATTTCCGCACAAAAAACCGAAAAGTCGAAAGTCCTTATTTTATACAGTTCAAATGATGATCAAATTACAAGTGATATCCAAATACTTAATACACAAGTAGGACATTTCACTAATGATATAACAATTAAAAATATAAAACAGTTATCTGAAGTAACTGATAAATCTTCGTATACACACGTTATTTACATGGGTGAAAAACAAGAAGAACTTTCTACTGAAGCAAAAGAATTTCTAGAAAGCTTCCCCGGACCACTACTAGTTTTAGGTCAAAACATAGAACAGTTATCTAATCGTTTTTCGTTCATCACACTTAAAAACGAAGATATAAACTCTGATAAAATTGAATATCCAACACGTAAGCTAAAGAATACATTAGAGGAAGAGAGATCAATTAAACAACTTGATACAAATGGAACAATGCTTGCCCATGCCTTAAGAGACAATAATACTTATCCATTAATTGTACAGCAAAACAATTCGTATTACGTTGCAACTTCCAACCTCTTTGATTGGATATCTTATTATATTGGCGAAAGCTTATTTTCTTATTTTCAACAAAAACCTGAAACTAATAAAAAATTAGCCTATTTACGCCTTGAGGATGTTCACCCAGCTGCAGATATAAATCAATTACAGGATATTGCCGACTTATTAAAGAAGAAAAAGATTCCTTACATGATAACTGTTATTCCTGTATATACAGATCCAAATACAGGTAAAACACTACATTTAAAAGATAAACCCGAACTAGTCGATCTTTTACGCTCTATGCAAGATGATGGCGCAGCAATTATTATGCATGGTTATACTCACCAATTTTATGACAGTGAAACTGGTGAAGGGTTTGAATTTTGGGACGTAAAAACTGATCAACCCATTCGTCAACCGAAGCATGAAAAGCCAAAAACAAAAGATAATTTTCCAAATATAGAGGCATATAACCAATATGTAAAAAAAGGTGAAGCATTTGAAGAAAAATATACGACAGATCATATTGAAAAAGGTATCCAAGAGCTTGTAGATGCTAAACTATATCCTGTCGCATTTGAAGCACCTCATTACACAATGTCTCAAAAAGGTTATGAAATCTTATCAAAGTACTTTTCAACTTATGTAGGTCAGCTGCAGTTAAGTGATACAACTTGGAAATCCATGCACTCTCCAGCGTATAGAAGTACACCATCATTTCTACATGGAATGAAATTAATGCCTGAAACAGTTGGATTTATTGAAGAAGATAAACCACGAGCTATTGCCCAAATGAAAGAGCGTGCTTTATCTGTTGCTAAATTATCCGATGGAGTTATTGGTGCATTCTATCATCCTTACTTAGGTGTGAACCCATTAAAAGAAGTATTAAAAGATCTAGAGAGTATTCCAAACATAGAGTGGATTGATTTACAAAAAGAAACGAATGAAGTAAAAATGAAAGATATTCATATTACTACTAATAAAGACGGTATCCACGTTGAAAAACCAACTAGTGCAAATGACGTAATTGATTATATAAAACAATATGGATTCTTCCTTATACTTGGGTTCGTTATCATTGTCTTTCTATTATTATTAAGACGTGCGAAAAAATTAGAATCCTAATAAAAAACACTAAGCGAGCTGCTTGGTGTTTTTTAGGATTCAGTCAATCGATAAAAGCGAACTGTATTCTTATATATTTGTTCTGCAACTTTCTCTACTGGAATTTTTTTTATTACACTAACTTCTTCTAATACATCTTTAATCATACAAGGGTGTGTTATAGTATTCTCTTGAAATTCCCACGGTCCATCCGTTTCTACCATCATATATTCCAGTGGATAATACGAAACGATCTTTCTAATTTTCTCCTTATGTAAAACATCTGGTGTGATAGAAATATAATAACCATTCCTCACCATCCGTCCCATTGTCGCTTCATTTCCTTTAAACCAATGGAAGTGTGCACGTGAAATTTTATATTCTTCAAGTAAATCACATACAATATTGGCATCTTCATAAACTGCGTGTAATACAATGGGCAAATCATATTCACTAGCTAGTTCTATAAATCGTCTCAATATCGCCACGTATGAATCTATAGTAACCCCTTCATCTTCTTTCGCTAAATAATACGGCAAGCCCACTTCACCAATCGCAATGATTTCCTCAGCATGAGCTTCAATTAATTTGAATATGCGCTCACATTCTTCTTTATGAATCGGTTGCTCCGGATGAAATCCTATTGCTGGGTGTATGAAAGGGAATTTCTTTCCTAAAGATAAAGTTTCCTTACATGATTGATAATTCATAGATACCGCAATAAGCCCCTTTACCTCTTTACTATTTTCCAAATCTTTAAGTAATCTACTTTTCTCTTCATCCTTATATTGATCAACATGTATATGGCTATCAATCCACTTCATCTTTATTCCTCCATAAAAAAAACAAGAAAGGAACCCCCTTCTTGTTTTATCATCTATATTATTTAACAATTAAGTTTGTTATGATATCAAATAATCCAATACATACTACGGCAACAGTAAAGTAGCTACAGAAATCTTTAATTGGAAACCTCACTACTTCTTCTTTACGCATCCCATTTTTCTCCCTTCTTACTAAATCCCTAATTATTTTCATCTATTTGTATCTATTATGCAAAAAATATGACAATTTTACTATCGAATTAACTTACGTAAACCTTACAATGTTGTAAGGTTTATAAAAAGAGCCCCATCTACATACAGATGAGGGTTATTAAAAAGTAGTTGGTTTTTCATTCTTCCTTACATTACAAACAGAAAGTAATACATTAGACTTTCTACTGATACTATATTAAATTTACTATCTTTTAACTATCGAATTACATTACAGAAGGCTTACATGTTTGTAAGCTATGCGTAATGTAATTCGATAGTTTTCCATATCTATATTTCGTACAATACAGTTAGAAAGTAAGCCAAATAAGAAGAACGCTCATATAACCAAATTACATTGCTAGTAGCTACTCTTCTTATACCTTTCACTCATGCTACTACAATGTACCCCCTTCCCCTTTATATAATAAAAAAAGCCTTAGCCCATATGGACTAAGGCTTTTTTACGAACCTCAAAATACCCCTACCCAGTATTTTGATTTTCGACAAAAAATAGGCAGGGGTATATTTCGCTATCTCATCGCTAAAAGTTTACTCTTCGCATTAATAGGAATATTTACAGCTTCAATTTCTTCAATTGACTCGCCGTATCGTCCTTTTGCGTACACTTTTAATGCTTCATCTCTCTTTAACATATGCTTAACAGTCTTCTTTATTTTTTGTTCTCTTCCACGTTCGTCAAATGCAATAAATTCATATTCATACCACTCATCACCAACATGCTGACCAATTGTATTCACAACCGTATAGTATTCTTTCGTCTTATAAAGCGGATTATATTTATCAATAACTGGTCCAAGTTTCGTAGGCAGTAACATTACTACTATCACTAGCATCGCTATTATAGTAGTGATCATTTTTTTCTTCACAATAAACATTCCTCCTCTGCAGGATATATATACATCCATTTTAAAAAGAAGCAATAAAATCTACTATTGAATCTCATTACATTACACTTACATTTTTGTAAGAATAAAAAAAGGTGAACGATTTTACTCGTTCACCTTTTAGCTCGCTTTAAAGCCCCCACCAAGCACATCACGCACATCATGAATAACAACGAAAGCATCTTCATCTACTCGGCTAATAACTTGCTTTAACTTAACAAGCTCTTGTTTATTAATAACAACATATAAAACTTCTTTATTTTTTCCAGTATATCCGCCGCGTCCTTCTAATACAGTGACACCGCGTGTCATGTTTTTCGTAATAGCCTCACGTATTAAATCTGGTTGATTTGAAATGATTGTAACAGCCGTTTTTGTATCCATTCCTTCTACAATGAAATCAATCACTTTCGCACCGATGAATACTGCAACAAGTGTGTACATCGCTTTTTCTTGTCCTATTATAAATACAGAACCAGCAATTACAACGATATCAATAATAAGTACGCCTTTACCAACGCTCCACCCTAAATATTGATTTGCTAACTGTGCTAAAATTGCCGATCCTCCTGATGTACCTCCAGCTTTGAACATACAGCCTAATCCGATACCTACAAACAAACCAGCAAATAAAGCTGCTAATAGCGTATCACTATTTACATGATACTCAATATGTTCTGTAACATATAAAAACAAGGATGTTTCTACAATCCCTAAAATCGTATAAACCATCGTTTTTTTATCAAAAAACTTATAACCAATAGCTAGTAAAACTGCATTTATAGCAAAGTTCACAATCCCTGGTGACCAATCAAATAAGTAGTACGTAACAACCGTTAAACCAATAATTCCACCTTCCGATAAACGGTTTGGAATTGCAAAGTAATTAATACCAATTGCGAATAATAATGAACCAATTGTAATTAGTGTTATTTCCTTTATACGTTGATTAACCATAATTCATACCCTCCCCCATTTGACATTGTATCACTATCTCCTAGAGGTTTAGAAGTGGTTTTTATTCCGCATTTTACCTCTTAAAGATCGAGATATTATGTTTAAACAAAGGGTTGATTAATTATTCATATTTTCTCTAACTGCACGAACAAATCGCTCCACATTCCCTTTCTGAATATACCTAGCTCTAACCCTTTCATGATTACAAGTAAATTCAAAATATGGACAGAGATCTATGTCATCTATATGCAAATACGGATACTCTTCAAATATTGCAGGGTAGCCCGAAAATTTCCCGTAAAAAAGGAGACGTCTAGTAGTAGCAGCGAAAATCCCATGCCGGTAAGCTACGGTAAAATCATCCTTCTCAAATATCCCTACCACAACAGCTAAAATCTTTTCGTCATCCTCTACATATTTTTTCATACTCGATAAAAGTTCATTCATGCATATTCCTCCAAATTCTATTCATTGTTTTAACACTTGAAAAGAATCCATGGATTATTACAGACCGGTTTAACTCTTTTATAAAGTATGAAACGCGTTTCCTGTCAAAGACATTTCAAAAAATAATCCATTATGCGATTATACACATAACGGATTAAGACTAAACTGTAGAGCGTTCCACAAGTTCATACGGAATCTCCACCTTTTCTTGTTTATAACTCTCGTTGCTCACTTGCCTATAAAACATTTCAAAAGCGTTTTTGCCTATCTCCTTTAAATTTTGATCAATCGTTGTCAACTGTAACACTTGTGAAATAGGTTGATTATCAAAACCAATAATCGCCAAATCCTCAGGAACTTGAATACCTAACTTTTCAACTTCTGTCATAATCCCAATCGCAACTTCATCTCCTGCTACTATTAACGCTTCTGGGAGGACCTGCATCTCCTTTAACTTATGAGCCGCTCTCACACCATCTTCTAATGTAAAACATTCTGTAAAAATCCACTCTTCATTAACCTCTTCATCTATGGATTGTAATTGATGTTTATAAACATCAAAACGTTTTTGACTACTTGGCCCTAACTTCCTTCCCGTACAATAACCAATTTTTTTATAACCTTTTTCAATAAGATAATTCATTCCTAACTGAAAGGCTGCCGAATGATTTGTATATACACTTGAGATATTTGAAATATCATTATCTTCACAAGCAATTATTGTGCCGTAAGAAGCATACGGTTCTATCGTTTCCCAATCATTCGCACGCGAGCAAATAATAAGGCCGTCCAATTGTTTTGTTTTTAGCATATGTAAACTTTTCATTTCTTCTTTTTTATTGTAATTCGTTTGGCAAAGTAACACCCTGTAATTATGAGCTAACGCCACCTCCATCATTCCACCTACCATCGCATCAAAACACGGATGATTAATGTAAGGTAAAATTACACCAACAATATTCGTCTTCCCTTTGGATAAATGAACAGCGTTTGCGTTTTGTGAGTAATTCAACTTCTCAACTATCTCAATAACCGCTTTCCTTTTTTCTTCACTTACATATGGGTGATCATTTAGCACCCTCGAAACGGTCGTAACTGAAACTCCGGCCATCTTTGCGATATCTTTAATATTAGCCATACACTCACCTCTCCTTTTAACTTAATGAATTCCATGAACATATGTCAAATCTTCTCATCATTACACTTTCATTCGTTTTTCTTACAAAAGTGTAATTTTCCTGTAAGCTAATTCGATAGTGACTCTTCCCAATATCTTATACAATTAAGTCAGAAACAGGGCAACAACTATTCCAAAAGGAGCGGATTAATATGATGAACAAAATGAAGAACAACAAATTTACGAATACAATGGGCATGGTATTGTCCGCTCTTATCGATGCAAAATCTGTTGCTTCTACATTAAACAAGTAAGGAGAGTGTATTATGAATAACATCACTTTTAACAAATTAGATTTTTTAGGACTAGCTAGCGGCTCTCTTCTTCTTACTGCTTTTATTTACGCTGCTACGCTTATATAAACTTTGTGTCCCCTTTCCCCTTTATATATAGAAAAAGACGACCGTCTATGCCCGGTCGTCTTTTTTACTTTTGTTTCGATTGCAAAGTTTCCTTTAGTTCTTCAAATTTTTCGTTTAATTGATCCGTCATCATTTTCATAGCCGTTTTTCGATCTATTTGTTCTCCGGCATCAATTTGAATCGGATCTCCAAAAACTAATTGCGCTTTTTTTCCTTTTATTAATTCTTTTACACTTGATGGACCAATATAAGCTGCCGGCACTAATGGAACGTTAGAACGCAGTGCAATCGTAACAGCCCCCGCTTTTAATGAAACGTCTTCTGTTGATCTCGTTCCACTTGGGAAAATCCCTACTACTTTTCCCTCTTTTAATAAACGCGATGGAATTTTTAATGTGCTCGGCCCTGGATTCGCACGATCTACCGGAAATGCATTTACATTTTTAAAGAACCAGTTTTTGAATTTCCCTTCAAATAATTCTTTTTTGGCCATGTAATGAATTTGGGTTGGATACATCCCAGTTGCTAACATTAAAACGTCCATAAAACTCGTATGTGTACACGCAACAACGTAAGGGCCGCCTTCCGGTAATTTCTCTCTCCCTTGTACTTCTACTTTCCCAGCCATTTTAAATATATATTTCAACGAAAATGTAATTGGTTTATACATTTGTTTCGTTCCTTTCTAAATATCCGAAGTATAATCATTTTCTTACAATGATTATAACACTAAGTTTTAGGAGTTGGTAATAAAAATAAGTATTTATTGTTAAATTTCAATTCTTACAAAAGTGTAATTTTCTTGTAAGCTAATTCGATAGTGACTCTCCCCAATATCTTATACAATTAAGTCAGAAACAGGGCAACCATTTGAAAAGGAGCGGATCGATATGATGAACAAAATGAAGAACAACAAATTTACGAATACAATGGGCATGGTATTGTCCGCTCTTATCGATGCAAAATCTGTTGCTTCTACATTAAACAAGTAAGGAGAATATATTATGCAAAACATCGCCTTTAACAAATTAGATTTTTTAGGACTAGCTAGCGGCTCTCTTCTTCTTACTGCTTTTATTTACGCTGCTACGCTTATATAAACTTTGTGTCCCCTTTCCCCTTTATATAGAAAAAGACGACCGTCTATGCCCGGTCGTCTTTTTAAATTTTTCTTTCTTTTAACTCTTTTAAAAGCTGTATCAGTTCAGCTTGTTGTTTTACCTTCTTACGACCATTTCGATTAATTGCTGCAAGCTCGCACGCAACTCCGACGGCGAAGAAAAACAATAAACTTTCTAACATGTGAAATCCTCCAATTGCCTATTAAACCGCTTGGCGTAATTGCTCTTCTTGTAAAACTTGCTTATTTATATTTTCTTCTTTTCTCTGACAAACGTTATTGCGAATAAGTGCTGCAATAACAAGTAAAGTTCCTACAATATCAAACATTGTTATTTGATACCCTTGTATCATCATAATAATCAAAGTCGTAATGGGTACAAAATTAATAAATAAAATGCCGTTAATCGATGATAAGATTTTCACACCGTAATTCCAAGCGAGTAGCGCTATGATTCCTGGTAATGTCATCATAAATAACAAATCATACTTCACGATAGAAATCGTTCCCATATTCGGGACTGGAACATACCCAAGCACCGTAATCATTACAGTTATAATTCCTGTGACAGTCGTACCAAATACACACGTCAATGTAGAATAGCGTAATGTTGACCAATCGCTACACGTTTGACCACCCATCGTATAAATAACCCAACCTACAACACCAATAAATATAAACGCTAGTGAAAACATGTTATCTTTCAATGTTAAAAAGAAACTCATATCACCTTTCGTAATAACAAACACAGCTCCTACAAAAGCGATAATCATGCTCGTTATCATATATTTTTTCGGTTTTATATGCTTATATCCCCATAAAATACAAATGGAAATCATCGGCATGAGTGCTTCCATAATGGAGGCTACCATTACACCTGATTTTCCCATTAACATTTGCCCTAAAAATATGAGGACATTATATACTGTAAATGCCATCGTTCCAAAAAAGACAAGTAATTTTCCTCTTCCCTCTAAACGAAATGCCTGTTTTCCTTCTTTCATTAACAACAATACAATCAGCATTATCGCCACTGCTCCATAGCGAATAAGCGAAAAATAAAATGGATCTATGTATTCTAGCGCATGATCAGCAACTGGAAACATCGCTCCCCATGACATACTCGCAATTAAACACGCTAAAGCCCCTATTATCATTTGACCTCTTTTCACCGCAATCCCCCGTTTCTTTCTATTTGCACAAAGAGAATTGTAAAAGAAAAAATATATCACGTAAAATGATTCAAAATGATGTTAACTATCATTTATAATGATAGTTAACATCAAGGGGGAGCATACAATGGAATTACGAGACTTACAAATCTTCCAAAGCGTTGCCGATCGCGGTAGTGTAAGCGGCGCAGCAAAGGAATTAAATTATGTACAATCAAATGTAACCGCACGTATTAAACAATTAGAAAACGAGCTAAAAACACCGCTCTTTTACCGTCATAAACGAGGCATGACTTTAACAGCTGAAGGAAGAAAAATGCTCGTTTATGTTAGTAAAATTTTGCAAGATGTTGAAGAGCTAAAACAAGTGTTTCTAGATAGTGAAACACCATCTGGTATATTAAAAATCGGTACAGTCGAAACAGTAAGTACATTGCCCACCATTTTGTCTTCTTACTATAAAAGCTATCCAAACGTTGATTTATCATTACAAGCTGGTCTAACCGAAGAACTTATTAGAGAAGTCCTTGACCATCAATTAGATGGCGCCTTTATATCAGGTCCTATTAAGCATCCACTAATTGAACAATACGATGTTAGTACAGAAAAATTAATGCTCGTGACACAAAATAAAGCTTTTCATATAGAAGAATTTACTACGACGCCCTTACTCGTTTTTAATCAAGGGTGTGGATACCGTTCCAAACTAGAACGATGGCTTAAAGATGAAGGTTTGCTACCAAAAAGAATTATGGAATTTAACATATTAGAAACAATATTAAATAGTGTAGCACTCGGTCTTGGGATTACACTCGTGCCCCAGTCCGCGGTACAACATCTTTCTACAGCAGGTAAAGTACACTGTCATCCGATTCCCGAGAAATACGGTAGTATTTCAACTGTTTTCATACGCCGCAAAGATAGCTACATGACCAATTCAATGCGTAGCTTTTTAAAAACAATTGAAGAGCATCATCACATCAATATGCTTTAAAAGACATTCTTACACGAATGTCTTTTTTTCTTACAAAAGTGTAAGTCTCCCGTAAGATAATTCGATAGTTGTAGTTCATCATTTTCCCTATAATTAAGACATAAAGCAGGGCAACAACAATTCGAAAAGGAGCGGATACGCATGATGAACAAAATGAAATCAAACAATTTTTTTAACACAATGGGCATGGTGCTATCCGCACTTGTCGATGCAAAAGCAGTTGCAACTACATTAAACAAATAAGGAGAGATTATAATGAACAACATTACTTTCAACAAATCAGACTTTATCGGACTTGCAAGTGGAGCGACTCTTCTTACAGCTTTCATTTACACACTTGCTCAAAGTCTTATTTAACAATTCGTTTCCCCAAACCCCTTTATATATAGAAAAAGCTGCTCGTCTTATAGACAAGCAGCTTTTTAGTTTGTTTCATATATAATTTGGCCTGTTTTCATAATATCGTATCCGCCAATCGCTTTTAACTCATTATGAAATTCTTCCGATTGCAGAATGTCTTTCATCACTTCAATAAGTTCTTCATTGTCTTTATTCTTCAAAATTACTAAATCATACTGTTCTTTCATTATCGGAATAAAGTCTACATTTACAATTTGCGAAACCTTTTCCGACCCTACCCCAACATCAGCTTTTCCGTTCGCAACTTGCGTGGCAACACCAAGATGACTCGATTCTTCCCATTCATATCCACTAATATGTTCTTTATTTAACTTTTGAATTCGTAATTGTTCATCCACTAGCACCCTAATACCAGAGCCTTTTTCTCGATTTACAAATTTTATAGAGGACCCGGATATGTCAGCCCATGTCTTTATTTTCTTTGGGTTTCCTTTTTGAACATAAAACCCCACATTTCTTGCCAATAAATTGATCATAATACATGGTTGTCCAACTAAAATACGTTTTACGTAAGGAACATTATATATACCCGTTTCACCATCAAATAAGTGTAAACTAACTACACTTCCTTCTCCTTGGTACATCTTCACTAAACTTGTTAAACTACCTTGATACGCTCTTAATACATTAGAATTTAGCAATCGATTTTCTATACGTTTTGCCAACATATCTAACGTTAGTTCTTGCCCGCTAATGATGCATGTATTCAAGATACTACCATCGTCATTCTTTACAGAAGTAACTTGTATCTTTCCTGTTTTCATTTGCTTTATATATTGTTCTAAATCCGCTGTATCAATGCGCATCTGTCTACCAACTCTATAAGAAGGAAGTTCTCCTTTTTTAATTAAGTCGTATACAGTTAGTTTTGATACTTTTAATCGCTTCGCTACTTCTTCCGTTGTGTAGGAATGATGATCCATAGACGATTCCTCACTTTCTTCCTTCATTGTAACAAAGAAAAGAATATTTCTCCTATTTTTTAAAAACAACCATATTGTTCAAATTATATTCAATTATAACTAGTTATATTTAGTTATATTTAGTTATAATTAATTATGTCAAAACGAAAGGGGATTTTTTTATGAACAAATTCACATTACGATCTATTGGGGCACTTATACTTTCTTTTCTTCTTATATTTAGTGCTGCTTGTACAAGCGGGGAAAAGAAAGAGAAGTCAGTTGCTAAAGAGGGAAAAACAGTCGAACTGACTATATCAGCTGCTGCTAGCTTACAAGATGCATTAAAAGAAATTGAAAAACAATATAAAGAGAAAAAGCCTAATATTAAACTTTCTTTTAACTTCGGTGCTTCTGGTGCACTTCAACAACAAATCGAACAAGGTGCGCCTGCTGATTTATTCTTCTCTGCAGCAGAAGATAAATTCCAAACACTTGTTAAAAAAGGATTCATTAATGAAAAAGAAGGAAAAAACCTTCTTGGAAATGAACTAGTTCTAGTCGTCCCAAAAGATAGCTCTCTTACAAAAATTCAAGATTTAAAAGATGAGAAAATCAAAAAAATCGCACTTGGTACACCTGAATCTGTACCCGCTGGGAAATATGCAAAGGCTTCTCTCACACATGAAAATCTTTGGAATGACATTCAAAATAAAATCGTATTTACAAAAGATGTTCGCCAAGTGTTAACATATGTAGAAACAGGTAATGTCGATGCTGGTATTGTATACAAAACAGATGCTCTCATTTCAGACAAAGTAAAAATTGGCGAGACGGCAGCAGCTACTTCTCATGAGCCAATTCACTATCCTTTAGGCGTTATAAAAGAATCGAAGCATAAGAAAGAGGCGACTTCATTTTATGAATATTTGCAGTCAACAGATGCACAATCTATCTTTAAGAAATATGGATTTACAGTCCTATCATAATTGCCATGAACTTTGATGATATTTTGTCACCTGTCTTTTTATCTTTACGAGTAGCTGCATACGCCACCATTATCGTCACAATTTTAGGAACGATTATCAGTCGGTCACTAGCACGCTCCTCATGGAGATATAAAGTAATACTAGAAACTATTTTCTTATTACCAATGGTACTTCCGCCAACTGTAATCGGCTTTTTTCTCATTATTATTTTTGGAAATAACAGCCCCATTGGAAAGTGGATAGAATCGTTATTTCAGCAGTCCATTATGTTCACATCTACTGCTGCTATCATTGCTTCTACAGTTGTCGCATTTCCGCTCATGTATCAATCAGCAAAAACAGGATTTTCGATCGCAAATGTACAAATTGAAGAGGGCGCTCGCGATCTCGGCGCCAGTGAATATCAAGTTTTTCTACACGTTACACTACCGCTTGCATTTCCTGCATTACTAAGCGGTATGATCTTAAGCTTTGTTCGTGCACTAGGAGAATTTGGTGCTACACTCATGTTTGCTGGGAATATTCCTGGCAAAACACAGACAATCCCAACAGCAATTTATATGGCCATTGATGCAAGTAATATGCAACTCGCTTGGACACTTGTAATTATCACTATCAGTATGTCACTCATATTTCTCCTATGTATTCAGCTCATTAATAAAAGAATTACTAATTCTTAAAGCAGCTTTCGACAAAAGCTGCTTTTTTATTTCTTAGGAAATAAAAAATACTATATAAAGTGACTGAATTTTACCTTTTATTTAAATATACATTCTATTTGAATTTACTTTCTAAAATAGGCAATTTCCTGTTATTATATGGAGGTGTTTGAAAAAATGAAGAAATGAAAACGCATTTATATCGTGAATTCTTCATCCTGTTTTAGCGATCGGTAATCTTCTACTCTATTAGTGGGGCATTACCGATCGTTAGAACGATATGTAATTATATTGGTATAGCAAACCGAAGGGAGTCTTGTAATGGACATTTTATTAGCGCTTCTTCCTGCAATTGCATGGGGAAACATCTTATTAGTAAGCGTAAAAATGGGCGGTGGTGCATATAGCCAAACGGTAGGTATGACAATCGGTGCTCTATTCTTCGCAACAGTTATGTATGTATTTACTCAACCAGCTTTAACAATGACAATCTTGATTGTTGGTTTTATTTCAGGTTTATTCTGGGCTTTAGGACAAGTAAACCAATTAAAAACAGTTGAAAAGTTAGGTGTTTCTACTACTGTAACGATTTCTACTGGTATGCAACTTGTTGCAACTTCTATCTTTGGAGTTATCGCTTTCCGCGAGTGGACTACTACAACAACGATCATTATGGGAACGATTGCAATCCTATTAATCGTAGTTGGTGTTGTATTCACATCATTAGATGATAAAGAAAATGCACAGCCACCAGGACAATTGAAAAAAGGACTTCTTACTCTAATTGTTTCTACTTTCGGCTATCTTGTATATGTAATTATTATTCGTTGGTATAACATTGATGGTTGGTCTGCTATTTTACCACAAGCAGTTGGTATGTTTGTCGGTGCGGTTGTACTGACATCTAAACATAAGCCATTTAACAAATATGCAATTCGTAATGCTTTATCTGGTTTACTTTGGGGAACAGGAAACTTATTCTTACTTCTTTCATTACCACGTGTCGGAGTAGCGACAAGCTTCCCATTATCTCAAACTGGAATCGTTATCTCAACATTCGGTGCGATTGTCTTCTTAGGTGAAAAGAAAACAAAACGTCAATTGATCTTTATTGCACTAGGTAGTGTTTTAATTATCGGCGGCGCTGTATTACTTGGTCTAACAAAAGCATAAACTTATATTCTATTAAAAACCCCTGAGGCATATGTGTCCCAGGGGTTTTTTCGATTTTAATTATTTTCTAAATATAATTATTTACACGCACTTGTCCTTTATAGTTCTTCTTCCACTCTAGCAAACCAGCTACACATATAAAGAGATTAATAACAGCTAGTATTAGCATGACATATAAACCAGTGGAAATATAAATTACAATGCTAACTACGTTATACAAAATCCATAAATGCCAGTTCTCTAAGATTTTTCGACTTAGCATAAATTGAGCTACTAATCCTAATACAGCATTTAAAGCGTCTAAATATGGACTTGTTGATTCTAAATAACGGACTTGATAATAGCCCCAACCAACCCAAGCAACTAAAATAAAAATTATATAAAAGGTCCACCCCTTTAAATCTAAACGAACAGTTGCTTTTACCTCTTCTTCCCCACTACGTGCAATCCAATAATACCAACCATATACATTAAATATAAATTGAAAGACTGCTAATACTGCCATTGCATATAAACCTTGTATAATGAAAATATACAGAAATAACGTAACAGTAATCATACCAAATAAAAAGTTGGATACTTTTTCTCTTGCTAATAACCAAACATTAACAATCCCCATAACCGATGCGAAAATTTCAATATAACTCGATTGAATGTAAAATCCAACCAATACGCAAATAATACTAGAAATGAGTAAAAAAAGTGGACTTCTAACCATATTTATCTCTCCCCAGATGTGTAATAAATTCCATATCACCAGTATAAGGAACTCCTCTTATTTTTATCATGAATTCCCTTATTCAAAAACCCCCTCATTATCTATTCCATATACGGTAAGTCTTTTCTTTTTACAAAATTCTCTTAAAAATGGTATCGTTTTTTATAACATATCTCTACTAGAAGGGAATAAAGGATATGCTTACTAAACATCGAATTTTATTTATTGGTGCCGGTCGTATGGCAGAAGCTATCTTCTCCGGGTTACTTAAAACGAGTAAAGAATATATCGAAGAAATTATCGTTTCCAACCGAAGCAACATAGAAAAACTAGAACAATTACAAGGGCGATATAATGTGTCCATCACTACAGACTGGAAGCAGCATATTACATCCGTTGATACGATTGTTTTAGCAATGCCACCAGCTGCACATGAACAGTTATTACAGGAGTTATCTCCTCTTCTAACTGAGCAATTCGTTGTGACCGTTGCTGCCGGGATTGGACCATCTTATTTAGAAAAAAGGCTTCCTCAAGGGACACCTGTTGCCTGGATTATGCCAAATACAGCTGCTGAAATCGGAAAGTCCATCTCCTTATATACGACGGGACATTCCGTAGGTGAAACGCATCAAGAAACGCTACAACTCCTTTTAAAAGGTATTGGTACCTCACAGTTTTGTACTGAAGAGGAAGTTCATCAACTTACCGCCATTACTGGTAGTGCACCTGCTTTTCTCTATCACTTTGCTGAAGGTTTAATTGAAGCGACGAAAAACTATGGAATTGATGAAAAAACGGCAAACCACCTTGTCATTCAAATGATTGCTGGTTCTGCCGCTATGCTCCAACAAAACGAAGATCCAGCTATGCTCCGAGAACAAGTAACAACACCAGGAGGTTCAACTGCTGAAGGCTTAAAAGTTCTATATGAAAATAATTTTTCAGAAGTCATTCAACAAGCAGTTGAAGCAACAAATAAAAAAGCTAGGGGGAAATAATATGAATTTAACAAGTTTAAAAGACTATACAACATTACATAATGGTGTAAAAATGCCTTGGTTCGGTTTAGGTGTGTTTAAAGTAGAGGACGGATCAGAAGTAATTGATTCTGTAAAAGCAGCTATTAAAAACGGATACCGCAGCATCGATACTGCAGCAATCTATCAAAATGAAGAAGGCGTTGGTCAAGCAATTCGCGAATCTGGTATTCCTCGTGAAGAGCTATTTATCACTTCAAAAGTATGGAATAGCGATCAAGGTTATGAAACAACACTTCAAGCATTTGAAACTACATTAGAGAAATTAGGCCTAGAATATTTAGATTTATATTTAGTACATTGGCCTGTAAAAGAGAAATATACTGAATCATGGAAAGCGTTAGAAAAGCTTTATAAAGATGGTCGCGTTCGTGCTATCGGTGTGAGTAATTTCCACATTCACCACTTACAAGACGTATTTGAAATTGCTGAAATTAAGCCAATGGTCAACCAAGTGGAATACCACCCTCGTTTAGCACAAGAAGAATTACATGCTTTCTGTAAAGAACATAACATCCAGCTCGAGGCTTGGTCACCATTAATGCAAGGACAACTACTGGATCATCCAACATTACAAGAAATTGCGACAAAATATAGTAAATCAACTGCACAAGTTATTTTACGCTGGGATTTACAAAATGAAGTTGTAACGATTCCTAAATCAATTAAAGAGCACCGCATTATTGAAAATGCAAACATCTTCGATTTTGAATTAAGCTCGGATGATATGAAAGCAATTCAAGCTTTGAATGAAAATCATCGCGTCGGTCCAGATCCAGATAACTTTAACTTCTAGTAGAAAAACCACTGCCATGTGCAGTGGTTTTTTTCACTTTAAAAAACTGAAAATTTAAACTATATTCCATTTGATTGACACTTCATTATCCAAGGTGTAAGATTTTGAATTATCAAAGAAACACAAAAATTAATAAAATTTATTCGTTTACTCATTGTATCAAGAGAGGTGGAGGGACTGGCCCTTTGAAACCTCGGCAGCAGGTTCATTTTGAATACTGTGCCACTTCCTGCAAGCTTTATGCTTGAAAGATAGAATGAGGGACTTCGTTTATATACGGGTACATAACTTGTATGTGAAAATCCCTCTTTCTTAATCAGAAAAGAGGGATTTTTTATTTTTCATTTCCCTCATCATCATCCAATCTTATTAATTATTTAGGAGGAAAATCAAATGAAAAAGAAGTTTGTACCCGGTATCGCATCAGTTGTAGGAGTAAGTATTTTATTAACTGGTTGCGGTAGTTATAAAAACGAAGCTAGCGGAGCAAATGCAAAAGACGAGGCACCTAGTAAACAGGTTTTAAACTTATCTTCACCTTCTGAAATACGAACAATGGATACAGCTCGTGCTACAGATACTGATTCCGGTCAAGTAATGAGAAACGTATTTGAAGGTTTGTATAATCTTGGTGAAGGTAACAAACCTGTCCCTGGCGTTGCAAAATCCCATGAAGTAAGTGGCGATAAAACGAAGTACACATTCCACCTGCGAGATTCAAAATGGTCAAACGGTACTCCTGTTACAGCGAAAGATTTCGTCTTCGCTTGGCAAAGAGCTGTTGACCCAGCAACAGCCTCTGAATATGCATTTTTATTCTTTGATATTAAAAACGCAAAACAAATTAACAACAAAGAGCTTCCAGCCGATCAACTTGGTGTAAAAGCAATTGATGACCATACGTTTGAGGTAGAATTAGAGCGTCCTGTTCCGTACTTTATTAGCTTAACGGCGTTCCCAACATTTCTACCAATTAGCGAGGAATTCTTTAAAACACAAGGTGATAAGTACGCTTTAGAAGATAATACAATTTTGTATAACGGAGCTTTTACACTAAGTGATTGGAAGCATGAACAAAGCTTTAAATTTAAGAAAAACCCTACCTACTGGGATAAAGATACTGTCAAAATCGAAGAAATCAATTTCAACATCGTAAAAGAAAAATCAACAGAAGTAAATTTATTCGAATCTAAACAATTAGACCGTATAAAACTAACATCTGACTTCGTTGATAAATATAAAAAGGATGCTAATTTTAAAGAACGTCCGAACGTAGGGGTACAATTTTTACGTATGAATCAACAAAACAAAGTACTTCAAAACGTTTCTGCACGCCAAGCAATTGATCAAACGATTGATCGAAAGTCCTTTGTCAATACGTTATTAAATGATGGCTCTACACCAACCTTTGGTCTTGTGCCAAAAAACTTTGCAAAAGGTCCTGATGGAAAAGACTTCCGTGCTACAAACGGCGATTTAACAAAAGTTGATACGAAATCTGCACAAGAATTATGGAAAAAAGCAAAAAAAGAACTAGGTTCTGAAAAGATAACATTAGAATTATTAACAAGTGACGGTGACCTTGAGAAGAAGACTGGTGAGTTTCTAAAAGGTCAATTAGAAAAGAATTTAGAGGGCTTAACAGTAAATATAAAACCGCAACCACGTAAACAACAAGTTTCACTCTTATTAAAAGGTGACTACGAAATCGGAATTGATGGTTGGAGCCCTGACTTTGCTGATCCAATTACATTCCTTGAATTGTTTACAACGAATAACCCTTACAACTTAGATCATTACTCTAATAAAGAGTTCGACGAAGCAATTGAAAAGGTGAAAACTACTTTAGCTGGTGATGAAAAAGCCCGCTTTGATGCATTACTTGCATCAGAGAAAATATTATTTAAAGACTCTGTTATTGCTCCTCTTTACCAAAAAGGCGAATCTTATTTAGAGAAATCTTATGTGAAAGGCATTGTACAAGTAGACTTTGCAGGTCAATTAAACTTCAAATGGGCAAAAATTGAAAAATAAAGTGAAACTTTAAACAACGTATTTCCATCAACTCCCATTGTTTTTTTGACAAAATATATTAAAAGTAGATTCCTTAATATGAGTGAATCTACTTTTTTGATATATTATTCCAAGAAATTAACACTTTGTTTTTATTATTGACATATAGTTCTTTCTGGTGTTAATATTCTAAATAATCAAAGAAACGAAATATTTAACCATCAAAATATAATGTCTACTACATTGAAACATATAACGATACATTATAATTCAACATGTATATACATATAGAACACATGATTACCTATAAACAAATATTTATACTAGGTTTTTTCTCTTTCTATAGCTACTTCAAGACATGGACATTATGACGTTATGAACAACACATTTAGGGAGGAACGAACAATGAAGAAAAAAGTTGTACCTGTTGTGGCATCTGTTTTAGGGGCAAGTCTACTACTAACTGCTTGTGGGGGAAATAAAAATAATGCAAGCGGTGCAAAAGCAAACGATAAAGCACCTGATAAACAAGCAATTAACTTATCATTTGCTTCAGAAATTCCAACAATGGATGTTGCAAAAGCAACGGATGGGGAATCCATGAACGTAATGCGAAATGTTTTTGAAGGTTTATATGCAATGGGCGAAGATAATAAACCAATTCCTGGTGTCGCTGAGTCGGTTGACGTTAGTCCTGATAAAACAAAATATACATTCCATCTTCGTGATTCGAAATGGTCAAACGGTACTCCTGTTACAGCAAAAGACTTCGCCTTCGCTTGGCAACGTGCCGTAAATCCTGAAACAGCTGCTGAATATGCATTCTTATTCTTCGATATACAGAATGCGAAACAAATAAACCAAAAACAATTACCGGTTGATCAATTAGGTATTAAAGCTGTTGATGACAAAACTTTAGAAGTACAACTAGACCGTCCTGTTCCCTACTTCTTAAGCTTAACGACATTCTCAACATTCTTACCAATTAATGAAGAGTACTTAAAGTCTCAAGGCGATAAATACGGTTTAGAAACAAATCATTTAATTTACAACGGTGCTTTCACATTAGATAACTGGAAGCATGAACAAAGCTTCCAATTGAAGAAGAATCCTAACTATTGGGATGCTAAAACTGTAAAATTAGAAGAAATCAACTTCAATGTCGTTAAAGATAAGTCTACAGAAGTTAACTTATATGATTCAGGACAAATTGATCGTGTTGCTTTAACTGCAGAGTTTGTTGATAAATATAAGGGCGATCCAAACTTCAAAGAACGCGCTGAAGTTGGTATTCAGTTTTTACGACTAAATCAAAAAAATGAAACATTAAAAAATCAACATGTACGCCTTGCTATTAACGGAGCAATGAATAAAAAGGCATACGTAGAAACAATTTTAAATAACGGCGCTGTTCCAGCTGAAGGAATGGTTCCTGCGAAATTTGCAAAGAGTCCAGAAGGCAATGACTTCCGTAAAGAAAATGGAAATCTAGTCAAGGATGATGTGAAAACAGCGAAAGAAAACTGGAAAAAAGCGAAGCAAGAACTTGGTACTGACAAAGTAACAATTGAACTCTTAACAAGTGATAATGCTTTAGCTAAAAAGACTGGTGAATATTTAAAAGGTGAACTAGAAAAGAACTTAGATGGATTAACAGTGAATTTAAAACCACAACCACGTAAACAACAGTTGAAACTACTATTAAGTGGTGACTACGAAATCGGTATTGATGGCTGGGGCCCTGACTTCGCTGATCCTATTACATTCTTAGATTTATTCACAACAGATAGTGCTTATAACTTTGATAAATACTCTAACAAAGAGTACGACGAGCTAATTCATAAAGTAAAAACAGATTTAGCTGGTGATGAAAAGGCACGCTTTGAAGCAATGCAGCAAGCTGAAAAAATTCTATTACAAGACGGTGCTGTCGCTCCTTTATACCAACAAGGTCGTTCTTACTTACAACGCTCTTTCATTAAAGGACTTGTAACAACTGACTTCGGTGGTGAGTTTAACTACAAGTGGACAGAAGTTACAAAATAATAAGTGCTAATAAAAAGGTATCCAATTGAGGATACCTTTTTATTTTATGCTTCTTTAACTAAAGAGCTTCTTCTTTCCTTTACCATTCCTTTTATAGCTAAAGTCATCACTGCTACTGATTGTGTAACCAATACAATAACTAATAATGAAATAATATTTCTCTCTAAACTAACTCCTCCAAATATTATTGTATAATAGCCATTCGCTGCATATGTTGCGGGAAATAATTCACCAATTGTTTGATATGTTTTAGAAAGCATCTCATGTGGTACGATTACACCCGAACTTACAAGTTGGAACGATAGCGAGATAATATTAAAAATCATACCTGCATTTCCAAGCACAGTTAGAAACATTTGTGTTAATGAAAGAAATGCAAAGAAAACTATCGCTTGAAATATCCATACACTCCATACCGTTTCGTGCATTTCGATTTGGAACCCTTTCATCAAACCAATTGTAATACATGCCAGCAAAATTGATACTGTACCGTTAATGATTTGTCGTGATAAGAAATTACTCCAACCAACCTTTACTTCTTTTGCAACTTTTGATAGTTCCATACTCATAATTATTGCTCCTACAAATGAGGCTAATACGATCATTAGCGGTACCATATTCACTGAAAATCCTTTTGCATCATTTACCTTATGAACTGTAAAACCAATTGAATCTTCGGTTAACCCTTTTATCACTTCTACATTCTCAGGTCCTACGGCTTGTAGCTTTCCAACAATCGCTTGTTTCTTATAATTTGCTATCTCTTTATTTACATTATCTCGAATTTGTTTTGCAGCTCCTTCCATCATTTGCTTGGCCATCATGGCATTCGCTTGATTAATATGGAAGTGTAAATTTGTCTTTCCTGTTCCATTTATATCTTTTGAAAAAGAAGCTGGAATTTCAATGATCATATCGTACACATGGTCATTCATTTCTTTGGTTGCTTTTTCCACAGACCGTTCTGCTTTCACTTGAAATGGTAAATTTCTCTGTAAGCCTTCTGCTATTTTACTACCTATATTGACATCTTCATTCACAATAGCGATACGCATTTGATCAGCTCTTTCATTCACTCCATCATACGCCGTTAACCAAACACAAAAGAAAATAAGTTGGAACGATAATGCCACTACCATTCCTACATACGTACCAGGTCGTTTTAAAAATTGTTTTAACGCTTCCATCTTCTCACTCTCCTATTCAGCAAGCAAGTACATGCTTGCATTTTATTTTAAATAAATACTAGGGTCTTAATGCCCTAGCATATAAAACAATATTATTTTCAATAAATTTCTCATCATCAACTTCTGTCAGGCGATCGGCAAAACGTAATTTAGATAAGAAATATCCAAAATTGATCCAGATAAAGTTCATTACTTGCGCTTCAATATTCGTATCAATAATGTTTCCTTTTTCCTGCATTTTTGCAAAATAGATACTTAATTCTTCTTTTAGTCCTTGTGGTATTTTAGCAATTTCCCCGTCTAATTCAGGAAATTCTCCAGCCTCACGTATACCAATAGCAATAATATCTTTTACCCCATCTAAAAAATTATGATAATGCCTTGCTAAATTTTTCAAATCCGTTTCTAATTCCCACACAATTTCTGTTTGTAAAAACTGTTTTAAATGCGGTACATATGAAAATTCAGCAACCGCCGCTTCAATAACACCCTTCTTACTTTTAAAATTGCGGAATATCGTTACTTCATTAACACCAGCACGCATTGCAATTTCTTTTGTTGTCGCTGCTGTATATCCTTTTTCTTTCACTAGTTCAATCGCTGCTTGAATAATTTTTTCTGCTGTCTTTGAGCGCGCCATAAAATCCTCTCTTCCTCATGCAAGTGATCACTTACATTTAGATTATATAACTTTTCTAACAATTGTCAATAATCCTCTTCCCCTTCTTTTTGCATTGAACTAAAACTCATCATAAATATAAACAAAAACATCAAATATGTTTTCCATGTCAAAGAAGGTGTATGCCCTGACCAAATATAGCTAACTAAATAGTTAATTCCCATAATGCAAGACGATATTACTAAACTAATACTTATTAGTTTTACATATTTGAGCATATCTTTTCTCCTTGTTTTTTATTTTTCTACTTCTTCAAATTGTAGATTCACCGGTTCTTCTAAGAGTGTTTCATAAAAGTTCTCTGCCCAATCTGTTGTAGGAATTTTTTCATCTACTTCATCAAATCGAATACTATCTAGCCAGACACAACCTTCTCCTGATAATAAAACACCAAATGCAATACCAAGTGCTTCTTCTTTTATATCTAGTACAACCGAGTACGATTGCCAGTTATTCGTATTTTTAATTGGACGATTTTGCATGTTATCCATAGCAATCGGCTCCGTATTTTTTCCATCTACTCGCATCCACAATCCTGCCCAATCCTTTACATTCTCACTCTTAATAAATGCTGTTAAACGTAATCTCTTACCTACATAGTTATCCGCTCGAAACATTTGCATTAATGTTGAAAATCCTCCGTGCGTAACGTTCTCTTTTGCTTTTATATATGCAGATACTTTTCCTTGATGGGCAATTTCATAATCTAAACCCATCTCATATTCAGCGGGATGACTTCCACTTAATAGCCATCCTTCCGGTATACCTTTTTCCATTGAAATCCCCTCTCTTTCTATATAAAATGACTGGAAATACTTTCGATATTTTTTTGGTGGTAATTGAAACATTCTTTTAAAAGCTCTAGTAAATGCCTCTTGTGAGGAAAAACCGTATTGCACTGCAATATTAATGACTGCTCTTTCAGTCGATACCAAATCTTGTGCAGCATGAGTTAATCTTCTCTTACGAACATAATCCGTTACACTCATCCCAACATATCTTTGAAAGATGCGATGAAAATGGTACATCGATACTGCACTGTGAGATGCCACTCTTTCTGTTGTAAGCTCCTCATGTAAGTGATTCTCTATATATTCAATTGATTTTTTTATTATCTCTTTATATTCTTCATGCATTTTAGTCCCTCCCTCACAACTTCAATTTACCATATACATACAAATCGTTTTTGATTTAAATTGCGGATTAGCCCTTATGACTGCAGGATAATAATTTATTTTCAACACATACATAATTACATGTTTTTGGGAAAAACTTGTATAGAACGAATTTACATAAGGAGGAATTTATAATGAGAATTCTACTATCAGTTTTATTAGCTCTTATGCTAGTACCTGCATTAACAGGATGTAAAGCTCCTGCAAAAGAAGACACAACTTCTAATAAAAAGACGACTGAAGAAGCAAAAAATGAAGCTCCTGCAGATTTAAAACTAAACTTCAATGAATTCGATTTAAAGGCAGACTACCAAGATACAAAGAAAGACTACGAAGCAGACTATAAAAATGTAGCAGCTGATAAGAAAATGGAAGCAAAAATTGAAGATCATAAAGCAGATGTAAAATTAACAGGAGACGAGGCTATCACAAAATTAAGCCCACTTCTACAAGAATTAAAATTTGATAAAGATACTGCTGACCAAGAAGTAATCGATCAAGTAGTGAACGTGTTCAAACTTGATAAAGACTATCAAAAATTCGATTTAGAAGTTGTCTTCTCTGATGGAACGAAAAAAGAATATAAAAGAGAAATAAAATAAAGAAGTAGGCGGTTGCCTACTTCTTTATTTTTTAATTTTTGCGTACCTTAGTTCTGGACTAGAACCGATAATGAATTGGACACCGGATACTGATGGTTTTTGTAAATATGAGGCACTTGGGAAAATAATTGGGATTAATGGTGAATCTGTAAACATAATATCTTCCGCTTTATGCAATAATTCAAAACGCTTATCTTCGTTTTGTTCAACTTTTGCTTCTTTTATTAAAGCGTCAAATTCTTTATTATGCCATTTTGCATAGTTATTCGGACCATCACCTGCATATAAATCTAGTTTAGTAATTGGATCTAATAAAGAGCCGCCCCATCCCATATAAGCTAATTGGAAATCACTTTGCTTGTATGTGTCGATGTAACTCTTCCACTCTTTATTTTCTAATTTAATATCTACTCCAAGATTTTTCTTAAACATTTCTTGCATTGCTTCTGCTACTTTTTTATGTTGTGTATCTGTAGTGAATTTTAATGTTACTTCAGGTATTGTAGACCATCCTTGTTCTTTCATACCTTCTTCTAATAATTTTTTCGCTTCTGCTGGATCAAATTTAACGTAATCACCTTTTTCTTTACGGAAATCACGGCCACTTTGTGTTTTTGCTCCTTCTGGAACGAATGCATATGCTTCTTGCGCATTATTTTTATACAATTTTTCAACGATAAATTTGCGATCAACCGCTAATGAAAATGCTTTACGTACCTTCGCATTTGTAAACGGCTCTTTTTCTACGTTAAACGAGTAAATATAAGATGAGAATCCTGCAACACGCTTATATTCTTTATTTCCTTTTTCTTTTTCAATCATCTCTTGTGGTAAGCTACTTAGTAAATCTAATTCTTTTGATTTAAATAATTGATACGCTGTTTTAGAGTCTGGAATAATACGAAACTCAATTTCTTTTAGAGTTACCTTTTTATCGTAGAATTCTTTATTTTTTTGTACTGTAATTGCCTGGTTATGCTTCCACTCTTTTAACGTGAATGGCCCATTCGTAATTAACTCTTTTGGATCTGTTTTTAATTTATTATTATCATCAATTGAATTTTTAGATAATGGAATAAATAGTGAGCTTGCTAATTTTTGTTTAATAGAAGCAACTGGATGTTCAAGAGTTACCTTTAATGTTTGAGGATCAACGACTTGAATACCAACTTGTCCCTCTTCACCTTTTCCAGTATTGTATGCCTCTGCCCCTTTAATAAAATACATTTCTGTCGCATTCATAGAACCCGTTTTCGGATTTAATAATCGCTTCCATGCAAATTCAAAATCATTTGCTATAATAGGAGAACCATCTGACCATTTAATATCTTTCTTTAAATGAATTGTATACTCAGTTCCATCAGCATTTACTTCTTCTTTCTCCGCTAATTCATTTTGATATTTCCCATCACTATCTTGTGTATATAAACTTGAAAACAACTGTCCAATTACATAACCTGACGTGCTATCTGTCGCAATGGCAGAATCAAGGGTATACGGATCACTACTAATATTCGTTACTAATCGATCTCCTTCTCCCTTACCAGCACTCGCCTTTTGCGTCTCTTTCTTACCGCATGCGACAGAAGTAATTGCTAAAACGGTCATAATGACAAACAGTAAAAACTTCTTCATCCTACATTCTCCTTTAGCCTAAAATTTTTGGTGTTGATGCTAATAATGTTTTTGTATAAGAATGTTGTGGATTACGGAATACTTCGTCCGTATTTCCAAATTCAACAAGTTCTCCTTTATATAAAACAGCCACTTTTTCACATAAATAGTGAACCATCGGTAAATCATGTGCGATAAACAAATATGTATAGCCTTGTTCCTTTTGAATTTTTTGCAACAGATGTACAATTTGAATTTGCAATGAAACGTCTAATGCTGAAATTGGTTCATCAAGAATCAATGCTTCTGGCTCACACAATAACGCTCTTGCAATAGCGATACGTTGACGTTGTCCTCCGCTAAATTCATGCGGATATCGATCAATATATCTTCTATCTAATCCAACACGCTCTAGCGCATCACCTGCTACTTTATCCTTCAGCCCTTTATCACCTAAACCGAATGAAATATAACCTTCCGTTACACTATCGCGTACTTTCCAGCGCGGATTTAATGCAGCTGTGGAATCTTGAAAAATGAACTGTACTTTCTGTAAAAAATCTCGCTTATGAGCTGACTTCAGCGTGTGAACAACTTGACCGTTATAATTAATTTCACCAGACGTTGGACTCTCAATCCCCGCTATGAGCTTTCCAAGTGTTGTTTTTCCTGAACCACTTTCACCAATAATGCCAAGTGTTGTTCCTTTCGGGATAGAAAGTGATATGTCTTTTAACGCTGTGATTTCTTTACTTTTACTTCCATATGTTTTCGTTACTTGCTTTACAGTAATTAAATCTGTCGTCATGAGGCATTCACCTTCTCTTTTGATTTCGCTTTATTATGCTCTAGAACATGCTGCCAACAATGTGAACTATGCTCCTTAGAATATGTTGTTCTCTCTGGGAAACGATGAATACATTCTTTTATCGCTACTGGGCAACGATTTACAAAAGGACAACCAAAGCTATTTAATGTTTCAATGGAAGGTGTCGTTCCTTCTATAGCACGTAATACCTTTTCGGAGTCATCCATATTCGGAATTGCTTGTAATAAGCTTTTCGTATATGGATGTTTAGGAGAACCTATTACCTCCTGTATCGTTCCTTTTTCAACGACACGTCCCCCGTACATAACAACTACTCGATCAGCTACTTCACGTACAAGTGCCAAATCATGTGTAATTAATAAAATACTCGTATTTTGTTTTTCTTTTCTTTTTTTTAATAGCCCCATAATTTGTTTCTGAATCGTTACATCTAACGCTGTTGTCGGCTCGTCTGCAATTACAAGCTTTGGATGACAAGCAAATGCAATTGCTAAGCAAATACGTTGCCTCATCCCCCCACTTAATTGATGTGGGTATTGCTCAAAGCGTTTCTCTGCTTCATGTATCCCTAAATCTTTTAGCAAGTTAATCGCAATTCCCTTTGCTTCTCTTTTCGATTTTTTCCCATGTTGCAAAATTACTTCTGTAATTTGTTTGCCTACCTTCATCGTTGGGTTTAAAGATGAAAGCGGATCTTGAAATATAAAGGAAATATCTTTTCCGCGAATTTGATTCCATTCTAATTCTTGTAAATTCGTTAATTCCTTTGATTGGAAAGATACATTTCCATCATCGATATGAATTGATTCTTGATTCAAGCCGATAATGGATTGTGCTGTAATACTTTTTCCTGAACCACTTTCTCCTACAAGTGCAACTATTTCACCTTCGTTAATAGAAAAGGAAACATGTTTCACAATTGCTTGCTTACTATTCTCTTTTTCAACAGCTAACGTTACGTTTTCTAAAGATAAGAGCTGTCCCATGTTTTTTCTCCTTTCGATTCCGTTTTACGATTTTTGGATCAATTGCATCTTGCAAACCATCACCAATTGCATTAAATGCGAACATAATGAGTGCAATCATGATTGCCGGGAAAAATAGCTGCCACCATTCTCCGCTCAATAATGTCCCGAGTGCATCATTCGTCATCGTCCCCCAACTTGCCGCTGGTGATTGTACCCCAAGTCCTATAAAGCTTAAAAATGATTCTGAAAAAATAGCTGCTGGAATTGTAAATGATAAATTGACGATAATAATCCCTGTTAAATTCGGAATTAAATGCCCATATATAATTTTCATATGTGATGTACCTAATCGCTCTGCTGCAATAACAAACTCTCGTTGTTTTAAAGACAATACTTGTGCTCGAATGAGACGAGCCATTCCAATCCATCCCGTTAATGCAAGGGCGATAATAATGGTGAAAAGACCTGGTTTCATAACAATTAATAGTAAAATAACAATTAGTAAATATGGGATGCCATATAATACTTCAATTCCTCTTATAATCCACTCATCAATTAACGTTCCAAGGCGATTACGCCCTCTCACATATCCACTAAATCCACCAATCAGTACACCAATCCCTATATCGAGGGCAGCTGCTACTAATCCAACTGTTAGTGAAATCTTCCCACCAGCCCAAGTACGTGCCCAAATATCTCTCCCTAGATCATCTGTTCCAAACCAATGTTCACTACTCGGCGGTAAATTTGTTGCCTCTTTTACTTGTTCACTCGCAGTAAATGAAGTTAAACTTTCGCCAATAAGCGAGAAAACAATAATTAGCAATAACGTCACTGTTCCTAAAACTGCGATTGGATTCGATATAAACTTACGAAACACTTCTTTCTTTCTGCTAATCGTTTGCTGATTTTTATTTATCGTTAATTCTTTTTTCTCTTCTTTCGTTAATAACTGTTCATTAATTTCATAAGCTCCCATTTAAATATCCCCCCTCCTTATGTAATAGAACGAATACGTGGATCAACAATGCGGTGAATAATATCTGTAATGAAAATACAAGTAATTAATAATGCACTATAGAAAATTGTTGTTCCCATAATCACCGGATAGTCTCGGTTAAAAATACTATCTACAAAATATTTTCCTAGGCCAGGAATTGAAAAGATTTTTTCAATAACGAAAGTCCCTGTTAAAAGTCCAGCCATTAACGGTCCAACAAATGTAAGTACTGGAACAATCGCATTTCGAAGAGCATGTCTTATAATAATCTTCTTAATTGGTATGCCTTTCGCTCTTGCTAGCTTAATATAATCACTCTGCAATACTTCGATCATATTAGAACGAACAAACCTTGTAATAACCGCAATTGGACCTAACGCCAATGCGAAAGATGGTAATACGGTATGTTCGAATGTTCCCCAAGACGCTACTGGTAAAAGCTCAAATTGAATAGCGAATACTTGTATAAATAGTGGTGCTAAAATAAAACTTGGAATAGAAATACCGAGAATTGCGAGCAAACTCACACTATAGTCAATTACTTTCCCATGATATAGAGCAGCAAATGTACCTGCAGCAATTCCGACTAACAACGAAATAACAAGTGCTTGTAGACCAATAATTGCTGATGGACCAAAGCCAGTTGTTATAATTTCTGATACACCTTGCCCGGTTGATTGAACAGATTCACCAAAATCAAAATGAACTACACCGTCTAAATAAGCAACATATTGATTCCATAACGGTTCATCAAGGTGATACTTCGCTCTCATGTTTTGAATCACTTCTTCAGGAAAGATTTTTGCATCTGATGAAAATGGATCCCCCGGAATAATATGCATAATTAGAAATGTCACTGTCGTAATAACCCATAGCGTGAACACCATAACTGATAATTTTTTAATTACATACACTTCAATAACCCCCTAAACATATATATTTACTTAGTTTTATGAACGTACTTTTTCCATTACTCCCTTTTCTCTTTTTAGAATACAAAAAGCCTTGATCTTAAAAAATAAGATCAAGGCTTAATAAACAAAGGCCCATCACTTATCTTTCAAGACTTGCTTGCTGGAATTAGCACGGTGTTCCTATTACAGAACCCGCTGCTGAGGTGTCATAGGGCCAGTCCCTCTACCTCTCTGGATAAGTAAATTGCTATATTATTATTTGGTTCAAATTGTATATTTCGAATTATAATTCTGAAAAAATGAAAAGTCAATCAAATTGGATATATTTAGAAAAATCAGTTTTTAATGAGGCCATTTATCTAAATCGCAGTTTTTTGTTTATAATATAAAGAAATGATATTAAAGGAGCTATATGATGGATCCCTTACTTCTAGCAACTATAGGACTGCCATTAACAATTGTCATACTTGTTATCATTGGATTTTATAAACTTTTCATTAAAAAGAAAAGCGTTACTTCTTTTTACACACCCTTCGATAATATTACCGGACAAACTATTTCCGAATTTCACGAAGAGCAGAAAGTGTTAGTATACGAAGATGAAGATGGTGATGGTAAGAAGAAAAAATAACCTTGCATGTGCAAGGTTATTTTTTCGTTTCTGTTTGAAAACGTTTATAGTATGTCGATGCTGTTGCAAAATTAATTTCTATATCACGAATTAATGATGAATCTTCTTCTTTAGCTAACTTCTGTAATTTTTTCATCGCTTGTTCCGATTCATTCAAGAAACCAACATATACCTCATGTTCTTGCTCTTTCGACTTCGGAACATGAATTTCTTTACGTATATTATCAATATCTTCTAACATGCTCGTTGTTACTTTTTGCACATCTTCTTTATATGTAGCATTCGTTATTTCCTTACCGCCCTTTTCCTTTGCCACTTCAAATAACTGCAGTGCTTTATTGATTTCTTTATTCATTTTTATATCATATTTTTCATGTACTGCAAGGTATTCTTTCATCTCTTCTGTTTGTTCTGTAGATTGCTCTACCTTCTCTTTCGGTTCTTTCGTATCTTTATTTCCATTACATCCCGCTAGCAGAATCATACTTCCCATTACAGCAATACCCAAAACCTTCTTCATCTCTTTTTCTCCTTTTATCTACATCTACTTCTATCTATAGTTTCTTTTATCTCCACTTGTTATTATACCGAGAACGCCCTACTTTTTACACTTAAGAGGATACCTTAATATATATACCAACATTTTTGTCACAGTATCGTCACTTTATGCAAATAACTTTTGCATCACCTTACAAAGCTGTATGAGTTATTTCAAAGAAATGAAAAAAGAGTTGATTCAAAAATATTTGAATCAACTCTTTTTTATAATTTAAGCTTCTAAATTTTGTCTTTGTTGCAGTTCAAACTGCTTTTCACTTCTTCTGGCCATAAATACATAACATAATACAGCACCAATTTCACAAAGAGCTATCACAATACCCATCGGCAATGCCGTATTACTTCCACCAATACCTACTAATGGTGCAACAAGTGCCCCTGAAATAAACTGTAATAAGCCTAGTAAAGCTGATGCTGTTCCTGCCGCTTGTTTTTGATTTCTCATTGCTAACGAGAAGCCGGTTGTCGATACAACCCCAACACTTGATACAACAAGGAATAACGAGCATAAAACACCAATGAAACCTATTCCTAATACGATTGTAAGTAGTAGAGATAAGCCACCAACAGCGGCGATAATAATACCGGAAACAAATAATGTTTTCTCATTCACTTTTCCTGCTAAACGACCAGTAACTTGGCTGGCAATAATAATACCGATACCGTTAATCGCAAAGAATAAACTAAACTGCTGTGGTGATGCCCCGTATATATTTTGCAACACAAATGGTGATCCCGAAATGTAGGCAAACATTGCCGCTGTTACTAATCCTTGTGACAATGCATATCCCATAAACAAGCGATCTTTCAGAAGCTTTCCGTATGTCGCCAATGTTCCTGACAAACCACCTGTCTCTCTTTCTTCAGGAGGTAATGTTTCACGTAATACGAAAGTAGCCGAGATTAACATAAATACACTAATTGCTCCAAGAACGATAAAGACACCACGCCACGTTGTAAACTGTAATAATTGCCCCCCGATAATCGGGGCCAAAATAGGTGCTGCTCCGTTTACTAACATAAGTAGTGAGAAAAACTTCGTCATTTCAGAACCTGAGTACATATCTCTTACCATTGCACGGGATATAACGATACCAGCAGAGCCCGAAGCGCCTTGTAAGAAACGTAAAAGCACTAAAGTCCAAATAGACGGTGCTACAGCACAAAGTAATGAAGAAGCAACATAAATAATAAGAGCAATAATAAGAGGTTTGCGCCTTCCGTAAATATCACTAATTGAACCGACAAATAATTGTCCTACTGAAAGCCCAAGTAAACATGCTGTCAACGTAAGCTGCGCAAGGGATGCACCCGTTTGTAAATCATCCGTTAATTTCGGTAACGAAGGCAAATACATATCAATAGATAACGGCCCAATTGCCGTAAGTGTTCCTAATACAAGAATCATCCATAACCTGTTCATCTTTACAGGTTTATATATTTCGTGATTAACTTCATTCACTTTTTCCATTCACCCTTTCGTATACATAATGAATCGTAACAATTATAGTTACAACATAAACATACGTCAAGTATAGCGCATTTTCCTCTTTCATAATGTAAAAAAAGCGATAGAAATTCTATCGCTTTACTTTTTCAAGTTGCTATTTGTAAATTTAGATACGGAAGACATCGCTTCTCCTGTATCTAAGTATGTGATTTGAATTGGATCTCCCACTTCTGTAAACATAGCATATGGGAATTTTTTCGCAGGTATCATAAATACTTTTTGTTCATTTTCTAACAGTACGTACACAATTGTATTTTCACCTGATTTTTCTTTATATACTCGCTGTACAATACCTTCTTTTTGCGCTTCTTTTCCACTCGAAGTTGGTCTAAATGAATCTCCACTCCCGCTTAGCGCATTTTTATAATTCTCAAGAGCTTCTTTTTGCGTCGAACCTGTTGCAAATATTTTCGCATTAGAAGCATAGATGACAGTATGGGCACGTACTAATCCCCCGTCATCAATAACAGGTACAATCCAAGAAGGTTTACCGTACACGTTATAAATAACCGGCATCGTTCCATGCCATTTCTCTCTTTTAAAGGAATTATCCACCACTTCTGAAGCAGCTGAACCATCCATAATTCCCTTTACTTCTTTTCCGTTATAGTAATACAACTTACCTGTACGTGCATCAATAAGTGAATAACCTAACGCAGAATCTACTCCTTCTTTTGGAGAGGTGAAATCAGTAAAGTAATATAGCGTTCCATCCTTACCGAAGATTGGTGTCACTCCTTCTTTCGTCCCCCACTCAGTCGGAATCTTCATATCAGTTTGCGAGAATTTTGTATTCCAAAATCCGTGAATATATTTACCGAAATACGTATTTAATGTAGATGCGGTCTCATGATTCAATACACCATCAACAAATTTAGGTGCCTTTCCTTTATCATATCTTTTCACTTCACCTGTTTGTGCATCTACTACAACAACACCCTCTACCTCAAATCCAGATCTCCCTGAAATAAATTCACCATATGTCATTGTATAATACGGTTTCCCTTTATCATCAACTTCAAATTTAGGTTTCCCCTTAAAGATTAAATTTGGTTCGGATTTTCGTACGACACGCTCTAAATTATTCCCGAAAAACATGCTTGGCACGTATTTCATCTTATAACCGAGATGCAGTTTCGCTTCGGCATCAGGGTTCGTACCTGACATCGTTACGTACCCTGGAATTGTTTCAGCTTTACGTGCTTTAAAAAACCCTGAAACTTCAATCGGCGCTACATATAAAGCCTCACCGTTTACCATTTGTGGCGTTAATTCTCCTAGCTCAAAATAAGCTACTTTCGGAATATCCCCAAATACTTTTTTCATCTTATTCTCCGCTGTCTTTGGCGGCACTGTAAACGGCTGATCATTTTCAGTAAATGGCTCTGAAATATCTTTCTCTACCTTAACAACAGAATCATATTTCTTTTGCGTGATTACTATATCGTGCAAATAACCAAAATAGCCGTAACTTGCAAGTAAAACAAACATTAGAAGACCTTTTAATGTACCTTCTAATTTCCCTATCTGATCTTGTGAAAATAAAACAAGCCCAATTAAAATTGCTACTGCAACAGAATAATGAGTAAGAATCGAATCTGCTCGATCATCAATTAGCCAAAAATATTCATAGATTGCAATACCTATCCAAAATAAAACAGGAATAACTAAAATGGATGATTTCTTACCCTTTACAACCTTCTCATCCCCCTTCTTATCCACTGCTCGAAGTTTACTACCGCTTCTTGTCCATGGAATCAAAAACAAAGTGAGAATAGCTAAAACTAAAAATTTCATCAAAGGCAATGTCCCCTTTTCTTTTGTCTTCCCTTTTAGTATAACAAACAAAGGGTATTTAGGTAAAAATAGGAATGGTTATATTTTTTTACTACTTAATACAACTCCACTTACTACATATAAGATAGATGCAATATAAAAAATCGTACCAATCGTAAAGAAATCTACTAAATACCCCGTTACAATAATCGCTACTGCGCCTCCAATTGATGTCCACACATGGTATTTTCCAATCTCATAACCAGCCTTTTCCTGCACAACCTTTCGTGCTAACGACGTTTTCTCAGTATTACGCTGCACAGCACCTAAAACTCCCATTACAACTTGAAGAATATACACATGCCAGACTTCCGTTGCAATTGGAAAACAAAGCATTAATATCGCCATGGACCAAGCGTATATTATTAATAATTTTTGATCACCTACTCTATCAGACGCCTTCCCTACTAACGGATATACAAGTGCTGAAGTTAATGCAAATAAGCCATAAGCCCACCCAAACTGTGAGAAGCTATTTCCAACATTCCGAAGCAATAAAATGTAAAAAGGAAATACCATACTTCCTGCCATCATAATGATGCTTTGTGAGGCTACAAATCTTCTATATGTCATTTCGTATACTCCCTATAAAATAAATTCACAAATCTCTCTTCTGGATCCACTTCCTTCTTCTTCTGAAGAAATTCTTCTATACGAGGATATGCTTTCTTTAGCTGTTCTTTCGTTGGATAAGAATAATACGGTAAATAATAACTACCGTTATGTTTTAAAGTAACATCAATCATCTTCCGAATGACATCCTCTGTTTTCTTCACCTCACTCTCGGAGCGTCCTTGGTTAATTAAAAGCACCAGTGCAAACATATCATCTTTTGCATAGGATAAAACTGCATTTTCATTCTTTTCCACGTAACGAATCGTAATATTGAGCAAGTTCAGTTCTTCTTCACTTAATACGGCACGTAAATCATCTATATATTCCGTGAAGGAATCTATAGGCACAAAGTATTCTTGTAGCACTTCTGTAAGGTTCGGATTTTCATATTCCATAAAAGCACTATCTGATCTCATAACATTATTCCGCGTCTCAAACTGTCCATCTGTACGTTCAAAATAACTTCTTTGTATATCCCAAAATGTATTCTTTCCCCAATCACTATAACGTGATAATCCAAGCAAAAATTTCGGCGCAGCTATAATATTTTCTTCTTTTAATTCACTGTACTCTTCTCTCATATTTTGATTTTGTGTCAATGTATAATTCGTCACATACATCTCTTTTAAAAATGAGTTTGGAGCAACAGAAATACGTGCTAAGTGCATACGAACATTTTCTTCTTTTTTCACTTTCTCTTTGAAGTAAGACGTGTATTCTTTATAGTCTATCATTCTCGTATGCATTTCATATAATTCATCATCAGTTAGCTTTAATGTCACATCTAAAATGACACCAAATAACCCGTAACCACCGATGACATATGGAAATAACTCTGCATTTTCTTCTCTACTTATATTACGTACCGTGCCATCTGCCATTAACAATCTAAATGACTCTACTGTATCAATCAATGCTTCATGACGAATATCACGCCCATGTACATTTACACTTAATGAACCACCAACAGTAAAAATGTTTTGAGATTGCATCACTTGAACTGCAAGACCGTATGGATTAATTTTCTTCTGGATATCATTCCACGTGACACCACTTTGAACTGTAATCCGCTTCTTCTCTGGATCGAATGCTAATATTTTATTATACTCTTTCATATCAAGCATCGTACCGTTCGGATAGTACGTCTGTCCGCCTTGGCTATGTTGCATACCTGCAATAGAAATCTTCTCTCCAGAAACATTTGCATCTTGCACGACCTGTTTTAATGAACTTTCATCCTCAGCATGTTCAACACGTTTAATTTTCGTTGGAAGTAACTTTCCTACATCGCTCATAATGGGATGAATTAGTTGCTCTTTATATGTATTTACAGATGTTGCAAGCAGCACTGTATAAGCTACAATGACCACCATCATCTTTCTTTTTTTCAAATGACACTCTCCTCTTCTACATCTTTTCCTCTTCATATTGTACCTATTTTCCTATGAAGAAAGTATACAAAAAAGAGGGTCCTTATTTTAGGTCCCCCTCATCAAAACTGTTACTTTGCTGCTGGCAATTTTATTGGGTCAAACTTTTCGTACGACGTATATTTTGCGTTCGTAATAATGTGTGCTTTATCCTTGCCATTACTACTCATAATCATGTCTATCTTTGCTGATTCATATTTAAAATCTTTTGTAATGATATATTCTGCATCCACTTCTTCTATCTTCGCATTTTGTGCTTGTAACATTTTCTTCTGCGTTTCATCCATGCTAGTTAACATACTTTCTGTTTCTTGCCCTTTTAATGTAAATTTCAGTTTATATTTATCTCCGCTTTTCTCCATCTTCATTTTATCTAAAACTACTTCCGGTACTTCTAACTTATCTATAATATCTTGAGTCGCTTTCATTCCACCAGCGTTTAATTGCTCCTCTGATACGGTCATAACTTCTCCTGTATTAGGGTTTTTTACCTCACCAGCAACTTTACCATCCACAGTATACACTACAACATCTGTACCGGAAATATTCATTTCAGAACGAGAATTCTTTGTCTTTGGCTCTAATTGCATCTTAGCCTTTAATATGTCCATCTCTGTTCCCTCAGCTTTTACCCCTACACCATATGTCATCGTTACATGCTCTTCATTTTTAAAAGCTTCGTTCGTTTTCTTGAAAACATCCTTCGCTGCTAATTCCTTTTCTTTTTGAACTGATTCTTTTTTCGGCTCATCCGTCTTTGCTGTTTTCTCATTACTACACCCTACCCCTAGACTGATTGCAAGTACTAAACTTGAAACAAAAATAATTTTTTTCATATTGTCGCCCCCTTTCCCAAAATAATATCACCTCTTTTCCTATGAAATCTATATAATTTTTAATCTATATTCTCTATATAGCGACATGTTTAATGAAGATCTTAAATATGATGTAAATAATAACAACTCATTTCAGGAGGTTATTATGAAGGCGATTATTTGTACACAATATGGACCACCAAACGTTCTCCAGCTTCAAAATGTAGAAAAACCTAAACCTAAAAAGAACGAAGTATTAGTTAAAATTCGTGCAACAAGTGTATCGACTGGAGATTGTAGAATACGTGGCTTTAATAGTCCCCTCTTATTTTGGGTTCCTATGCGGATCATATTAGGTTTTAGAAAACCGAGAAAACCTATACTCGGCGTAGAGTTATCCGGTGAAATCGAAGAAATTGGAACAGATGTAACTCAATTTAAAAAAGGAGACCCAGTTTTTGCATTAACAGAACTAAACCTTGGTGGTTATGCCGAATACACATGCGTGCATGAAAGTGGATTAATAGCATTAAAACCTACCAATATGACATATGAAGAAGCTGCCGTTATTCCTTTTGGCGGAACTTCAGCATTGCATTTTCTGAGGAAGGGCCGTATAAAAAAAGGACAACAAGTGCTCATATACGGCGCCTCTGGATCAGTAGGAACAGCTGCTGTACAACTTGCTAAATATTTCGGCGCGACCGTTACAGCTGTTTGTAGTAATTCAAATTTTGAACTAGTGCAATCTTTAGGGGCTGATAAAGTAATTGATTATACGAAAGAAGATTTTGCTAAGCAGGGCGAGCACTACGATATTATATTTGATGCAGTTGGAAAGTATAAAAAGTCTCTTTGTACAGACGCATTAATGCCTAATGGAAAATATGTATCTGTTAACGGAATGATGGCAAAGGTCAGTAAAGAAGATATGAACCTACTAAAACAACTAGTTGAAACAGAAAAGCTAAAACCTGTTATTGATAGAACTTACCGATTAGAAGAAGTTGCAGAAGCCCATACGTATGTAGAAATGGGCCATAAGAAAGGAAACGTTTCGATTACCTTAAAATAAAATATATTCAGAAAATAACATTGACAATTCCTTTTGTTAGATTTACTATTAGTACCATATTTAAAAACTACATATACATACTCTTATCAAGAGTGGCGGAGGGACTGGCCCGATGATGCCCGGCAACCGAGCTTATAACGTATAAGCTAAGGTGCTAATTCCTGCAAAACGAGTTTTCGTTTTGGAAGATAAGAGAGGAACCTATTTCGTCTATTCGGCACCTCTCTTATTTTGAGAGGTGCTTTTTATTTTGGAACGTATATTAAGGGGGAATTGTAGATGAAGAAAGTATTATTGAGCATTGTAAGCGGAGCGGTACTATTATTAGGCGCATGTGGCGCAAATTCAGATAAAGATGTAAAAATATTAGACGAGAAAAAGATTACTGTCGGTGTAACAGGTGGACCACATGAACAAATTTTTGAGAAGGTTAAAGAAGTTGCGGCAAAAGACGGTCTCGACATTGATATAAAAATATTTAATGATTACGTAGCACCAAACGTTTCGTTAGATGAAAAAAGTCTTGATGTAAATAGCTATCAAACGAAATCATATTTAGATGTATTTAAAGCCGAACGCAATATGAAATTAACTGAAGTATTTTCAACAGTAACATTCCCAATGGGCGTATATTCTAAAAGCTTAAAAGATGTAAAAGAATTAAAAGAGGGCGATGCAATCGCTGTACCAAATGACCCAACGAATGAACTTCGAGCTTTAAAATTATTTGAAAAAGCGGGGGTTTTAAAAGTTGATCCAAAGGCTACAGAAAAAGCGACTGCAAAGGATGTAATTGAAAACCCAAAAAATTTAAAGATTGTTGAATTAGAAGCTTCTCAATTACCAACGCAATTAAGTGAAGTGAAAGCAGCTGCAATTAACACAAACTTTGCATTAGGTGCAAAACTAAATCCAGCGAAAGATTCCATTTTCCGCGAAGGAAAAGATTCACCATACGTGAACTGGGTCGTTGTTCGTACTGAAAATAAAGATGATGCTGTTGTAAGTAAATTAAAGAAAGCTTATCAATCTAAAGAAGTAAAAGAATTTATCGAGAAAAAATTTGATGGTTCAGTTTTACCATCTTGGTAGGAGCTGACGATAATGATTGAATTAAAAAACGTCTCCAAAGTATTTACAACAAAAAAAGGGACTGTTGAGGCTCTTAAGTCTACTTCCCTTAAAGTAGAAAAAGGCGAGGTATTTGGAATCATTGGGTATAGCGGCGCTGGTAAAAGCACATTAATTCGCTGTGTAAATTTATTAGAAAAACCAACGACAGGAAACATCATCGTAAACAACCAAGACTTAACCACTTTATCAACAAAAGAACTAGCAAAAGCGAGGCAAAAAATCGGAATGATTTTTCAAGGATTCAATTTACTTAAAACTGTTACCGTTTATGAAAATATCGCATTGCCGTTACGCCTTGCTGGCATTCCAAAAGAGGAAATTGAAAAAAGAGTAGAAAAATATTTATGCATCGTGGATCTTTTTAACCGTAAAGATGCTTATCCAAGCGAACTTTCTGGCGGCCAGAAACAACGTGTTGCCATCGCTCGTGCACTATCACATGAACCAGAGGTTTTATTAAGTGATGAAGCAACGAGCGCATTAGATCCAGAAACAACTGATTCTATTCTTGATTTATTACTAAAAATTAATGAAGAAATTGGAATTACGATTTTACTCATTACACATGAAATGAATGTCATCCAGCGTATTTGTGACCAGGTTGCCGTTATGGAGCATGGATCTGTAGTCGAAAGCGGGACTGTGAAAGACATTTTTACAAATCCACAACATGTAACAACGAAGAAGTTTGTAAATAGCGCATTTGCAGCTAAAATTCCAGAAGAAGTACAAAAAGAACTACAAACTACTGGTGAAATTGTAACACTTTCTTTTATAGGAAGTTCTTCAGGAGAACCAGCACTAGCTGTCGCTACAAAACGTTACCAAGTATATCCAAATATTTTATCCGGTAATATTACGCAGTTAAAGCATGAGGCATATGGGAAACTTGTCGTTCATATGCAAGGTGAAAAAAATGAAGTAAACCGTGCTTTAGCATTCTTACAAGAGAAAGGTATCATCGTAGAGGGAGGGAAAACAGACTATGGAAAACAAGTCCTTTTTGGATGAATGGGGTGAAGTCATATGGGAAGCAACAATTCAAACATTTCAAATGACATCTATTTCATTACTTATCTCTATCCTTATCGCATTACCGCTCGGCGTTACACTTGTTTTGACGAGACCTGGTGGACAGCGAGAAAATAAACTTATCTATCCTATTCTTAATACAGTTATTAATGTCATTCGCTCTCTTCCATTTATCATTCTATTATTCTTCATTTTACCTTTTACGAAGTTTCTAATGGGAACATCCATTGGCGTGCAAGGTGTTATCGTACCACTTGTCGTCTTCACAGCTCCTTATATTGCACGCTTAATGGAGACAGCTTTACTAGAAGTGGATCGTGGTGTTATTGAAGCTTACCAAGCAATGGGAGTCTCTACTATAAAAATCATTTGGCACGTCATGGTTAAAGAAGCACGTCCATCTCTTGTGCTCGGATTAACGATCGCAACAATCGGCTTAATTGGCGCAACAGCGATGGCTGGTCTTGTAGGCGCTGGCGGGCTAGGGGACTTGGCATATCGCTTCGGACATTTACGCTATGAACCTGAAGTAATGTATGCAACCGTCTTTATTTTAATTATCCTCGTTCAAGGATTACAATCTTTAGGGAATGGTGTTGCACGAAGATTGAAGAAAGATTAGAAAGAAGGCATCTCACCGGAAGGAGATGCCTTCTTTTTACCTTTTAAATCCACCTTCCGAATGAATCACTTGTCCCGTAATCCACTCTGCTTCTTCACTTACTAAAAACTTTATGAGTCTAGCTGCATCCTTTGGCTCACCAATCCTGCCCAAAGGAAACATCGGCTTTAATCCTTGCTTTATCTCTTCAGTCATCCATCCTGTACTAGTTGGACCTGGGTTAATTGCATTCACTGTTATTCCTAAATGGGCTACTTCTGCTGACAACGTACTAGTAAGAGCATCAATAGCTCCTTTCGTTGTTGCATACGCCAGTTCTCCTGCCATAGGCCCTTGAAATTGCCCCGAAGTCATATTCACAATTCTACCACCAAATTTCTTATCAAATCCTCGGGCAAATTGACTACTTAACAATGTAGTCGCACGAACATTTACCATGTAATGCTTATCCAGCTCTTCAGCAGACAAATTAGAGAAATCATTATTCGTAGAATACGCTGCATTATTAATTAATATATGAGGGTAGCCTAGTTGTTCAGTAACCCTATTTATAAGCTCTTTCGGTGCATCATTTTGAGTTAAATCTAACTCCATGCTCGATACTTTAACACCTTTTTGTATTAGCTCTTCTTTTAATTGTATTTGTTCATTTTGCTCAACGCCCCAAGGCATCTCTTTATCGTAAGCTGTCCAATACGTAAAAAATATATCGTATCCAGCCTCTGCTAACTCTGTGCAAATAGCTGCTCCTATACCGTCTAGACGACTTACACCTGTAACAACTGCTACTTTATTTTTTAATTGATTCATCATATACTCCTCCAATTTTAAAGGACGCATATTTTATATGAGAGATATAAATTTCCCCACAAAAAAGATAGATACATAATAGGCCTACCCTTACCGAAGGAATGACTACGCCAAATATGCAGTCCTTGAATGATTTACAGATAGCTAAATAAACCCTCACTTATGAGAGAAAAATAATCTATCCAATTGCTAATCATTACAAGTTCATCCACATATCTAGTCTTTGCCTCCTTTTGATATATCTCTATTATTAGTCTATCAAAAAAGATGAAATGTTACAAAAAATAAAACAATTACTCACAACATATATTCGTTCACATTTCCTTCATTGTGAATTTATTCACAATGGATATATAATAAACATGTAAATACAATATTGGAGGGATTTCAATGGTTATCAATTTTTTAAGAACTGATAAACGTGCTACTTTCATATTATTACTTTTACGTCTTTACATAGGATATTCTTGGATCACTGCTGGAATAGGGAAAGTTTTAGGACAATCTTTTGATGCCAGCGGTTTCCTCAAAGGCGCCATCGCCCAAGCATCAGGCGATCACCCCGCAGTACAAGGCTGGTGGGCGGATTTCCTTCAAAACTTTGTTCTTCCGCACGCAGACTTATTTAGCTTTTTCGTACAATGGGGAGAAATCTTAGTAGGTTTAGGTTTAATTTTAGGTGGATTAACAAAAACTGCTGCATTCTTTGGAATCATAATGAATCTTTCATTCTTATTAAGTGGAACTGTTAGTGTAAACCCAAACATGCTTGTTTTAACTATGTTCATTTTAATTGCAGGTCATAATGCTGGACGTATTGGATTAGACGGTTATGTTTTCCCTAAACTTTTCCGGAAAAACAACCACGAAACATATAAATTAAGTAAAACTGCGTAGTAACAGTTTACTTTTAAAATATAAGTAAGAAAAGAGCCTAAGTATAGGCTCTTTTCTTACTTACTCCAAATTTAAACTCTTAACGAACCGCGAAACCCTCTAGCAGCATAATAGGAATCTGCTCCATTGTGGTACACAAAAACGTGTCCAAAGCGATAATCGCAAAATAGAGCGCCACCGAGTTCGCGAATATCTGAAGGCGTTTGTACCCAGCTTGATGATTTCATATCGAAATCCCCAATTTGTTGCAAATCTCGATATTGTTCTTCAGTTAATAATTCAATGCCCATAGCAGTTGCCACATCAATGACATTATTTTCTGGTTTATGTTTTTTTCTTGACTCTAACGCTTCAAGATCATAACAAAGACTTCTGCGGCCTTTAGGACTCTCCTTTGAACAATCATAGAAAGTATACTCGTCCTTCTCTTTATCATAACCAACAACATCCGGCTCACCGCCAGTTACTTCCATTTCATTAAGTGACCATAATTTCTCAGCATTAACATCCAGCTTCGCTTCAACTTTAGCCCATTCAAGACCTTCATGACGATTCATATTCTTCTCAAAACGAGCTTTCAATACTTTGAATAATTCTTCACGCTGTTCTACTGGTAACACATTTTTATTTTCTGTCATATTAGTCCTCCGAATTACATTTCCTTATAATCATAATGGTTTGCATGCAGTTTACAACAAATTATATAATTTGTTGTATCTCTTTTTCAACAATATGACCCGATTGTACAACGAAAAATCCCTGTACGAATATCCATTATATAGTACGAAAGCCCTCCATACTTTCTCCAAGAATATAATGTGAAAACCACATCAAGTTCTGCTTCATAATAGCTACTCTCATTCCCGGCTGATCAGAACTATATGCCATTCCTTTAAATATAATTAATTCTGTATCAACTTCCATATCTCTTAATCCTTCATATAGCTCATATGCATTTGTAGTTGGAATTCTTGCATCCTTTTCCCCATGTTGAATTAAGGTAGGCGTACAAGCTGATTTAATATATGTCATTGGTGATGTCTTCGTATAGATCTCCGGATCATTCCATGGAGTATTTCCTAAATACATTCTAATAAAGTAAGGGATATCTGTATTTACATAATGGGTACCCCAGTTCGTAATTCCGCCCCCAACTGAAATAGCTTTAAATCTACTACTAAATGTAGAACAGAAAGCTGATATATATCCTCCGTTACTCCATCCCATAACTCCTACTGTATCTTTATCTACAATCCCTTGATCAACTAGTTTATCCACCCCTGATATAACATCATCATAGTCAGCGATTCCCTGTTTTCTGTAGTTTGCTTTTAAGAATTCATTACCATAACCTGAGCTTCCTCTGTAGTTTGGCTCTAAAACGATAAAGCCTTTTTCGATAAACTGTTCAATCGGATATTTCTCATTGAAGCAGTCTGAAAATATCGGAAAGGATGCCCAAGCCGGGCCACCATGAATTACTACTAATAAAGGATATTTTTTATTTGAGTCAAACTCTGCTGGGGTTGATAACACACCCTCAATTTCAAGGCCATCACTACTTTTCCATGAGATGATTTCCCTATTACTTTTAAGCTTGTCTTCGAAAAAGCTATTTTCATTCGTTATTTTTTTATCATCCAAATAGATTTCAAAGGTTTCATTTGTTATAGCCTTATTATAGGTTATATGATTTCCATCCTTTGTTATAGAGGCATCCATTATAAAGCCATCTACCTTGTCGCTTAATGCTTCCACAGTGCCATCTTCAGCTAGTAATCCAATACGATAATTCGTTTTATCCTGCCATCTAATTAAAATTCCTTTAGCTGTCCACTGTAATGGCGTAACCGTACTATCAAAGTTTGTTAGAGGCTGAATTACCTCTCCAGTATTCATATCATATATCTCTAATGTATTATCTTGTATATGATTTCTATAGTAATCCTTCTCTCTTATGCTTGCTGAGTAACATATTTTATCGCCCTCAGGAGAAAAGCAGATGCTCGCTCCTAACAACGTATCTATACTCATCTTTTGTAGTTCCCCAGCTTCAACATCTAATATATATAGATCACCATTCATATAATCGTTTAGGCTTGGTGTAGCCATACATACAACCTTTTTCCCATCATTTGAAATATCAAAGTTATGTATATAAAAATCCTTACCGTCCGTTAGTTGATAAACACCGCTAACCTTCCGTTCCTGTTTATCATTTTGTTTCACTTTTTCTATTTCAATGTAGTATAAACAATTATTCTGATGTTCCTTACCTACATGATGGAAATCTCCATATCGTTCCTTACGTTTCTTTATCTCCTCACATTCTTTTGACTGTGCAATATAATAAAAACCTTTACCAGTAGGCTCCCATTTGAAATTACTGACTCCTTCTTTCTCATCAGTAATTTGAACCTCACTATAGCCGTCTATTGACTTAAAAAAGATCTGATTTTTCCCATCTCCAACAGGGCTAAGATATGCGATACCCTTAGAATCTGGAGACCATAATGGATATGTACTATCTATATCTCCAATTGTTAATGGGTAACTCTTCCCTTTTTCCTTTTCATATATCCATACATGATTTCTATATGTATTGTCTTTCCAGTTAGCTTTCTTTTTAACAAACGCTACATTTTTGCCATCATCACTTATATTTGTACTTGATAAGGCCGGTAATGAAATAATCTCTTCTATACTTAAATATGTTTTTTCTTTCACTTTCATTAATAAGCACCCCTCGTCATGTCTAGTCAATTAATGCATCTACACTCCCAAGATTCCCGTTCAATTGGATCAGCTAGGTGTTTCATCCCAAGCCCTTCAGCAATAACAATCGTCTTTTCTTGTAGTAATAAAGAAAACTGTTCATGAATACTTAAAATATTACTAGAAAATTCAGATAAACAAAAGTAGTTTCGTTCCAAACTCGATAAAGTGAACCTTTAATTAGTAGGGTTCTGCCCATCCCCACTGCTAGTTCCTCACTCCTCTTTAGTCCAGTCCACTTATCGATTTTAAATGTTCTTTTTCTTTTGGACACAAAAACACCCCTTTAGATAAAAATATCCAAAGGGGTGAGGCTTCACAAATTTATTTCAAATCTACCAATCTTCTACTCAACCGTAACAGACTTAGCTAAGTTACGTGGCTTATCAACGTCACACTCGCGGTGAAGTGCTGCGTAGTATGAGATAAGTTGTAATGGAATAACTGCTACTAGCGGTGCTAGTGCTTCGTGTACAGCTGGTAATACGAAGCTGTCTCCTTCCATTTCTAAGCCTTTCATTGAGATGATACATGGGTTAGCTCCGCGTGCTACTACTTCTTTCACGTTACCGCGAATTCCAAGGTTTACGTGCTCTTGTGTAGCAAGTGCGATAACTGGTGTACCATTTTCGATTAAAGCGATTGTACCGTGTTTTAATTCTCCTCCAGCAAATCCTTCTGCTTGGATGTAAGAGATTTCTTTTAGTTTTAACGCACCTTCTAATCCTACGTAGAAGTCTACGCTACGTCCGATGAAGAAACAGTTACGCGTTGTTGCTAAAAATTGTTTTGCTAATGCGTCCATTTCTTCTTTTTGATCACAAAGTTCTATCATTGCATTTGCTACAATTCCTAGTTCGTGTGTTAAGTCGAAATCAAGAACTTCACCTTTTGCTTTAGCAATGTCAGCCGCTAAGATTGAAAGTACTGCAAGCTGTGCTGTGTAAGCTTTCGTTGATGCAACCGCAATTTCTGGTCCAGCGTATAGTGGAAGTGTATAGTCAGCTTCACGAGAAAGCGTAGAACCAGGTACGTTTGTAATTGTTAATGCTTTATGACCCATTTCATTTGTTTGCACAAGTACTGCACGGCTATCAGCTGTTTCACCACTTTGTGAAATGTAAATGAAGAATGGTCTTTCTGTTAATAATGGCATGTTGTAAGAGAATTCACTTGCTACGTGTACTTCAACTGGTGTTTTTGCAAACTTCTCGATAAATTGTTTTCCAACAAGACCTGCATGATAACTCGTTCCACATGCAATGATGTAAATACGATCGCTATCTAAAATCGCGTTGCGGATATCTTGATCTAATTCAATTTCGCCATTTTCATCTTGATACTTTTGAATAATATTACGGATTACAAGTGGTTGCTCATCAATTTCTTTAAGCATGAAATGAGGGTATGTTCCCTTTTCAATGTCACTTGCATCTAATTCCGCTGTAAACGGTGCACGTTCAATCGTTTCACCTTGTAAGTTTTTAATTGTAATGCTTTCTTTCGTTACGATTACGATTTCTTTATCCATTAACTCAATAAATTGATCTGTAACTTGTAACATCGCCATAGCGTCGCTCGCCACAACATTAAAGTTGTCACCAACACCTACTAATAGCGGGCTTTTGTTTTTAGCAACATAAATCATGTTTGGATTTTCAGCATCAAGTAATCCGATTGCATAAGAGCCATGTAAAAGAGATAGCGTATTACGGAACGCTTCTTCTACACTTAATCCTGTGCTCACTTGTTGTTCCATAAGCTGTACGATAATTTCTGTATCTGTTTCACTTACGAACGTTACATCTTGTAAATATTCCTTTTTCACTAATTCATAGTTTTCAATTACACCGTTATGAACTAGTGTAAAGCGCTTTGATGTACTTTGATGCGGATGCGCGTTTACCTTACTTGGAACACCGTGTGTAGCCCAGCGTGTATGTCCGATACCTACGCTTGCTGCTACGTTCTCATCTACGATTTCGCGAAGTTTTGCAATACGGCCTTTTTCTTTGTACACAACAACACCGTTCTCTGCTTGTACTGCAATACCTGCTGAATCATATCCACGATATTCTAGTTTTTCTAAACCTTTTAATAAAATTTCCTTTGCATCTTGTTCTCCAATAAATCCTACGATTCCACACATGTTTAGTCGCCGTTACAAATGCTTACACTGCTCTGCGAACATGTAACGACATAGTCCGATACCATTTTTATTTATACTAAAAAACGGATTACATATTGCTAGCCCTGTAAGCTTGTAACGGCTTTCACCTTCCTCTCGATTGGGTTTAAGTCCGTATATACTTATACAGCTAGTTTTCATCCGTTCCTTTTCTCTCATCACACTTTCACCTTTGTCCATTAAGTCACCTTAATGATTTAAGTAAAAGCTTGCGGTTATGATGAACAACCGGGAGTCATCCGCCGAAATCTCGATAAAACTCCACCTCGTCAACTACACTACTTGTAGTTCTGGCGCTTTTATAATTTACAACATTTACTTTGAGAAAAAGAACAAGACAATCTTATAACAAACATTATAAACCGTCAATGAAATTTTTTTCATCGTCTTTAAAACATATGAAAAAGGAGCACTTCTTGTGCTCCTTTTAAAATAAATTCAACAAATTATTAAGCGCCAACTTCAGCTTTAACAACTTCTACAATACGATGTACATATGCATTACAAACTTCTTGTGTCGGTGCTTCTGCCATTACACGAATAAGCGGTTCTGTTCCAGATGGACGAACAAGAATGCGGCCATCACCGTTCATTTCTTCTTCTACAACACGAATAATTTCTTTAATTTTTTCATTTTCTAATGCTAATTTTTTATCTGTTACACGAACATTTACTAGTAATTGTGGGAATTTCGTCATTTCTCCTGCAAGCTCAGATAATGGCTTTTTCGTCATTTTCATGATGTTTACAAGTTGAAGTGCACTTAACATTCCATCACCAGTTGTAATGTAATCAAGTAAGATGATGTGACCTGATTGTTCTCCGCCTAAGTTGTAACCACCGCGTTTCATTTCTTCCATTACGTAGCGATCACCAACTGCAGTTTTGTCACTTGTAATATTGTTTGCTTCAAGTGCTTTGTAGAAACCTAAGTTACTCATAACAGTTGAAACAACTGTATTGTGCTTTAGTTGGCCAGTTTCTTTCATGTACTTCGCACAAATAAACATAATTTGATCGCCATCAACGATGTTTCCTTTTTCATCTACAGCGATTAAACGGTCACCATCACCATCAAAAGCAAGACCGATATCAGCACCTTTTTCTTTCACTAATTCTGCTAGGCCTTCAGGATGCGTAGAACCTACTCCAGCGTTAATATTCATACCATTCGGTGAAGTTCCCATTGTTGAAATATCAGCTTCTAAATCCGCAAATAAGTACGGCGCTAAAGAAGACGTTGCACCATGTGCACAATCTAAAGCGATATGTAAACCAGAGAAATCTTCTTCTACAGTTTGTTTAATGTATTGTAAATATTTTTGTCCACCTTCAAAGTAATCGCTCACTTGTCCAAGGTTAGTACCTGTTGGACGTGGCAATTCATCAACTTCTTTGTCTAATAAAGCTTCGATTTCTGCTTCTTGCTCATCTGTTAATTTAAAACCGTCTGAACCGAAGAATTTAATTCCGTTATCTTGTACCGGATTATGAGATGCAGAAATCATCACACCTGCTTGTGCACCTAACGCCTTTGTTAAATAAGCAACACCCGGTGTAGAAATAACACCAAGGCGCATTACTTCTGCTCCAGTTGATAATAGACCTGCTACTAAAGCTCCTTCTAACATATGACCAGATACACGTGTATCACGACCGATAATTACTTTTGGACGATCTGTATCTTTTGTTAATACATAACCACCAAAACGTCCAATTTTGAAAGCTAATTCAGGTGTTAATTCCTCATTCGCAACTCCACGTACTCCATCTGTACCAAAATATTTACCCATTATGATTCGCTCCTTTTTCTTGCTCTTTTTGATTATCTACTGTTGGTTCTTGACTAAGTTCTTTATCTTTATCTTTGTCTTTTTCTTTTTCTTTTTCCTGGTCTTTTTCTGGATTAGTTTCAGGATCTTTTGGTTTTTCAGTTTGATTATCTTGATTATTATTTGAATTTGGTTGTTCACCATTACCCTGTACTTCTTGATCTGGCTTTTCTTTCTTCACAATAGTAACTTTAGCACTTTTTTGTTTTGGCTCTATTGAAATATTACCAGGACCGCTCACTTGAATCGAAACATCCTTCGTCCCTGGCGATACATTTTGCAAATTAATTACCGCTGTTATTTGAGCAGCTGTTATTTTATCTACTATACTTGCTTCTCCTGAAATATCAACGCTTATCTTTCCATCCTGTGGCGAAAGTAACTGAGCAGTGACATCTTTAGAAACTCCATTTTTTTGAATCGAGACACCTTCAATTGTTCTAGTTTTCGTTTGTTTTACTTTTTGTACCCCTACGGAAACCTTCACTTGACTTGGTTTAGAACTCGTTACACCCTTTGGCAATAAAACAGAGGTATCGAATGTTGTAGACTCAGTCAATTGACTAAGATCTACTTCGACCCCCTCTATTGATTGTATATTATCCAAAATATCTTTTGGACCCGCTATCGTTACTTCTCTCGGTTCAACGCTAATATTTGTAACGGCCAATCCTTCTGGTAAACTCCCCTTTTTCGTATACGTTACAGGAACAGTTTTTTCCGTATTATTGGCCGTAGCTTGCGTCGCCACATTCAACGTTACACTAATTTTAGATGGACTTGTTCTTACATTTAAACGTTTTCCTTCTTTATTGTATAATGTAACTTCAGCTGTTTTTGTAACAGTTTTATTAACACCTTTTAAATCAATATACGCCTTAGCAGATGAAATACTTTCGATTTCTTCTTTCGTCCCAACTACCTCAACAGTATCAGGTTTAATGTTTGATTTTTCGAGAGTAGCACCCGCTGGCATCTGATCCTCATTTGATAACTTTAAGTCTACATGAACATATTTTCTCGCTTTTTCATGAAGAGTAACTTTAATTGTTGATGGCTGAACTGTTCCCTTCACATCATCTGGAAGCCCGTTCGTTTTCAAAGAAACTTCATAAGTCCCTTTTGGACTATCTCGCAAATCAACCGTTATATCAAATTGTTTTTTTGCTTTTGCTGTAGCAACTGCTGCTTTTGGACCTTCTAACTTCACCTTAACGCCCTCTGCCGGAATACCACTTACAATATATTTATCTTCATCATACTTAAGGTTAATAGCATGATTAGTTAATGTTTCTTTCGTATCATTTGCGAAAGGTAATATACCCGATGTCGTATTCTTTTCAGTTAAAGTTGCGGACATAAAAAGCATACACGCCAATAGTAATGAGATTCCTTTTAAAAACCAATGATTCTCCATTAACTTATCCATGACGCTTTCTCCTCCAATTCCATAAAGACGAAGAAGTCGTTTTTTCGTTCCCACTAAATTCTGCTAATAACATATCCTTCAGTTGTTCCGTCTTCAAATCACGATGCAACTTACCATTTTTCGTTAAAGAAATTTGGCCTGTTTCTTCAGATACAACTACTGTAATACTATCAGTGACTTCACTAACTCCCATTGCAGCACGATGCCTTGTTCCTAACTCCTTAGAAATAAAGGGACTTTCTGATAATGGAAGATAACAAGCCGCTGCTTTAATTGTACTTCCTTGCATAATTACGGCTCCGTCGTGAAGAGGCGTATTTGGAATGAAAATATTAATGAGTAACTCCGATGATACATTTGCATTTAACGGAATACCCGTTTCCACATAATCACCCATTCCGGTCTCTTTTGACAACGTAATTAATGCACCAATTCTACGTTTTCCCATATATTCCGTTGCTTTTGCTATCGATGTTGCAACAATTTCAGGTTCATCATCCTCCTGAGTTCCAACACGCGAAAATAAACTTCCGCGTCCTAGCTGCTCAAGTGCTCTTCGCAATTCTGGCTGGAAGATAATAATAACGGCTAAAAATCCCCACGTTAATACTTGTTCCGTTAGCCAATAAAGCGTATGCAATTCAAGGAAAATACTAATCATCCGAACGACAATAATAACTGTAATCCCCTTTAAAAGTTGAACAGCTTTTGTCCCTCGGATTATAAGAATTAGCTTATATATAATAAACCATACAACGGCAATATCTAATACCGTACTAAGATATTTCAAAATGGTCGTATCTTCAAAAGGCATGCTAACCCTTCCTCCTACTTACGAGCAATTCTATCCATATATTGAAATATTGTTTTATGCTCTATCTGTATGTATTTCCAACAACTAGTTAATTATACCATACATGAAACAAACGACAATTACAAACAACCCCCTTTAGATCAAATTGGTAAGATGTCAAACAATCTTATCGTACAGTATAATATAAATCATTATTATACGCCTATTTTCAAATAAAAAAAGCAACTTCTCAGTTGCTTTTCTTACATTTATTTTAGTTTTTCACCGAATAAAGAACCCATTAAAGCAACCGCGGTTGTTGCCGTTCTATTTCTCTCATCTAAAATCGTATTTACTTCAACAAACTCAGCAGATGTAACAATATCAGCTTCCGCTAACATTTCCATCGCTAAATGACTTTCACGATACGATAGACCACCAATTACAGGCGTTCCAACTCCTGGTGCATCATGAGGATCAAGACCATCTAAATCTAATGATAGATGTACACCATCAGTATGAGATAAATAAGCAATTGTTTCTTCCATAACAGCCGTCATACCCATACGATCAATTTCATGCATCGAGAATACTTTAATACCTTCATTGCGAATAAAGTCTTTTTCTCCTTCATCCAATGCACGTGCACCGATAATTACAACGTTCTCTTTTTTCACCTTTGGATATGCCCCGTATAAGTCTACAAGCGTGGGATGTCCATAGCCTAAACTTGCTGCAAGTGACATTCCATGAATATTACCAGATGGTGAAGTTTCCTCCGTATTTAAATCTCCATGTGCATCATACCAAATAACACCTAAATTTTTATAATGTTTTGCCACGCCAGCTAGTGTACCAATTGCGATACTATGGTCACCACCTAATACAAGTGGAAAACGACCTTCTTCTATAATATGATCCACCTTACTTGCCAATTCATTACATACAGTCGCAACTTGTGTAAGGTTTCTTAATTTTGTATTTTCATCAACTTCTTTTTCTCTCTCTATACATATATCTCCCATATCTTTAACGTTATATCCAATTTCTTCAATTCTTTCAATTACCCCTGCATAACGGATCGCGCTCGGGCCCATATCAACTCCACGACGCATCTGTCCTAAATCCATTGGAACTCCAATAACTGAGATTTCTTTTTTCATAGATAGTATCCCCCTTTTATGCCTTCACTAAATATTTTAAATCTTTTATATACTCTGACTCAACTCGACATTTTTCTGTATGGATATACAATTTATTCACTTATATTTATGTTGAAATCCAAATTTTAAGACCATTTTATGTATAAAGTTAACTTAATGAAACAACTGCTATCATTATTATTAGATAATAATAAAAAACACTTCTACATTTAGAAGTGTTTTTTCGATGCAATTTTCCATACTGCTGCAATATTTCTTGCTGTCATTTCAATATTCTCTTTTGCCATCTTATATGCCTCTTCTAGTGCCATTGGAGAAGGCGTAATACTAAATACTGCATCGATTCCCTTTTCGTAAACAACTGGATAATTTGGAGATACCGATCCTCCTATAGCAATCACAGGAATATGAAGACGTTTCGCTCGCCCCGCGACACCAACAGGAGCCTTTCCATATGCTGTTTGTTCATCTATTCTACCTTCACCAGTTATAATTAAATCCGCATCTTCTATATGCTTATCAAAATTTGTATGATCCAATACAATTTCAATACCCTTTCGTAAGCTTCCCTTTAACACCGCAATAACAGCTGCTCCCATACCTCCTGCCGCTCCTGCACCAGGTATTTCAGATACATCCAAAGATACATATCGTTTAAGAATAGTCGCATAATGCTTTAAATTCTCATCTAGCCTTTTCAGCATCTCTACATCCGCACCCTTTTGAGCACCAAATACGAAAGATGCCCCTCTCATTCCGACTAATGGATTATTTACATCACACGCCGCTTCTATCGTTATCTCCTTTAGGCGTGAATCCATTCGTGAAAAATCAATCGTGACAATCGAATGTAATGTTCCTCCAGATGGATCTATTACTTCACCCTTTTCATCTATAAACCTTACTCCTAAAGCCGATAACATACCTGCCCCACCATCATTTGTAGCGCTTCCTCCAAGCCCCAAAATAATATGCTTAACTCCTTGGTCTAGCGCATGTAATATAAGCTCTCCTGTTCCTTTTGACGTTGTAATGAATGGATTTCGCTTTTCAACCGGAACGTGTTGTAATCCAGATGCCGATGCCATTTCAATAAACGCTGTCTTTTTATCTGTAGAAATGCCATAAAAAGCTTGTACGCCTCCTCTAAGCGGTCCTGTCACATAAAGTGATACAACGCTTCCTCCTGTGGCATCAACAAGTGAATCAACAGTTCCTTCACCACCATCTCCAATTGGTATTTTTACATACTCTGCTTTAGGAAAAATTGCTCCAAAACCTCTTTCAATAGCTTCACATACTTCTATAGCCTTTAGACTTTCTTTGTATGAATCAGATGCAATGACAACTTTCACAATTATCCCCCATCCTTTATTTTTACGTTTTCTTCATTTTAAACGACAAATATGAAAGTTGTCTTTTTAAACAAAAAAAAAGCGTACATCATATGATATACGCTTTCTCTATTTATATGGAGCCTAGCGGGATCGAACCGCTGACCTCCTGCGTGCAAGGCAGGCGCTCTCCCAGCTGAGCTAAGGCCCCGTAGTAATAAAGCGGAAGACGGGATTCGAACCCGCGACCCCAACCTTGGCAAGGTTGTATTCTACCACTGAACTACTTCCGCGAAAATGGTGAGCCATGAAGGATTCGAACCTTCGACCCTCTGATTAAAAGTCAGATGCTCTACCAACTGAGCTAATGG
>NZ_JAEHBN010000026.1:0-65017 GCF_016483605.1 Bacillus cereus group sp. N11
CCAGGTGGAGGAACAGAAACACCAGGTGGAGGAACAGAAACACCAGGTGGAGGAACAGAAACACCAGGTGGAGGAACGGAAACACCAGGTGGAGGAACAGAAACGCCAGGTGAAGGAACAGAGAAGCCTAACTTACCCGAAAAAGGGCAAGGTTCTTCTAATAATCAACAACTTCCAGCCACAGGACATGATATGAACTATCTTCCATTCGTTGGTTTTGTTCTTGTGTTATTAGGAATACGTTTAAGATTTATGACTAAAAATAGTTAATAGATGTATAAAAGGCATAAGAGAAATATTATCTCTTATGCCTTTAAGTTATTAATAGAAGGAATAAGGTAAAACCTTCTGTATTGACCTGCAAACGCCCTTCAAGTAAACTAAAGAGAGTTTGCAAATGAAAAGGTGATAATGTTGTTAATTTCAATTAAAACGTTACAAGATGATCGTTTTTTACGTCCGCTACAAAATATTGGCGGCTTATTTTTTGAAGATAGTACGATTGGATTTGAACAAGAGGAAGCAAATCTTATCGTTGATATACACATTGAAGAGAATGTGAAAGCATCAGCTCGCTTAACAGATGTTGCTACTGGAAATGTGTATGAAGAAACATTCGCGAAAGATTTATCTGCTTTTACAGATGAAAAAGAGCGTATGAAGCAAGTGAAGCACGTTGTTTCTTATGTATATCTTTCTGTTCTTCAGCAGTTAACTGGTCTTGAACAAAGCTGGGGCATTTTAACTGGAGTTCGTCCGACGAAACTTCTTCATAAAATGCTTCAAAGTGGTATGTCAAAAGAAGAAGCACACCAAGAACTTCGTGAAAGCTATTTAATTCATGAAGAGAAAATTGAACTTCTTCAGCGTATTGTGGATTGCCAATTAGCGGTAGTTCCGGATTTATACCGTTTGAAAGAGGAAGTAAGTATTTATATCGGTATTCCATTCTGCCCAACAAAATGTGCATATTGTACATTCCCGGCGTATGCAATTAACGGACGCCAAGGCTCTGTTGATTCATTCTTAGGTGGTTTACATTATGAAGTTCGTGAAATTGGTAAGTTTTTAAAAGAAAAAGGTGTAACAGTTACGACGATTTATTACGGCGGCGGTACACCGACAAGTATTACAGCAGAAGAGATGGATATGCTGTATGAAGAAATGTATGAAGCGTTCCCAGATGTGAAAAATGTGCGTGAAGTAACAGTTGAGGCAGGTCGCCCAGATACAATTACGCCAGCAAAACTAGAAGTGTTAAATAAATGGAACATTGACCGTATTAGTATTAATCCGCAGTCATACCATCAAGAGACACTAAAAGCAATTGGACGTCATCATACTGTAGAAGAAACAATTGAGAAGTATCACTTAGCTCGTGAAATGGGAATGAACAATATTAATATGGACTTAATTATTGGTCTTCCTGGTGAAGGGCTAGATATCTTCAAGCATACGTTAGATGAAACAGAAAAGTTAATGCCAGAATCATTAACAGTTCATACGTTATCATTTAAACGTGCTTCTGAAATGACGCAAAACAAACGTAAATATAAAGTAGCAGGTCGTGAAGAAATTACAGCGATGATGCACGAAGCAGAAGAGTGGACGCAAAAGCATAATTACGTACCATATTACCTATATCGTCAAAAGAATATTTTAGGTAACTTAGAGAACGTTGGTTATGCAATGCCTAAGCAAGAAAGTATTTACAACATTGTTATTATGGAAGAAGTACAATCGATTATCGGACTTGGCTGTGGTGCTTCAAGTAAGTTTGTTCATCCGAAGACGGGCGCAATTACGCATTTCGCGAATCCGAAAGATCCAAAATCATATAACGATGGCTTTGTAAAATATACAGAAGATAAACTGAAAATTTTAGAAGAGCTGTTTGTGTAAGCATAGGAGGACTGTTCCGATTTGGAACAGTCTCTTTTTTATCCCGCTATTTGCGGGGGGCAGGCTGCCTGTAAAAACCCGATTAAAGTTTCATTTTATTTTGTCAGTTTTTGTCGGTAAGTCGATATATTCGAAAAATCGCTGATATATATTGAGTTGCGGTCGATATATTTTAAAAATCGCTGATATATTTCAAATTACGGTCGATATATTCAAAAAACCGCCGATATAATTTTATTTACTGAGAAGTGAATCAAAACATACCTTCATTTGTAAAACTATGTCGATAATAATCAGAAAAATTAGTCAATTTTATAGAGGACAATGTCTACTTATAGACGAAATGATAGATTTATGAAAGAGAAAAGGGGGAAATTGTTGGCATGTACATGACGATAGGGAGAATTTTTGATTTATCTGTTGGTAAGTATCCGAATAAAGAGGCGTTAGTGGAACCAGAAAAAAATATTCGATGGACGTATAAACAGTGGGATGAACAAATAAATAAAACGGCGCACGCTCTATTAGAAGAGGGAGTAAGAAAGGGAGATTGTGTATCTGTTTACTTATATAACTGTCGTGAATTTGTAAACGTTTACTTAGCTTGTGCAAAAATTGGTGCAATCTTTAATCCAATTAATTTCCGCTTAAAAGCGAAAGAAGTATCTTATATTCTTCAGGACGCATCCTCGAAAGTAGTTGTCTTTGAAAAAGCAGTTGAGTCAACTGTTGCTATGATTGAAAGAGATTTTCCAAATACATCCTTTTGGTATGTAGAAGACGATAAACCTTCCTATGCAAGCTCCTACCATGAAAAAGTAAATGCAGCATCTTCTGAGAAAGTAGATATTGAAATTGATGAAATGGATTATTGCTCTATGCTTTATACGAGCGGTACGACAGGGCATCCGAAAGGCGTATTGCATCGTCATCGTGAAATGACTGAGCATAGTATGATTTGTACGTATTTCTTAAAATATAACAGGGATAGTGTCGGGCTTGTAGTAGCACCTTTATATCATTGTGGTGAGTTGAATGCTGGGATTATACCGCGCATTCAAGTTGGCGGAAAGAATGTTATTTTGCATCACTTTGATACTGAAACAGTATTACATACGATTCAAGAAGAGAAGATTACAACGTTCTTTGCAGCACCGACGATGTGGAATATGTTGCTGCAAAAAGATTTATCCCAATATGATTTAACTTCGATGAAAATTGGTATATATGGCGGAGCAGCAATGGCACCGGCTTTAGTGAAGGAATGTAAAGAACGTCTTTATATTGATCTCGTCCAAATATACGGAATGACAGAAATGGGGCCAGTTGTTGCGTTTCTCGTGGAAGAGGATCAAATTACGAAAGCTGGTTCAGCAGGGACGCCATGTTTTAGCCATGAAATTCGTATTGTAAAGCCGAACGAAGATGCACCTGCAGAGCCAAATGATGTATTACCTCCTTATGAAGTGGGAGAAATTATTTTGCGCGGTCCGACTATGATGGCTGGCTATCATAATCGTGAAGAAGCAAACACAAAATCGCTGTATAAAGGATGGTATCATTCAGGTGACTTAGGTTACTTTGATAAAGATGGCTATTTATTCGTTGCAGATCGCGTGGATGATATGGTAATTAGCGGTGGTGTAAATATTTATCCTCGTGAAATTGAAGATTACCTCCATAGTCACCCTGGTATATTAGATGTTGCAGTGCTTGGTGAACCTGATGAATTATGGGGAGAACGTGTTGTAGCCGTTATTGTAAAGAAAGATGAAGCGATCACAGAAGCTGATTTAGAAAAGTATTGTAAAGAAAGTGATGAATTAGCAGATTATAAACGCCCACGTCATTATTTATTTGTGGATGAACTTCCTCGTAATGCGAGTGGGAAACTGCAGAAATTTGTGCTGAGAGAGTCGTTAAAAGGTACGAAAAAATAATAAAAATGCCTTTCCAATTTGGAAAGGCATTTTTATTATTTACGTGAAAAACCTTCTTCATCAAGGTATTCCGCTGCTTCTGGATAAGAGTTGAATGTACCGTCTAAGTTTACGCCAGCGTAAACGTTCCACATGTCATCCTCTGATATAAGAGTAAGAATATGACCATCTTCGTTATGCCATTCTTCTTCTTTCGCAGGTTCTGCAGGGATTACTACTTCTTCTTGTGATAATAGTTCAATTGATTGCTCAATTACTGAACGTAATTCTTCCGCTGAAAATTCACGGATGTTAATCATACCTTTATCGTCCGTTTTGTAACCTTTAATACCGCTTGCATATACAAATCCGTTTCCATTTGGGTGTAAATGATATACAACGTTCTTTTTATCTAAACGACTTTCTTCAAAGTGAAAGTTTACGCGTTTTAATGATACGTTCTTTCTTTCTAATTCAGGGAAAGATTCAATGATCGATAATTTTTCTTCAAAAGTTAGCATAGTGCCTCCAAGTATATAGTAAAAGATTTAATTTGTTCATTATAGCATAGTTGCAATTGTTTCCAAAGGTAAGGGGGAAACTTTTCATTGAATACGTTTACTTCACGAGACTGTAAAAAGTACGCTAACGAATAAATCTTTTTAGGTGTACAATGGAACGTGGACTTTATCCCGCATTAACGGGCAGTAAGACTCCCACCTCAAATTTCGGCGAATGCGAGGAAGTTAGGTGGAAGCCCTGCTGCCCGTAAACGCCCGATTGGTGTGGGCTAATAATCAGTGGGGGATGAACAAAACCCCCACTGATTAAAGTTTCACTTTATACGAAGGTGGTTATTTTATGTTTCAAAAAATTGCAAAGGAATGTTTAGCAGGATTTACGGTTGCGATTGTTGCGTTGCCACTTGCCATTGCGTTTGGTATTGCGGCAACGGGAACGTCTGAAGGTGCACTGGTCGGATTGTATGGTGCCATTTTTGCAGGTTTATTTGCGGCGTTATTTGGTGGTACACCTGGGCAGGTTACTGGGCCAACTGGACCGATTACGGTTATCGCGACAGGAGTTATTGCGACTCACGGGTTAGAGGCGAGTTTTATAGCATTTATGATGGCGGGACTTTTTCAAATTTTATTCGGGGTATGTAAGCTAGGCTCTTACGTTCGATATATTCCGTATCCTGTCGTTTCAGGATTTATGAACGGTATTGCACTGATTATTATTTTAGGTGAAATAAAACACGTGCAAAATAGTTTTCTGCTCGTAGTATTAACGATCATTGTAATGATTGTTTCTGGAAAATGGATTAAGGCCATTCCATCTAGTTTAGTTGCGTTAGTCGGTGTGACTGCGTTGTTGCCTTTATTTTCTTCATTGTTAGAAGGGCTTACAGTGAAGGTACCGATTATCGGAAATCTTTCACTAAATAAAGTAATTGAAAAGATTGGAACGATTCCAGAAGCGATGCCTACGCTTCATATTCCATCTTTAAGTGGAACAGGATTAGCAGAACTTATTTTACCAGCGCTTAGTATTGCTTTATTAGGTTCGATTGACTCTTTATTAACGTCAGTCGTAATGGATAATGTGACAGGTACACGTCATAAAAGTAATAAAGAACTTGTCGGACAAGGTATCGGTAATATGATGAGCGGATTGTTCGGCGGATTAGCAGGTGCAGGTGCGACTGTACGATCTATCGTTAATATAAGAAGTGGCGGTAAAACGGCGCTTTCGGCAAGTATGCATAGTGTTATATTGTTTATTTTCATTATGGGACTCGGTTCAGTCGTACAATACATTCCACTTGCTGTATTATCAGGTATTTTAATTTTAACGGGTATTGGAATGTTCGACTGGGAAAGCATGAAGAAAATGCATGTAGCGCCAAAAGGTGATGTTATTGTTATGCTCGTAACGATGATTGTCACAGTAAAGTTTGATTTAATGATCGCTGTTGCATTCGGGATTATTCTTTCCTTCATCCTATACATTGTGAAATGTAAAGAACGTAAAACTTCGATTGTAAAAGAAAGAGAAGCAACGTATACGATTCAAGGACCGCTCTCTTTCCTATCAGTAGATCGTATTTTTACTACTTTACAAGATGTGAAGTCACCGATTGTTTTACGTATGAAAGATGTGCGCTATATGGATGTGTCAGGAGCGATGGCATTATTAAATTTTGTTGAGCAGTCAAATAAAGCTGGAGCGAGTGTAACGCTTGAACAAGTACATCCAAGTATTGAAAAAACAATTGTAGTAATGGCGAACGACGAACAGAAAGAGAAATTGAAGTTTTTAGGTGTTTAGACGGTATAATAAAAATATCGCAAAAGAAAATTTAGAGTATGTAAAACACGAATGAAATAAAAAGAAGGTGCTCGAAAATCCAGTATAACGGACTTTTCAGAGTACCTTCTTTTTGTTATTCAATTCCCAAATCAACAATCATATAAGCAAGTATAACAACGAAGAAAATACTTACGGCTGGTGCTGTTAATACGTGACCAGACATAAAGCCGATGCCGAGCGATAAGACGAGTGTGTTAGCTAGTAGCATATGTTTTACATTTAATAGTTTTTTGAAGTTAGTGATGATGTGAATGAATATTTTAATACCGAAATAAAGAAGCGGCAGCAAATACATAAGGAATCCAACAATGCCGAACGCAAAGAATAGGTCGTAGAAATCCATTTCGACTAATTTAGGTGTAGTTGTATAGTTACCAGCGTAGCCCATTCCAAATAGTTTTTGAGATAGTGGTGCGTCTTTATAGTATTGTTTGTATACGTTTAAAAACTTGTCACGATCACTGTAAATTAAACTCTTCATTTCAGAGTCTGTTAGTTCACCCTGCTCACGTTCTTCTTTCGTTACCTCTCCTTCTTGTACTGGATTTTTATATTTATATATTTGTAAATGGATGCTCATGTTTTTGGCGATAGGAGTATATGGTGTAAGTATGAGTATACCTCCTAATACGATAGCAACAACAATTGTATTTACAAGATATGTGAATCCTTTTCCTTCTTTTTTACGATGAATAATATATTCAATGAATAAGAAAAAAAGAGCGATACCAAGTGTAATAACAATGGCACCATAGCCTACTTTCGTTCCAATCATAATGCTTGCATACATCGCAAGTACAGTTGGAATCCAGTAATAGATTTTCGAGAAAGAAGTTGTTTTATGAATTGAGTACAAGACAACGATGGGGAACGTAATGGCGAAAATGGAACTTAACTCATTTCCAGCAAAGAACCATCCCCTTGAACCGATCTTTGAGTTCGGATAACTTGGGAAATCTGTACTAGTCAACATTGCCACAATAATTGAGATACTCAAAATTAACGTTGCATATAAGAAATAGATAATGATTTTATGAAACGCATATTCGTTATTTTTTAACTCTTTAAGAGCGATAATATACCCAAACAGTAGTACCATTGGATATACACTTTTTAAAATGAATTTCACTTCTTCTCCGAAAGAAACTGGAGATTTGACCATTAAATTATTAACAAGGCCGATTGTGAGTACAGTTCCAAGTAAGCATAAGTAGAGAATGTATTTTTTCGCACCTTGTTGTTTGTGATGAAGAAGTAGATACCCTGATGCAAGAAGCATAAAGGCGAAACGGACTACGATTCCGACTGTTGCGCTCATGTGTAATACATAGATTGAAAAAGATGTTAGTAAATCTAAAATTGGTTGAAACACAATGAATAGCAGTAGGAAATGTGGGAAGTAGTTATCCGTCTGTTTCAACTTATTAACCATATGTTCCTCCATTTCTTCATTCTTTTATTTCAGCACCCGAGTGAGGGGATAAATACCTTTTTATCGGGCTATTTACCGCGCAGTAAAACTCCCACCTCAAAATTCAGCTGGAGCAAAGAAGTTAGGTGGAAGCTCTGCGGACCGTAAAAGCCTTCACTTTATAGTAAGGCGAATGAATTTCAATATTTGTTTTTAAGCAGTACATGCAAGAAGACATTATTTCATTGTAATGATAGATAGATGAAAGGTATGGATAAAACGACTTTGATTGCTATATTTTTTAACGAAATGGTATGTTTTATACAGGATATATACAAATTGCGAGATTATTAGACAGAAAATTAAGAAAAAAGAAGGATTTTTTACCTGTTTTCTATAATTATATAAGTATAATCTTTATATAGAAAAGAGGGGTATATGATGGAAGTAACGAGTAAAACAGAATCTGTGGTTGTGAAATATGAAGGAAGCGTAGCAACGGTGATGGTCAATCGCCCAGAAGTGTTAAATGCATTAGATGAGCCAACGTTAAAAGAGCTATTACAAAAGTTGAAAGAAGTAGCGGAGAGTTCTGCGCATATTGTTGTGCTATGCGGGAACGGCCGTGGTTTTTCTGCGGGTGGGGATATTAAATCGATGCTTTCAAGTAATGATGAAAGCAAGTTTGACGGTATTATGAATACCATTTCTGAAGTCGTTGTAACTTTATATACGATGCCGAAGCTTGTGATTAGTGCAATTCATGGACCCACTGCTGGTCTTGGATTAAGTATTGCATTAACTGCTGATTATGTGATGGCAGATATATCGTCAGTTATTGCGATGAACTTTATTGGAATCGCTTTAATTCCAGATGGTGGCGGTCATTTCTTCCTACAAAAGCGCGTCGGTGAAAATATGACGAAGCAAATTATTTGGGAAGGCAAGAAATTATCAGCAACAGAAGCGTTAGATATCGGCTTAATTGATGAAGTAATCAGCGAGAACTTCCAAACGGCTGTGAAACAAAAAATTAATGAATGGTCACAAAAGCCGATTAAGGCGATGATTCAAACGAAGCAAATTTTATGTGAAGTCAATCGCTCTAATTTAGAACAGACGCTTCAGCTTGAAAAACGCGGTCAATATGCGATGAGACAAACAGCTGACCATAAAGAAGGCATTGCTGCGTTTTTAGAAAAACGTCTACCAGCATTTAAAGGGGAATAAAGTAAAACTTTAATTAGTGAGGGATTTTGCTCACTTCCTACTGATTATTAGCCCGTTAATTCGGGATAAAAGGGAGAAAGTGCTAACACATTTTAGTATAATTGTGTTAGCACTTTTTTTTAGGAGTCATACATGAAAAAAATTATAGGTATTACCGGTATAATTTTGTTTGTATATTATGCTTTGCACAGTACACCATCTATGACTGTACGAACTGCATTATTTTTTGAAGGGCATCCAAGTGTTGCGTTTTCTGGCGGGGTGACGAAAGAAAAAGATGTGAAAAAAGAAGCGATTCCAGATGAGTACCAAACTTTATATGGTAATGAAGAAGAAAAATCAGAGCACTATTTCTTTCCGCATGTAAGGGCGCACGGATCAGGAATTGATATGTTAAGTGCGTGTGTGAAAAAAGAGTGGTTTTTCTATAAAGCAGAGCTCGGGTGTTATTGAACATAGGAGGATGAATGATGTCAACTTATAACAAGTTAGTAAGAGACCGTGTTCCAGAGAAAATATTAATGTCTGGAAAAACATATACAGCACAAAAATTAACAGGCCAAGCATACATACAAGCTTTAGCAAAAATTGGCACGGAAGAAGTTCGTGAATTTGCTTCTATGAAAGAGCGTGAACATGCGTTAGATTCTCTTGCGGATGCACTGGAAGTGATTATGTCATTAGCGCGTGCAGAAGGAGCAACAATTGAAGACGTAGAACGCCTTCGTAAGAAAAAAAAAGAAGAGCACGGTGGATTTGAAAGAGGGATTTATTTATTAGATGTTTCAGAAGAATAGTTTTATAGGGAAAGCATAGCGTTACTCACTAACGCTATGCTTTTTTGCTGCAATGAAGCTAATAATGAAGAAGATAGCCGTTAATCCCCAGCCGATTGTAATAGAAGTAGTAGTATGAACGGCATAAGAAACTTGTAAACAAAGTAATGATGCTAAAAACCAAATGAGTGCAATGTGTATATATTTTTTTGATATATTCATATTTTGTAGCTCCCTTTTACATACTAAAGAGAATTTTACTATAATTTAGAAAATTAGACTATATAAGTAGAGGTTTCATAGCAAATTTTGTATACTGAATAATAGAGAAAATGAGGAGGAAACGACAATGGCACATCATACGAAAGAAACGATGGAACTTATTAAGGAGCTTGTCTCTATTCCGAGTCCGTCGGGAAATACGGCGAAAATTATTAATTTCATTGAAAACTATGTGAGTGAGTGGAACGTAGAGACGAAGCGTAATAATAAAGGCGCTCTTATTTTAACGGTAAAAGGGAAAAATGATGATCAACATCGTTTATTAACTGCTCATGTTGATACGTTAGGTGCGATGGTAAAAGAAATTAAATCTGACGGTCGTCTTCGTTTATCTATGATTGGCGGATTTCGCTGGAACTCTGTAGAAGGGGAATATTGCGAAATTGAAACGTCAAGCGGTAAGGCGTATACAGGAACGATTTTAATGCATCAAACATCTGTACACGTATATAAAGATGCAGGTGAAGCGAAACGCGATGAGAAAAATATTGAGGTTCGTATTGATGAGCGTGTCTTTTCAGCTGATGAAGTACGCGAATTAGGAATTGAAGTAGGAGACTTCGTTTCATTCGATCCGCGTGTTCAAATTACAGACAGTGGATACATAAAATCACGTCATTTAGATGATAAAGTAAGCGTAGCAATTCTATTAAAATTAATTAAAAGATTGCAAGATGAAAATGTAACATTACCATATACGACGCATTTCTTAATTTCTAATAATGAAGAGATTGGATACGGTGGAAACTCTAACATTCCAGAAGAAACTGTTGAATATTTAGCAGTTGATATGGGAGCGTTAGGTGATGGACAAACATCTGATGAATATACAGTATCTATTTGCGCAAAAGATTCTAGTGGTCCATACCATTATGCATTACGTAAACATTTAGTTGGGCTTGCGAAAGCGAACAATATTGAATATAAAGTAGATATTTACCCGTACTACGGATCTGACGCATCAGCTGCGATTCGCGCTGGATTTGATGTGAAACATGCATTAATTGGAGCCGGTATTGATTCTTCTCACGCTTTTGAACGTACGCATGAGAGTTCCATTGCACATACAGAATCATTAGTATATGCGTATGTAATGTCTAATTTAATTGAAGACTAATTTCATAGAAAATAAAGTGGGCTGATTAAAAATATTATTTTTAATCAGCTTTTCATTTAGGGGGGCAAGATGAAGAAATTATTGATGGGGAGTATCGTTGTAAGCTTAATGTTAAGTGGATGTGCTCAAGGAGGTTCAGATGAAAAAGTAGTGACGAAGGTAGAGGATACCCAGGGGAATAAAAAAGAGAGTAGAAAAATACAAGGGTCACAAATAAATCCACAAGTGCAAAGTCGCTACACGGTTTTAATGAATTCTACTGAGGGAGAAGCGTATACTTTGCATGTTTTTTCGAATAATGAACAACATGAAACGCAAAAAGAACCTTGGGTTGGTGCACAAGAAGGGGATCAAATATATAAAGGTGAATATCAGCTTGCCTTACAATCTACAAGCGCGACATTATATTTGCAAGAGGCGAAAATTGGAGAGTTTGTATTTAATACGTCTAGAAAAAATGGATTTGTAAGTAAAGGTACACCAGATTTTTTCATAGCACTGCAACGTGAGTCTTCTAATTTTTCAACAGTGAAAGCTTTTTACATTCATAAAGGGAAAGTGCTCGAAGTGAAAATTGATGAAGATGATTTTGGTATTACAGGAACTTGTTTTAAAGCTTTAGATAAAGGGAAGTTTCTTATTGGGAATTATGATAATGGAGAAGGAATGTGGTATTTTTCAACTTTCCAAACCGATCTTGAAACGGGAAAAGCGAAGCGGGTTGATCAGAAAAAGCTTCCTTTGGAGGAAGGGAATGTATATGTTAAGGACAATTTCAAATGATACATTAGGAGAAGCAACTTATGGTGGTATGCTAGATTACTAGGAAGAACAAGCTCAGAATGTATCTTCTTTCTGTTATTAAACATAAAGAGATTGCCAATAGGCAGTCTCTTTTATTTGCGAAAGGATTTAGAAAGGTTTCTCTTTATTTCCGGCATATGATATCATTTAATTTTATATACAAAAATATTCGAGTAATTGTGATCATAACAATTTTAAACGATAAAGGATGATAATAGATTGAGTAATCATAGTAAAACACCTGCATGTATATATACGTATGCGTTTCGCGAAGAGGAGCGTGCTTTATGTTACTTGGAAATGCGCTCGTTCTTTGGGATGGAGTCTCACGTTAATATTTTGAAAAGTGAAGTCAAGATTGCTCCGAGTAGAAGTCCGTTTATTAAAGAGCGCGTTGAGGTTATGTATGAAGGGGACGACTTAGAAAGCATTTTAGAACAAGTGGAACAAATTGATTTAGCGGGAGCGACATTCAAAGTTATCTTCGTTAAAATCAATGATCTTGGTAAAGAAAATAAAATTGAATATGGGGAAAGACGCCTTATTGAACGAGACCTCGGTATGCATATTGAAGGAGAAGCAGACGTTCGTAATCCAGAGCGCGTATTCGGGATTGTTCCTCTTGGAGGACGTTGGTACTTCGGGCACTATGTAGAAAGTGATCCAGTTTGGTATCATCACATAAAAAAACCGCATAGCTATTCGACATCACTGAGCACACGTGTTGCTAGAGCTGTCGCAAATATCGCTGTACCAAACCCAGATGGAGTACGAGCAATTGACCCGTGCTGTGGCATTGGAACAGTAGTAGTAGAAGCACTTTCTATGGGGATTAACATCGTTGGTAGAGATATAAATCCACTTGTAGTTCTTGGAACGAGAAAAAACATCGCACATTTCGGGTTTGAAGGAACAGTAACAAAAGGCCCAATTGAAGAAATTACTGAGAACTACGACGTCGCAATTATCGATATGCCATACGACCTATTTACGCACGCAACACCAGAAGATCAACTCTCGATTCTTTCAAGTGCGCGCCGTATCGCAAAAAAAGTAGTCGTTGTCACGATGGAAACAATGGACGACATGATTCATGAAGCGGGATTTGAAATTACAGACCGCTGTATCACAAGAAAAGGATCATTTTCTAGACAAATTCTTGTTTGTGAATAAGAAAAAAGGTCACCTGTTAGGGTGGCCTTTTTGGTTTGTATGAATGTGTGATTGGTTGGTGGAATGGGGAGATGATTTGTCGATAAGTCGATATACTATGTTGAACCGCTAATATATTTCGAGAATCAATCGATATTAGATTGCTCTTCTTTCGTTTTCTCTTGTTGTGCGATTAATAAATTGCGCAATACGTGTCCGCGGTAACTTTCTAGTTTTCGTCCTTCATGATAGCGGACACCTAATTTTTTAAGCTCAGCTACGTACCAGCCTTTTGTTCCGTAATACATGAGACCACTTCCTTTTTTCTTTTGAACAGTATATGTTGGGGGGATTTGGAACTTTCTTATCAAATTAATATTGAATATTCAGTTTATTTACATTATGATTAATTTAGTATCGGATGGCAGTGAGTAGCCTCGCTGTAAGCCCGGATTTATATTTGAAAATGAAGAGAGTAGCTTCTTTCCACTTGAGCTTCTTTAGCAGGAGTACGAGCTAGAAGGATAAGGGGAGTAAATAAAATTCAATGCAGCTGTATACGATGCTTTTCTGGCTTTTAACATAGTAACGGAGGGTGAAATATGCGCAAAGGAACTTTTTTTATGGCTGGACATTCGAGACTTCCGAAAGGGATGGCGGTTCGCAGTATGTACGAAACGTTAACAATTACAATTGAAGCAGATCATAAATATCATGTCATTATTGAAGCGTCATGTACGCTTGCAACAGAGCACGGGAGAGGCTTCGTCGCCCAAATTTTAAGAGGACATAGTTTACGAGATGGTATTGAAGAAATTGTGCAAGATATTACAGATCATTATCAAGGAAAAGCGCAAAATGCTATCGTCAGTGCGGTCAAAGATTTGCATCGCCAATATGTAAGTTATTTAAATGATGAAAAGCCTGTGGAAGAGTACGAGGAAACAAATTTATAATCAATGTCTAGTTTATAACGATAAATGAGAGCCAGTTGTATTTCCTTTAAAGAGATGCGACTGGCTTATTTTATTTGGGAGTAAGTAAGATGAATACGTGAAAAGAAATTCAAGTTGTAAAACAAGAAGCGAAAAAAGGGGATTTATAAAATGTGTAAAGTATGTCGAGGAAATAATAAAAAACGAATTGACAGTTAGAATATTTAGAATTATTATTTAATTAATAAGATCCATTCGAGAAATCAGCCTTCTCTAAATTCGATCTTGTTTTCCTGTTTACACATGTTTTCATATGAACTGTCTATTATTATTGTACTTTAAGAGATTAAAGACACTCGTAATGATAAGCCAGTTGTACGTTTCTACGATTTTCTGTCGTGGTGCGTATGACTGGCTTTTTGCTGTTAGGGCAGTAAGACCAAATCTCGGCATAAGAAGATAAGGATAACTGTCTGTAAAAAGCGTCAATACGTTCTTCATATTTCATTTAGGGAGGAATTGAAATGTCGATTATTACAGAACAAAGTACGAAGATGAAGTTTGCAAAAAAATATGAGGGTTATGAAATTATTCCTCATCCGGAGCATAAACGTTTATATCATATTATGTTAAATCAGCAATTGCTTAAGCAGTTTTTTGAAGAGGTAAAAGAGCATTCAGAGCAGTCATTACAATACATTCCGTATTCGCGGTTTAATCTTGCTGATGGAATGAGAAAGATTTTTGGGCAATCATTTATGGATAACATTCGCGGCATTATTCATGACCGTGAAACGGGCGGATTTACAATTGGGGTGCAAGGTGAAACGGCAGATCCAGCAGATTACGTGAAATTTGCAACAGCAATAACACATTTAATTGGGGCACCAAACTTCGATGCAATGACAGGAACGTATTATGCAAGATTTAATGTGAAAGATACGGATAGTAGTGATTCTTACCTTCGTCAAGCGTACCGATTGTTTACACTTCATACGGATGGTACATTCGTTGATGAACCGACAGATTGGCTTCTTATGATGAAAATGGAAGAGCAAAATGCAGTAGGAGGAGAATCTCGTTTACTACATTTAGACGATTGGGAAGATCTTCAAAAATTTAGAAACCATTCACTCGCATCTGTTAAAATTACGTATAAAGCACCACCAAGTAAAAATGCGCAAGAAATCGTCTATCGTGAAACGTTTTTTGATATAAATAACGCACCATGTATTTGCTTTATTGACCAGTTCGCTTATCCAGATAATATGGAACAAGCAAACTATTTGAAAGACTTATCCTATTCAGTTGAAAACTCACGGGCAACACATGCATTAAAATTACCAGTTGGTGACTTAGTTCTTTTAAACAATTTATTTTGGATGCACGGAAGAGCTGCATTTGAGAAAAATAAAGATTTATATAGAGAACTCATGCGTCAGCGCGGTTGTTTTTCTAAATAATATGTACGGCAGGTCTTTTGAATAGACCTGCCTTTTATCCCGCTATTTGCCGGGCAGTAAAACTCCCACCTTAAAATTCGGCTGAAGCAAAGAAGTTAGGTGGAAGATTAACTGCCTGTAAACGCCCAATTGGTGAAGACTAATAATCAGTGGGGATGGACGAAACCCCACTGATTAAAGTTTCACTTTATACGATTAAGGGGGAATTAGAGTGTATGACTTTATAATTATTGGCGGAGGAATTGTTGGTCTATCAACTGGAATGGCTTTAACGAAAAAATTCCCTCGTGCGAAAGTCGCGATCATTGAAAAAGAAAAGGAACTTGCACACCATCAAACTGGACATAATAGCGGAGTAATTCATTCTGGCATTTATTATAAACCAGGGAGTTATAAAGCGAAGTTTGCCAAAGAAGGAAATGCAGCTATGGTTCAATTTTGTAAAGAAAATGACATCGCTTATGACATGTGCGGAAAAGTAATTGTCGCTACAGAAAGAGAAGAACTTCCTCTTTTACATAACTTATATGAGAGAGGCTTACAAAACGATTTACACATTTCAAAAATAGATAAGGAAGAATTAGCTGAAATTGAACCTCATGTAAAGGGACTAGGGGCTATCCGTGTTCCTTCTTGCGGGATTGCTGATTATAAAGGAGTCAGTTATGCATTTGCTCGCTTAATTCAAGAAAGCGGCGGTGAAGTACACTTAGGAACAGCCGCAGAGCGTATTACGGAAAAGAAAGATGCCGTAACAATTGAGACAAACAAAGGCACATTTAAAACGAAATTTCTCATTAACTGCGCAGGCTTACATAGCGATCGCATTGCGAAAAAGACAGGCATATTAACTGATATGAAAATTGTTCCGTTTCGTGGTGAATATTACGAACTTGTCCCAGAAAAACGCCATCTCGTCAAACATTTAATTTATCCAGTTCCAAACCCAGAATTCCCGTTTTTAGGTGTTCATTTTACAAGAATGATAAACGGAGACGTACATGCAGGACCAAACGCAGTAGTAAGCTTCAAGCGCGAAGGTTACACGAAAACGGACTTTAATATGAAAGACTTCATGGAAACAATGACATACACAGGCTTTTGGAAAATGGCGATGCCAAATATGAAAGAAGGCATAAAAGAGATGGTGCGCTCATTTAGTAAACAATCATTTTTAAAAAGCTTACAGCGCCTCATACCAGAACTAACAGAGAAAGATATCGTGCCAACACATGCAGGGGTAAGGGCACAAGCTATTTTATCAAACGGAAATATGGTTGATGACTTTTGCATTATTCCTGGCATCAATTCTCTACATATTTGTAATGCACCATCTCCAGCTGCAACGGCAAGTATAAAGATTGGTGAGGAAATTGCTAAGCAAGTGCTGGATGTGGTGGCGGTGAGGGTTTGATGGATCCCCCAGGGTTTTCGGGGGATTTTTTTGTTTTGAGGTTTGGTGAGTGTGGGGCCGGATGTCCGGGTGTAGGATTGGTTGGTGGATATTAAACGTAGAAGCGCGAAATTTGTCGGTAAGTCGATAAGTTGTGTCGAATCGCCGATATATTCGGAGTTGCGGTCGATATAATTGGATAATCGCTGATATATTTTTGTAGAGTGTGGGGTTGGTTGTAGGTCCCCACACTGATTAATGCTCTACTTCGTAAGTAATCCCGTACTTCTTCAGTTTCTTATATAAATTAGCCCGGGACATGCCTAACTTTTTTGCAGCGATACTTTTGTTTCCGTATGTGTCTTCGAGAGTTTGTATAATTCTAGTTTTCTCTAAGTTCTTTTTCTCGTCAGTGAGTGAGCGCTCTGTATGAGAGACAGATTTTTGCGAAGGCAATAGTTGCAAAATATTTGCTTCCCGTATTTCTTTCCCGTCATGAAGGACAATTAATCTTTCTATTATATTGCGCAGTTCGCGAATATTACCCGGCCAAAAATATGTATGTAGCCTATTCATCGCTTCTTGATGAACGAATGGAGCGGGCTTGTTATATTTAAAAGAAAATGCCTTTAAGAAATGATGAGTTAAAAAGGAAATATCGTCTGTTCGCTCTCGCAGCGGCGGGATGTGCGCTGTGAAAACATTTAGTCTATAAAACAAATCAGATCGAAACGTTCCGCTGAGCACCATGTCTTCTAAAATACGATTCGTTGCGGCAACAATTCTTACGTTTATTTTTTTCGGTGCTTGTCCGCCAATTCGGTAAATCTCTTTTTCTTGTAAAGCGCGAAGTAGCTTTACTTGCATATCAAGCGGGAGCTCGCCTACTTCATCTAAAAATAAAGTACCGCCATTTGCTAATTCTAACTTTCCTGCTTTTCCGCCCTTAGCGGCTCCAGTATATGCACCAGATTCATAACCAAATAATTCACTTTCAAATAGAGCGGCAGGAATAGCGCCGCAATTAATAGGGATAAAAGGTTGCTTGTTTCTCAGGCTCGCTTCATGAATAGCCTGGGCAAAGAGTTCCTTTCCAACGCCGCTTTCTCCTGTAATTAAAATCGTTGCATCAGTTTTCGCTACCTTTTTCATGTTATGGATTATGTGCTGAAGTGTTGCGTTACTTCCTTTAATCGTGCTGAAGGGGTCATCTTGTTGATGCTGAATCATTTGCTTTAATTGCTGTAATTCTTCAGAAGTAGAGGATAGTTTTTCATTTAACTTAATCGTTGCAGTAATATCTCGTTCTACAGACATAGATCCAATTAATTCATTACTTTCGTCATAAATAGGAGTCGTACTAATTAAGACATGCTTATCTGGCCGAGGAAGATGATAAATATCTCGAACCGGTTGCCCGCTCTCAAGAACTTTTAAATTCATAATATCTTCCTTTGAAAAAAACTCTTGCACATTTCTACCGATAATATCTTCTTTCTTAATGTCATACATTTTTTCTGCTGCCTCATTCCAGTACAACATAACGCCCTTCGTATTTACGATAGAAATCGCTTCTTCCACGTAAGAGAGGAGTGTGTGCAACGTTGGAACTGCAAAGTTATCGAATTGTTTCATAACATGGCCTCCAAAAGAATTTATCCCGTAATAATGAGTAGGGGATTTGTAAAAAAGTAGACAGTGGTATACAGATTTGTTGCCAAAAGAATACACCTTTTTCTGAAAAATGTAAACAAATCAACGCTCTGCACGTTGGCATGATACTTGCAATGGAAATGGTATAAAGATATGAAGGAGAGATAGAAATGAAGGTTAGCAAAATATACACAACAATTGATGCTCACGTAGCTGGGGAACCGCTTCGAATTATTACGGGTGGCGTGCCAGAGATAAAGGGAGAAACGCAACTAGAAAGACGCGCATACTGTATGGAACATTTGGATCACCTTCGTGAAATTCTTATGTATGAACCGAGAGGGCATCACGGGATGTATGGTTGTATCGTTACACCGCCTGCAAGTGCTCACGCTGATTTTGGTGTTTTATTTATGCATAATGAAGGCTGGAGTACGATGTGCGGCCACGGCATTATTGCTGTTATTACAGTAGGAATTGAAACAGGTATGTTTGAAGTGACTGGTGAAAAGCAAAAATTCATTATTGATAGCCCTGCCGGGGAAGTTATTGCGTACGCAAAGTTTAACGGGAGTGAAGTAGAGTCAGTATCATTTGAAAATGTTCCTTCGTTTGTATATAAAAAAGACGTTCCTATCAAAATAGATAACTATGAATTTCAAGTAGATATCGCGTTTGGTGGAGCGTTTTATGCGGTAGTAGATAGTAAAGAATTTGGTTTGAAAATTGATTTCAAAGATTTATCTGCTATTCAAGTGTGGGGAGGAAAAATTAAACACTATATTGAGAGCCAAATGGAAGTGAAACATCCACTGGAAGAAGGTTTAAAAGGAATATACGGCGTTATTTTCTCAGATGAACCGAAAGGGAAAGACGCTACTTTGCGAAATGTGACAATCTTTGCTGACGGCCAAGTAGACCGTTCTCCTTGCGGCACAGGAACTTCTGCGAGACTCGCAACTCTTTTTGAAAAAGGTGCCTTACAAAAGGGAGAAACTTTTATCCACGAATGTATCACAGATGGTCATTTTGTGGGAGAAGTATTATCTGTAACAGAGGTAGCTCAATATGAAGCAATCGTTCCGAAAGTAACCGGGCAGGCATTTATTACAGGATTTCATCAGTTTGTATTAGATCCGAGAGATGATTTGAATCGGGGGTTTTTGTTAGCTTAATGTTTTTTTAGGGGGGGTACCTTTGGATGAAGTGGTGGCGAAAACAAAATTTACCTGTGAGAATTTTGATAGGAGCATTAATCGGTATTGCTTTAGGAGTAGCATTTGGACCGAAAGTAGCTGTTTTAAAACCGATTGGGGATATATTTATTCGTTTATTACAAATGATTATCGTTCCTTTAACCTTTTTAAGTATCGTCTCAGGTATTGCCGGGCTTGAAAATCCGAAAATGTTAAGGGCAATTGGCGGAAGAATTTTCATTTACTACGCAATGACTGCTGTATTAGCGACAAGTATCGGCGTAGTAATTGCTTTTATTATCAATCCGGGTAAAGGTGTAGAAGGTCTTCTTGCGAATGGACAGAACTTTAAAGAAGAGAAGTTTAGTTTTGTAGATAATATTGTGCAATGGTTTCCTTCTAACGTCATTCAAGCAGCTTCAGAAACTAGTATGCTTCAAATTATTATCTTTGCTATTTTTGTCGGCATAGCACTTATTCTTCTTGGTGATCAAGCGAAAGGAACTCGTAAATTAGTTCATGAAGGATCAAAAATAATGATTAAAATTGCGGAAATCGTTATTGGATTCGCTCCGTACGGAATTATGGCGTTAATTGCTCATGTAGTTGGTACATTTGGAGCAGACATGCTTACGGCGGTCGTTAGTTATGTAGTAGCTGATTATTTATCATTGTTACTCATTCTGTTCATTATGTACCCAATTGTACTGAAAGTTTTCGGAAAGATAAGCCCAATTCATTTTTACAAACAAGTGAGTCCAGCTATGCTCGTAGCTGCTAGTACGACATCAAGTAGCGCAACTCTTCCGGTAACGATGGAAGTAGCGCAAAAAAGACTTCGCATACCTGAATCGGTAGCTGGTTTCACCATTCCACTTGGAGCTACTGTTAATATGAACGGACTATCAGCAGCGCTTGGTGTATTAGCGGTTTTCGCATTAAACGTATATGGTATTCCGATTACATTTGGGCTTATTATGCAAACTGTATTTTTAGGGATCGTCCTTGCGGCGGGCTGCGCTGGAGTAAAAGGTGCGGACGTTATTACCGCGACCATTTTACTTTCTACACTAGGGCTTCCGCTAACAATTATCCCGATTATTGCGGCGGTGTCTCCGCTCGTCGATATGGGTCACACAGTTGTAAATATTACGGGTGATTTAGTAGGAGCGCAGGTCGTGAATGAAAATATCACATCTAGTGAAGAAAAGAATTTAGAAAAGGGTGAACAAATATGCTAGTTATAAGCGCAGAAGAACAAAGAAATTTAGTAAATATGAACGAAGTCATTGCATACGCGGCGCTTGCTTTACAAGAATTTTCCGCAGAAAGAACGATCACACCAATACGTACTTCATTACCATTTGCAAGCGAACAAAATACGGCATTAATTATGCCTTCAGTAGCGGAAGGACTTGAGGCACTCGGCTTAAAAGTAGTAACAGTCGCCCCGCAGAACAAAAAGATAGGAAAGAAAACGATAAACGGGATTGTAATGCTATCAGACTTTCAAACGGGAGAACCACTCGCACTTTTAGAAGGATCGTACTTAACGATGATCCGAACAGGTGCCTTATCAGGAGTAGCAACAAAACATTTAGCTCGTCATAACGCAAAAACTTTATGTATTATTGGAACCGGTGAACAGGCGAAAGGAATTGCAGAAGCAGTATTCGCGGTTAGAAATATCGAAAAGGTCATTTTATACAATCGAACGGAAGAAAAAGCGTATGCATTCGCGCAACATATACAAACGACATTCGGCAAACCTGCTTACGTTTATAGAAATCCAAATGAAGCGATAAACGAAGCAGACATCATCGTCACAACAACAAATGCATCCACACCAGTCTTCTCAGAAAAACTACAAAAAGGTGTCCACATAAACGCTGTCGGTTCATTCAGACCGAGCATGCAAGAACTACCATCTCACGCCATCGCGAACGCAAACAAAGTAGTAGTCGAATCAAAAGAAGCAGCATTAGAAGAAACGGGCGATCTTCAAGTGCCAATAAAAGAAGGTTTATTTAAAGCTAGCGACATACACGCCGAACTTGGTCAAATTATAAGCGGTGAAAAAGCTGGTAGAGAGAATGAGGAAGAGATTACTATTTTCAAATCAGTTGGCTTGGCCGTAGTAGATATTATCGTTGCGAAGTATTTGTATGAGAAAGCGGTGGAGCGTGGGATAGGGAATAGGATTGAGTTTTGAGGCTGCCTTTTGGTGGTCTTTTTTTTGGAGGGAGATAGTCGTTTCTATTAATAGATTTAAAACTTTTAACATTTACAAAAAAGTTTGACAATACATACGGGTAGTGGTAATTTAAAACTTATAAGAAAACTCGGGATTAATTCCGAGTTTTCTTATGGGTATAAACAGTTCGAGGGGGCCGAAAGATGAAACGGAAGTTATTTGCATTACCATTTGTCCTAATACTACTTATTGCATTAGCGGCTTGTTCTGGGGAAAAAGATTCTTCGAAGCAAGCGGGCACTAGTAAGTCAGGGAATCCGAAAGATGGAGGGGCATTAACGATTGGTGTTAGCGATAATCCAGATACGATGAATCCGCTTTATGCGAATGATCGTGTGTCATTAACTGTGCAGCAAGCTTTATATGCGCCGCTGTATCATATGGAAGACGGTAAGAAAAAGTTTGTTCTTGCTGAGAGCTTTACGCCTTCAGAAGATCAATTAACGTGGACATTGAAATTAAAAGATAATTTGAAATGGCATGATGGTAAGAAAATTACATCAGACGATATAGCATTTACATTCCAATCTATTTTGGATGAGAAGCAAAATAGCTCAAGTCGTGAAAACTTTATTTTTAAAGGAAAGCCGCTTGAGGTGAAAAAGGTAGATGAGTTAACGACTCAATTCGTTTTACCACAAGTAAGCGCATCTTTCGAAGGTGTGATGAATGATTTCTTCCCAATTCCGAAACATGTATTTGAAGGGGAAGCAGATTTAGCGAAGAGTAAGAAAAACTTACAGCCTGTAGGATCAGGGCCGTTTAAGTTTAAAGAGTATAAATCAGATGAGTATGTTGCATTAGATCGATTTGATGATTATGTAGGTGGGAAAGCTAAGTTAGACTCTATCGTATACCGCGTTGTAAAAGACCGTAATACAGCAAATGTTTCACTGCAAAATGGTCAAATCAACATGAAGATGATTGAACCGCAAGACTTTAAGAAATTGGATAGCACAGGGAACTTCTCAATGGTGACATTCCCTGAAGGTAGATTATTCTACTTATCTTATAACATGAATACTGATCTTATGAAGAAAAAAGAAGTGCGTCAAGCAATTGCGCATGCGTTAGATAAGAAAGAAATGATTAACTCAGCATTCGTTTCAGGTGAATTTGCAGAACCAGCAAATTCAATCTTAACGCCAGACGCTATGTATTATGCGAAAGATATTAAAGACTATAAGTATGATAAAAAAGAAGCGAAAGATTTATTAGCAAAAGCAGGCGTAAAAGATAAAGAAAAAGTACGCGTGATGTATGTGACGAATAATAAAATCATGGAAAGCTTAGCGCTTTATACACAACAAAAATTAAAAGAAGTTGGCTTAGAAGTTGAACTAAATGCATTAGATGCTAGTGCGGCAAGTGAAAAAGGCTTAGATAAAGAGAATAAAGAATATGACATTACATTTGGTGGTTACATAATGGGACCTGAGCCAGATTCATATAAGAGCTTATTCTTAAGCAATGCTGAATACAATTATGCACGATATAAAAACGCTGATTTCGATAAGTTATGGGAAGAAGCTGCAGTTGAGACAGATAAAACAAAACGCGCAGAGCTATACCATAAAATTCAAGAGACAGCTAGAGAAGACGTACCTTATCTACCAATCGCGTATCCGAAAGCAGTTATTGCAGTAGATAAAAAGTTTGATGGATTAAAAGAAGCGAAAGCAATTCCTGTCACAATGTTTGAAGATCTATCTAAGATTTATGAAGTGAAATAAGAAACAGTAAAGAAGCTGGTGGAAATCAGCTTCTTTATCCCGCTTTAACGGGCAGTAAGACTCCCGCCTCAAAACTCGATGAATGCGAGGAAGTAGGGCGGGAGTCGTCGGATTGTCCGTTAAAGCCTAATTGGTGCAGGCTGATTAAAGTTTCGCTTTATCCTGAGGGGGGAAGTTTGTGTATAAAGTAATTGCAAAGAGGCTTTTAAATGCAATTCCACTTTTATTTGTTATTTCTATTATTTCTTTTCTATTAATAAAATTAGCGCCAGGGGATCCGGTTCGAAACTTTGTCACGCCGAATATGAGTCCAATTGACGTGGAGCGTATTCGCAAAAGTTTAGGACTAGATCAACCCATTTACGTGCAGTATTTTTTATGGTTGAAAAACATTGTAACAGGAAACTTTGGTTACTCACTTCAAAATCATCGTCCTGTTTTGGAGCTTATCACAGAAAGATTACCTGCAACAATTGGGTTAATGGGATCATCTTTACTCGTCTCATTCGTAATCGCAATACCACTTGGATTATTTACAGGTGTGAAAAAGAATTCATACTTTGACCGCATTATAAACTTTATTTCATACGTTGGTATTTCTATGCCGGTTTTCTGGTTTGCACTACTATTAGTCTACTTATTCTCTTTAAAATTGAACCTACTTCCGAGTATGGGTATGCGCACCGTAGGTAAAGATTCTGTCTGGGATATTGTGCAACACGGCATTTTACCTTGCATGGTGCTAGCGTTCCAAAACGTATCTGTTTATATGAGATATATTCGTTCAAGTACGATTCAGCAATTAGAAGAAGAATATGTACAAATTCAATATGCGTACGGCGCTTCAAAGAAAACAGTGTTATTTAATCACGTGCTTCGAAATGTATTAATACCGATCATTACAATTTTCGGATTATCGATTCCAAGTTTAGTAGGCGGAGCGTTTATTACGGAGACGGTATTCTCATGGCCAGGACTTGGTTCACTTGGGGTAAATGCTATTTTTAGATTTGATTATCCGATTATCATGGCAATTACATTACTATCATCATTCATGTTAATTCTCGGTAACTTAATTGCTGATATTTTATATGGCGTAGTAGATCCGCGCATTCGCATGAGGGGGTGATTTGGAATGAATAATAGGAGATTTCAAACGATAAAAAGTAGTTTTACAAAAAATAAGTTTGTAGTAATGGGAGTTATTATACTTTCGGTTTTAACGATCGCATCAATTTTTGCATTCGTATCGCCATACGATCCTAGTAAAATGTCGATTCCAGATCGTTTACAAGAACCGAGTTTAAGTCATCCTTTCGGAACGGATGATTATGGAAGGGATTACTTAACGAGGGCGTTATATGGCGGACGCGTTTCACTTGCGGTCGGTTTCCTTGCGATGGTTGTTTCTATTACAATCGGCACTGCAGTTGGAACAATTAGCGGATATTTTGGCGGAAAGTTAGACAACTTTTTAATGCGAGTTGTTGAAGTACTTATGTCAATTCCATCATTCTTTTTAATGCTACTATTAAATGCGTATTTAAAACCAGGAATTACGACGTTAGTTCTTATTATCGGATTACTAACATGGATGGACACCGCCCGTATCGTAAGGGCAGAAACGTTATCTGTAAAAGAGCGAGAGTACGTTTTATACGCAAAAGTATCAGGACAAAAATCACTCATGATTATTGTAAGACATATCATTCCTAACATTTTATCAACCATTATAATCGCCGCGACATTAACTATTGCGACATCGATTTTAATGGAATCATCACTTAGCTTCTTAGGATTAGGTATTAGAGAACCAGATTCTTCTTGGGGTAGCATGCTAAATAATGCGCAAGGATATATCGGTGAAGCTTGGTATTTAACACTCTTTCCAGGGTTCCTTATTCTATTAACAGTACTAAGTTTTAACGTGATCGGTGAAGCGTTGAAAAAAGCTTTCGCACCAAAAGGGGCTCATCATGAGAACTAATGCTTTAAGTGAGGGGGAGTGAAAAGCGTGTCTGAAAAACTATTAGAAGTAAAAAATTTAAAGACTTCTTTTTTCATAGAGGGCGGCGAAGTAGAAGCTGTTCGCGGCGTTTCATTTAGTTTGAAAAAAGGTGAAGTCGTCGGGATTGTTGGCGAATCGGGAAGCGGAAAGAGCGTTATGGCAAAATCCGTTATGGCTCTCGTTACGTCTCCGGGGAAAGTGAAAGAAGGAGAGATTCTTTTTCAAAATGAAAACGTACTTTCTAAATCAGAAAAAGAATTACGCTCTATTAGAGGAAATCAAATTTCACTTATCTCCCAAGATCCGATGTCGGCATTAAACCCAGTTGTGAAAATTGAAAAGCAAATGACAGAAGTAATCATAAGGCATCAAAAAGTGAAAAAGAAAGAAGCAGAGCGCATCGCGGTTAACTTGTTAAAACAAGTCGGTCTTTCTTCACCGGAAGAAAGGGTAAAACAATATCCGCATGAGCTAAGCGGCGGTATGAAGCAGCGAGTTATGATCGCAATGGCGATGTCTTGTAACCCAGACCTTCTCATTGCGGACGAACCGACGACAGCACTTGATGTAACGATACAAGCGCAAATACTAGACTTAATGAAAAACTTAAAAAACGAAACGAATATGTCGTTATTGCTCATCACGCATGACCTTGGAATCGTCGCGCAAAACTGTACGCGAGTGATTGTAATGTACGGCGGGCTTATTATGGAAGAAGGACCTGTACTTCATATTTTCCAATCGCCGAACCATCCATATACGAAAGGGTTATTAAATTCCTTGCCGAAAATATCGAACGGTGTAAAAGAAAGACTCGCGCCAATTCAAGGTGTAACGCCAAACTTACTACATCCGCCGAAAGGTTGCCCATTCGCAGAGCGTTGTCCGCATAAGATGGACATTTGTGAAAAAGAACGTCCGCCATATTTTGAAATCGGAAACGAAAGACGCTCTATGTGCTGGCTAAACGATGAAAAAGTAGGTGATTCCCATGAGTGAAGAAAACTTAATTGAAGTACGGAATTTAAAAAAGTATTTTCCTATTAAAAAAGGACTATTCGGCAGAAAAACAGAGCAATTAAAAGCAGTCGATGACCTTAGCTTCACAATTAAAAAGGGTGAAACATTCGGATTAGTAGGAGAATCTGGCTGCGGAAAATCAACGACAGGAAGAAGTATCATTCGTTTACACGATGTTACTTCAGGCAACGTTTTATTCGATGGAAAAGATATCGCAAGCTTAAAGGAAAGTGAACTAAAAGAATATCGAAAACGAATGCAAATCATTTTCCAAGATCCATACGCATCATTAAACCCGGCAATGAATGTGTTCCAAATTATTAGCGAACCGATGAACATTCACGGCTCTTACACAGCCGAAGAAAGAAAAGAAATCATTCTAGACCTACTCAAAAAAGTTGGCCTAAAAGAAGAACACCTATATCGCTACCCGCACGAATTTAGCGGAGGCCAAAGACAGCGAATTAGCATCGCGCGCGCACTATCTGTAAAACCAGACTTCATCCTATGTGACGAACCAATCTCAGCACTCGATGTCTCAGTCCAAGCACAAGTCGTAAACATGCTGCAAGATATCCAAGAAGAAACAGGCGTCACATACTTATTCATCGCACATGACCTATCTATGGTAAGACACATATCAGACCGAATCGGAGTCATGTACTTAGGAAACATAGTAGAAATTGCCGACAGCGAAGACCTATACACAAAACCGGCACATCCATACACACAAGCACTACTCTCATCCATGCCAGAACCAGACCCAACAAACGCAGGAAAAGAACGAATCATCCTAGAGGGTGAAGTTCCAAGCCCGCTCAATTCACCATCCGGCTGCAAATTCAGAACGCGCTGCAAATTCGCCACTGAAAAATGCGCGCAAGAAGTACCGAAGATGGTCGAGATTGCGAAGGGGCATGAGGTGGCTTGTCATTTGTTTTAGATTTGAGGAAAAGCATTGGGGGACCTAGTGCTTTTTTCTTTTGTAGGTGGACGTGGTGTGGGATTGGTTGATAGTTTAGGAGATAGTGCGCGCGAAATTTGTCGGTAAATCGATATGTTGTGTCGAAACGTTGATATATTCGGAGTTACGATCGATATAATTGAATAATCGTTGATATATTTTTGTAAAGAGTGGGATTGGTTGTAGATTAATGGTCAGCGACTGTCTATATTTGCATCTCCTATCATATAATTCTCCTTATTTTTAACTATAATTTTAATGACGAACTTCTTTTTGTTGGGAAAGCACGTAAAGTGAAACAACGTATTAAAAATCATCGTAATGAAGTGTATCGTATTGATGTATGTATTGTAGAAGATCTGATGGAAAGAGAAATTCACGAAATATATATGATTAACGAATTTCAAGCGAACTATAATGTGGATAAAGTATTTTATAAATAACATCAACGTAAAACATGATCTTGATACTACATCAAGATCATGTTTTTTTATATGCAATAAAAACAATTGATTATTCTTAATTATTCGACAATATGCAACAATTTAAGATTGTATTTTTTGCTATGATAAGTAAGGAATTTACATATCGTGTTATTGGGGGATAAAAAGAGATGTTGAAAAAATTTACTACATGTATTTTAGGTGGTGCTTTAGTATTTAATTTATCTGGTTGCGGCAATACATCCGACAAAACTTCTTCAGAATCTAAAGAAACCAATTCTAAACAAGAGGAAAAGAAAGTGCAAACAACTGATGAGGCGAAAACGAAAGAGAATGCAAAGCAGAAAAATACAGAACAAACAAAAGAAAAATCAAAAGAAAAAGAAAAAGAAAAAGAAAAAGAAAAAGAAAAAGAGTATGCTGTAAACAAGGATTTTCATACACCTAAATTTGATGTAACTGTAAAAAGAGTTGTAGAAAGAGATAAGGTTGGTAAAGAAAGTATAGGATTCCAAAAACCTGAAAATGGACATGTCTTTATTGTTGTAGAAGTAGAAGGGAAAAATATCACAAACGAATCGATGAAATTAGCCGCTTTACCATCAGTGGATTTAGTGGATGAAAATGATAATGCTTACCAAAGTGATGTGTGGGCAGCTAGTAGTTATGGGGTTGAAAAAGGCGAGACCTCTACTATTACTAAGGAATTAAAACCAGGAGATGTAAAGAAAGAAAATAAAGTTTACGTAATTAATAAAGAAAAATTTGATACAGGAAAATGGTATGTACTTGTTAACCATGAGTATAAGGAACAAATTAAATAGTGTTTATTTATTAAGAGGAGATGGCTCCTTTTTTTGTTACAAGTTAACACAGAATTTCGTTATGAGGGACTGCCTTTTGTTGGCCTTGTTTGCATAAAATATTGTAAAGCAAGAAAAAGTAGAATATTAATATTCTAATATTCAATAGAAAGATAAAATATTTAAAAGTTCAAAATAATACATTATAATATGTTTAGTAAAATTAACCAATAAATATTTTGCTCATTATATATTAAAGGGGAAATGAAAATGGCTGGACAAATTCGTATGTCACCAGAGGAGCTTAAATCAAAAGCGGCTCGATATGGACAAGGTGCAAATCAAATTGAGGACATTTTAAGTCAACTACAAAACTTACAAAATGAATTAAGAGGAGAATGGGAAGGTCGTGCTTTTGAAGGTTTTGACCAACAGTTCAATGAATTAAAGCCAAAGGTACAAAACTTTGCACAGCTATTACAAGAGATTAATATGCAGCTTAATAAAACTGCAGAGGCTGTTGCTTCTCATGATGAAGAATTATCACGTAATTTCGGTTTGAAATAAAAATTGTCATACTCTATATAACAAGCATTTTAAATGAGCCATACAGCTTATATTGTATGGCTCATTTGATTGCATGCCTAGAGCGAGTGATATTGATAGGGATATATATTTAATGAGATTTCTTTGATGCATTTGGAAAACTTATAGAAAGGGTTTGAAAGAATGGGACAATTTCAAAGTAATTTACAAACAGCAACGCAAATTGCTACGAAAATGGGATCAGCCTCTGATAGGATTCAAAGTGCAACAAGTCGTTCCATAACAAAAGCGACGCGTACAACATTATCTGTTAACTTCAAAGCACAAGAAGCGAATCAGCAAGTTTTAGACTTGACGAAACAATTTTCCGCTGCCTTTCAACAAGCGGTTGATAATATTCATTCGGTATCTAATGAATTTGAGAGAATGGATAATGAACTTCACAACACTTTTCGCTAATGTGACAACCTACGTAAAGTAAAATAGTAGGAGGAAAAAGATGAGTCAACATATTGAAAAACAAATTAATCAAGTAAATCAAAAGTTACGAAGTGTATTTGAAGAACAAGACCGAAATCAATCTGCGATTCAAAAACAGGAAAAAGTAGAAGAAGATTTTCATGTATGGAAGAATCAAAACCATCGTTTGTTTGATCGTATTTTAGGAACTTGGCATAAAGATAGAGAAATGTCATTGTTTTTTATGGATATTCGTCAAGAAGCACAATACATCGAACGAAAACTTACATTTGAATTGGAAAGCCAAAAAGAAACATTGTTTAAAGAGAAACGAGATCTTAGTGATTTAGAAAATGATCTTTCATATCAGCAACAACAATTAGTAAAGGAGGCTAATTCATGAGTTTAAATATGTATTTGGGAGAAGTACAAAACCAAACTCAAAGTATGAATGCTGTATGTACGGCCACCATTCAAGGTATGGAACAAGCAATTCAGTCGATTGATGCTTTTGCAACTGATACTGTGTTACAGGGGCAAACATATAGCAGTGCAAAAGCATTTTTTGTACAAACTTTTCGACCTTTGGCACAAGGAATCATTTATTTGTGTGAAGAATTAATCCGTCAGAATGGTGCTTTTCCAAGTCAATTTCAATCACAAGTCGCTTCCACAGATGTAATTGAACAAGAGATATTAGAACAAATTCGGGAAATTGACCGAATGAAAACAAGTATGGAAGCTGTCAATCAAGCTATGCCAATGCCGGGTATGGATGCTATGGTAAATCTTTTTATTGTTATGAGGCAAAAACTGCAAGAAAAGCTGGATCATTTGTATCAATTCAATCAGACCTCTAGTAATAACTATAGTACAGCACTTCAATTAGCAACTAGTATTGCTGCAGGTCTTGCGGAAGTTCAGAGTGGGAAAGGGTTTAGTGTTGTCAGCGGTACATTTAGTACACAAGGATTGAATATGGATTGGACGGGGCCTATTCAAACAATTACAGAAGATAAAGCTCGTGAAGTTGAAAGGTTAAATAAGGATTCTGAATCTGGTGAAGTAGACAAAAAAGAGTCATTTTTAGGTATGACTGGATTCAATTGGAATGCACCATTGGATGGAGCGGGGAATACATTCGGAACACTTACAGGTGCAGTTGTAGTAGGGAATACAGCTCATAAAGTAATTAATGGTTATAAGGTAACATACGATTTGGACAGAAGAGCACAACGCGTCCTTGTAAGAGAATATTCCGGTTTTAAGGGCAATAAAAAAATTAATGGAAAGTATAGGGATTATAAGATTTATTATGTAGATGATGTCGCGGCAAAAATGAAAAATGGAACTGCTAGCAAGACGATAAAAGAAATAGATGCTCTTATAAAAAATGGAAGTGCGCTAAGTGCGTCTAAAATGGCTTTAAAGGATAAACTTGGATGGTTTAGTGTGGCTATAGACTCATATACGGATACAAGTGAGAATATCAAAAATAATGAATCAAATGATAAAATCGCCGGGGATATTATTGGTAATGTTGTTGTAGGAGGAGCAGTAACCGTAGGGGCAACGGCTCTTACAGTTGCTGCCCTCCCAGCAGCACCAGTTCTGGCGGTTGCGGCAGCTGGATTTGCTGTTTCAGTAGGACTAACATATTTTACAGAAGGTGTGAAATGGGATGTTGATTTAGATGGTGATGGTGAAGATGATAGTATTAAAGATATGGTGAAAACGGGTGCGAAAAAAACTTGGTCAACAGTAGCGGGGTGGTTTAATTAATATGAAAAAAATTATAGATTTTAATAAGAAAGCTTTTGCACATTATATGGCTCTTTATCCTGTAAATGAAATAAGATTCCAAATAATTGCCCTTGTTCTTGTGGGAGCGGACATATTTATTCTGTTGCCCGCTTTTGCGAATCCTTTTCGATTACTCTATGTATATATAGTAACTCCTCCAGTTGTTTTTTTAAATTTGTGGGCGATATGGATTGCTATCAATCCTCGGAAACGACAATTACAATACACCCTATTTCGAGGAGTATATGGCGCCATATGTTCAGTCGGATTATTGGTTATAACTCAAAAATATGCTTATGAAGTGTTACAATTACAAACTCCCATCTATTTTATTCTTTCATTTGGTTTGTATGGTTTTGCTTTGTATTATTTTTATAAAAATCATATTGAAAAACTTCAGGAACCAAGAAAAAAATCAAAATCATCGAAAGGAACTGGTGGTGTAAAAGTAGCAGCTATTGCAGCGGGATCGGGGCAGTTAATTGCTAATATAATTCTTAGCATTGCAACACAACAGATGGGGGCAATTGTATTTATGTCTGCATGCACAGTGTTTTCGTTTGTTTTGTTTTATATGATTATAGAACTCCATAAGTATTATTATTTACGGAAGCATATAGAAGATGGAGGGAAAATACGTATAGGCTTTTAAAGAGGATTTGTTGCATTTCAAGTATATAATCGCATTCTTCTTCTAGTTGGTTAAAGGATAGAAAAAATAGGAGGGAGAGTTAATCTCATGAATGTGGAATTACATTTAGATAGCAGAGATATCTTTTTTCTATTTTGGGTGATAGGGATAAATAATACTTAATCGAAAACGACAGGATGGTGCAAGTGAGATTCTGCGCTATTTAAATAATCTTTGAAAAATATATCAGCCGTATAAGAAAGGGCGGAGAATTATGCAATTTTCTAAAGAAAAGCTGTTACCAAATGGCTCTATTGTTCTGTTAAAAGGAGGGACAAAAAAGGTTGTAATTTACGGGAGAAAACAACTACTTATGGTTGAAGAACCGGTTATGTATGACTACATAGGCTGTTTTTATCCAGAAGGATATATTGATCCTGATTATACATTTGTATTTAATCATGATGCTATTGAAGAAATTATATTTGTAGGTTTTATAGATGAGGAAGAAGAGGCATTTGTAGGATTGCTTAATTGAATGTGATTTAGAAACAGGTGACCTTCAAATTCTGATAAAACTAGCAATCTCCATGCCGAACTTGGACAAATTATAAGCAGGGAAAAAGCTGGACGCGAAAATGATGAAGAGATTACTATTTTCAAATCAGTTGGTTTGGCAGTAGTAGATATTATCGCTGCGAAGTATTTGTATGAGAAAGCGGTGGAGTGCGGGATGGGGAATAGGATTGAGTTTTGAGACTGCCTTTTGGTGGTCTTTTTTGCATAAAATCTTGTAAAGCAAGTAAAAGTAGAATATTCAATAGAAAGATAAAGTGTTTAAAAGTTCGGAATAATATATTACAATGCGTTTGGTGAAATTAACCAATATATATTTTGCTCATTAGAAGTTATAGCAGGTATTGACGATTACTCCTTAAAGGCAGCATCGGAAGCTTCTACACTTAAGTATGAAGTAGAAGTAAGTATGCTACATTTTCTAGATCGGTTACCAATTATTGGAGATGCAGACCTGGAAATTAAAGGTGATTTGTGATTGGGTGCAATAGGTTTGAAAGGTAGCGTTGGAAAAGAAACTGGTATAACAGTTCCTGTTTTAGAGGGGTTTACTATGGGAAGTAGTTTTAAATTTGAAAAACCTGAGGAGAAAAAATGATATGAAAACACCATCGTATAAACCATTATATATTTTAGTTTATGTCGTAATATCCGTATCTATTATAGGGTTAATGATTACTCCATTCAACAATTGGTGGGAAAAATTATTAGGAACTATCGTTCTCATTCTTTTGGGAGCAGGTTTAATATGTTTTTTAAAATTCGGACGGTGGGCGCAAGAGAAATTTTATGATAAATTTACAAAAAAACGGGATTAATATAAGACTGGAGTAATTAAGATATGCGTACAATAAATAGAATTCTGACTTTTACTGTATGTATTATGTTTATGTTGTTAATTGGGGCTTCTTCTACTATACGGTTAGAAGATAAACTTTTACTTATAGGTGTGCTACTAATTTGCAATGTTATTGCATACTTTACAGTAGAGTATATCTATAAACGTATAGACAATAAGAAAAAACAGTAGATTTATAATTCGCGAAATTCATTTAATATTTAGGAGGCAAAAGTATCAATGAAACTATTACCAATTGGAACAGTAGTTAAGCTAGAAGATATGGAACAAAGCGTTATGATTATTGGCAGAATGGCTATTTCAGAAGATAAACGTGAATTTGATTATGTAGGTGTTCTTTACCCTATTGGATTTATAGGTAATGAGAATGTGTTGTGTTTTAACTACGATAAAATCACAGAAGAAATGCATAAAGGATACATGACAGATGAAGAATTAGTTTTACGTGAAAAGTTATTAGAAATGTAAATAAAGCTTTTGTTTATAAATATCCTTTTAGTAAGAATACTTTAAACGTCTTGGGAGAAATCTTTAAAAGATGACATGCTATAATTTAGTATGTCTTTTTTATGAAAAAAATTCTTTTCTATCTAAATATCTGCCTTTCTGCCAATTTCATATGCTGCTCTAGATGCTTCGAATAACTTTTGATTACGTTGCTGTTTAACTTGTTTTATGATAATTGTGGCATACGGATTTAAGGTGGTTTTGGTGCGAAATTCTTGCAAGTAATCTACTAAACTTGGACATATTAATATTATTAATCTACAAAAGATGTGTGATCAGTATGGAAAAGGAAATCTATGTTGATTTTCGATAAATTTTAATAAAAAATGTATCAAGAATATTATCTTTTTCTTCTTTGTTGATACCAATGTATTTTAGTGTGATTTGTGGTGTGCTGTGATTTGAAATTTCTTGCAACATGGCTACAGCTTTAGTTTGTTTATAGAACCAATAGCCGAAGGTTTTGCGCATGGTGTGAGTCCCAATAGATTCGATACCAGCAAAATCTTTGGCTTTTTTAAATTTTTGATAAGTCTAGATCTTATTAATGGGTTGATCTTTTTTTCGAGAAGCGAATAATATTTCACAGAAGGTGTAAAATGAGATGTTGATTTAGATGGTGAGGGTGAAGATGATAGTATTAAGGATATGGTGAACACGGGTGCGAAAAAAACTTGGTCAACAGTAGCAGGGTGGTTTAATTAACATGAAAAAAAATACAGATTTTAATAAAAAAGCTTTTGAATACTATATGGCTCTTTATGCTGCAAATGATATAAGATCGACTATAATTACTCTTGTGATTGGGATAGCAGATATATTTGTGCTTTTACCTGCTTTTGCGAATCCTGTTCAACCGATATATGTACATAATAGTTCCACCAGTTGCTTTTTTAAATTTATGGGCAATATGGATTGTTATAAATCCTAGGAAGCGGCAATTACAATATACTCTATTTCGTGGGGTATTTGGCATCGTATGTTCAGTAGGATTATTAGTTATAACCCAAAAGTTTGCATATGGAATGTTAGGATTACAAACTCCCATCTACTTTATTTTTTCGGTTGGTTTGTATATTTTTGCTTTGAATTATTATTATAAAAATCATATTAAAAAACTTCAGGAACCAATCAAAAAATCAAAATCATCGAAAAAAAACTCTGGTTTCGGAGTAGTTGCTTTTATAGGATTGGGTCAACTCGTTGCTAATATCAGTCTTGGTTTTGCAACACAAAAGATGGTAGCAATTGTATTAATGTGTGTATACTCCATGCTTTCGTTTATTTTGTTTCATTTCATTATGGAACTCCATAGGTACTATTATTTAAGGAAGCATATAGAAGATGGGGGTAGAACACATACAACCTTTTAAAGAGGTTTATTGAATTTTAAGTATTGTGGTTGCGGTCCTCTTCTAGTCAGTAAAGACTATGGAAAAGAGAAGGGAGAAACAACATCATGAATATAGAATTACATTTAGATAAAGGAAGGACGGGAAATTACGCAATTATCTAAAGAAAAGTTTTTACCAAATGGTTCTATTGTTCTGTTAAAAGAATGTGGGATTACGTGTCTTGTCCATATCCTCACGGAAATTTGTCTAAAGAATACAATGTATTTTTTAATCATAATCAAATTGCTAGTTTATTTTTTAAAGGTTTTGAAACAGTTGAAGAGTTAGAGCTAAGAAATAAACTATCAAAATTTTAGTGAAAAGGTAGATTAATTATATGTTTTCAGGATTTCAATGGTTTCCTAAAAAATGGGGAAAAAGAAAAGTTTCAGAACAGTTTCATCAATCAAAGTTTGCTGATGAAGGTAAAGGTATTTTGATTACTATTTATGCTATAGATTTGTATTTTATATCTATTCCTTTAAAGGTAAAAAAATATAATTAGTTTTAATCATAAATATATTCTTTATTTGAAGGTTGGAGTAGTACCCCTAAAATGTGAATTTACAATATTAATTTGTTTCTAGTCTTAAAAATGAATAACTTTAACATCGATAAGGATTTTGAGATAAGTCATACGAGATACTTGTAAGCCTTAGCTGAAGTGTAAAATTAATTAAATATCTATCAATAGAATAAATCATATTGGTAGATATTTAATATTGTAAATCTGCAAGTTCTTAATGTTATTTCAGTTTTTTATTAATTTCAATCACAGGTAGCTCAGGCAGATGTAATTGAAACAAGTATGGAAGCTGTTAATCAAGCTATGCCAATGCCAGGTATGGATGCCATGGTAAATCTTTTTATTGTTATGAGGCAAAAACTGCAAGAAAAGCTGGATCATTTGTATCAATTCAATCAGACCTCTAGTAATAACTATAGTACAGCACTTCAATTAGCAACTAGTATTGCTGCAGGTCTTGCGGAAGTTCAAAGTGGGAAAGGGTTTAGTCCCGTAAGTGGTACATTTAGTACACAGGGGTTGAATATGGACTGGACGACTTCCATTCAAAAAATGACAGAAGCTAAGGCACACGAAGCGGACAATTTTGTAAATAGCAATTTATCAGATGATAATATCTAAGAAGGTACAATGTATGATACCCCCCTGAAAAATCTATGCTTCGAAAAGTTTGGGACGGTATATACGTTGGTTCTGGGCAAGTTATCGGAGGGATTGTAGAAGGATTCAATTCACTAGATGATACAGTAACAAAAAAAAATATTAAGTATGCTATAGGCCATCCCCTAGAGACAGCATCTACTACGTGTAATACTTTTTCTGATTCATTTGTGAATGATTTTTGGCATGGTGATGCAGAAAGTCGTGCAAAATGGGGAACAAGTATTTTTATGGAAGTTGGGATAGGATGGATTGGGGATAAAGGGATAGGCTGAGTAGGGAAAATAACTACACTCGGTGAAGGCGCGAATCTAGCAAAAGTCTAGAAGGTATCTCTTCCGTTTCGAATCAAATATCATTGAAAGACCAATTTGCTTTTGCTGGTGGAAGTGGTGGACAATCCAGGTTTAATATACCTGAGTTTAATCAAGCAAAGGATACGCTTTTATCCGCTAAAGTAGAATATGGAGCTCATTATGAAAGAGTTAAACGCAGAAAAGTACTTGCACCAGATGTAGAGTATAAATCACCATCAGGTCATACTTATAAAACTGATAGTGAGAGGCGAATTACTAGTGTAGAAGGAGAATTAAAAATAGGAGATGCTAAAAGAAATCCTTATGCACAACGAAAAGCTGGACAAAATGGACCGAATGGAAGAAATGATAGATTAAAAGATGATGATGGAGGTCATTTAATCGCAAGTATGTTTGAGGGATCTGGTGATATTGATAATTTGGTGGCAATGAATTCACAAATAAATCGTTCTGGAGGTAAATGGTATAGTCTTGAACAAAAGTGGTCGCAAGCTTTAGCGGATGGAAAAACGGTGAAAGTAAGAATAGAGCCTATATATTCGGATGATAGTATAAGACCTTCTCAATTTAAAATAGCTTATGAGATTAATGGTATATTTTAACTATATTCAAATACAAGGGGATTTTAAATGAAAAAGAAATTGGTAATTATTTTATCCATTATTTGTATTATAGCAGGAGGATATTTTACTATGGAATACTTAAAACAAAAAGAAAAAGAAGAAAAGTTTTGGAAGGCACAAGAGGCACGAGTAGAAAAGTATATTCATTACAATATTCAAGATGTAAAATCGATTACATTTAAAGAACACAGTGTAAGTCCAATGGGTGTTCCCAGATTAAAAGGTTATATAAATAATAATGAAGAATTGGATTTTATAGCTTATATTAGTACTACAGAAAATTTTGAAGATGATTTCACACGTTCTGGAGAACTTGGAAAACTTATAAAAGACCCTGAAAAGTCGGTATCTGAAATTGAAAAAGAAGAGAAGGAAAAGAAACAAGAGTAGTCTTTGCACTACTCTTTTCTTCTCTTCTCTATCCCATTTTAAGAAGAATGCAATGGTAAGTTTTTTATAAGGGGAATTTCTAATGAAGAAAGTAATGATTTTGGTTGTATCTGTTGTGGTGCTCATAGCAGGAGGGTATTTTACAATGGAATACTTAAAACAAAAAGAAAAAGAAGAACAATTTTGGAAAGTACAGGAAGCACGAGTAGAAAAGTATATTCGTTATAATATTGAAGATGTAAAATCTATTACGTTTACAAAAAAAGATGTAAGTCCAATGGGCGTTCCTTATTTAGAAGGCCATATAAATCATAATGAAGAATTAGATTTTATAGCTAGTATAAGTACTACAGAAAATTTCGAAGATGATTTCACACGTTCTGGAGAACTTGGAAAACTAATAAAAAAAACCAGCAAAGTCTGTATCCAAAATTGAAAAAGAAGAGAAAGAAAAAAGACAAGAGTAGTCTTTGAACTACTCTTTTTTTGTATCCCATTCTAAGAAAAATGCATTGGTAAGTGTTTTTTATAAGGAGAATTTCCAATGAAGAAAGTAATGATTTTAGTTGTATCTGCTGTGATGCTCATAGCAGGAGGGTATTTTACTATTGAATACTTAAAACAAAAAGAAAAAGAAGGTAAATTTTGGAATTAACAAAAAGACCGAGTAGAAAAGTATATTCACTATAATATTAAAGATGTAAAATCTATTACATTTACAGAAAATAAGATAAGTCCAATGGGAGTTCCTCATATAAAAGGCTATATAAATCATAATAAAGAATTAGATTTTATAGCTAGTATAAGTACAACTGAAAACTTTGAAGACAAATTTACGCGTTCTGGGAAATTAGGAAAACTTATAAAAAATCCTGAAAAATCAGTATCTGAAATTGAGAAAGAAGAGAAGGAAAAGAAACAAGAGTAGTCTTTGCGATTACTCTTTTATTTTTATTATAGAAAAATAAAGAGTTGAAAATATGAAAGTAAACTAATAATAAAAAGTTTGCTTTCAAATTAGAAAAGATTAGTCCCTCACTCCACTCCAGCTAAAAACCTCACACCCAAAAACAAAGGGGAACTCAATTGTTCAAAATCATATAAAGTTTCAATCTTGTCTAAGCATCCATTAGAATATACAATTGATCATCTATTTTTCTTTACATAATCTCCAGATACGTTCCATATCAACTATAGATTCTTGTCTTATGCTAAATGTAATCAAAAAGCAAGTAGATAAAGATAATGACTAAAACATTAACTCTAGATACTTTTTTGATGAATATTACAAATAAACAGGAGGTAATGAAAAATGATTAAAACATTATTAGCAGGAGCACTTTTAAGTACAGGATTGGTAGCGGGAGGTGCAGTAGGTGCAGATGATGCGAAAATGGACAATTTAAAGTCAAATGAAAATAGTTCAAATCAAGTAATTACACAGAGTGCAGATGGAACAACGTCTTTCTCACAAAACTTTGATTTACCTAAAGATGCAGTGCCAGCAACTCCTAAAGGAGACGCAAAAACTGTTGAAAGAACAGAAGGTACAGGTTCTCAAGAAGGAAAAATGGTACCAACAAAAGAAGGTACAGATTCTCAACCTGGATTTGAAATGGGAGCCCCTGAAAAACTAGAACATGCAAAAACTGTTGAAAGAACAGAGGGTACAGACTCTCAAGAAGGAAAAATGGTACCAGCAAAAGAAGGAAATTAAATAATATATAGTTATAACGAAGAGCATCCAAAAAGTGATGCTCTTTTTATATTATAGGAATCAACTGGTTTTACTCAATATAGAACTGTAGCGGGAATTCAAGCTAGAATATGGGTTACTGTCTCTTCAAATCATGGTGTTGGAAGCACTAATTTTGGTAGTAACGTTACAACATAAACATTTTATTAGAGATTTTTTAAATTTACATACACTCTAGGTAAACTACATATCAACTTCAGATACTTGTTTTATGATACAAGTAAGCAAACAAAAGGAGGGCAAAAAATGATTACAACAGTATTAACAGGGCACTCTTTTAAGTACAGGAAATTATTAACAGGTGGAGAAAATGTTGAAGATGTACAGACAGATCAACATATTCCATATGAACAAAATGAATTGCAGCAAACTCTAGAAAAGTACGATTCGAAGAAGTTTGAGTTATAAAAAGAAAATAGATAAATATAGTGAAAATAGATAAATTAACAAGAGAAAAGTATTTTGTGTATATAACAGGTGATTTTCATTTGGATATAGGACTTGAATCAAACTTTTATACTAAAATATATACGGCAAAAAGGAGGGAGTACATTGCACAAAATTATTTATGGAATATTAATTTTAATGTATACTTTGTATTCATTTTTTGTAAGTGATGGAAGTGAAGTAAGATTTATTATGGTGTTAACTATAGCACTTATCTTTTCTGTGGTTTTAGAAAAAGGAAATGCAAACAAAACGACTGATTAAAGGTCTTTTTGTTTGCATTTTTTAGTTGGCTATTAAAGTCCAGATGTTTTAGGGATAGCACCAAATCGCCATCACCTTAAGAAAATAGAACCACCCCAGAACGTAAAAATGAGCTTTTTATTACAAGTTAGCACTACATTTCGTTTTTGGGATACTATTAAATTTTTAGTTGATAAAAACGCCCGCCTAAAATAGAAAACTTTTAACCTATTATCCTTTATTCCGTAGCTTTTAAGGTATTTAATACGACTTTGGTTGCGTCTGCAATAAGTTTATCATCGTATTTAGCATCCTCTTTATCATGATTAGAAAGTATAGCAAGAACAATCGGTTTTTTATTTGGTGGCCAAATAATTGCGATATCATTTCTTGTTCCGTAAGATCCTGCGCCTGTTTTATCAGCTACTTCCCATCCTTTTGGTACGCCCGCACGAATCAATTTATCTCCAGTTGTATTTCTCTTCATCCAATCTACTAATAGTTCACGTTTTTCTATTGGAAGTGCAGTTCCTAATGTAAATGATTGAAGTGTCTTAGCTATCGCTTCTGGTGTACTGGTATCATGTGTTTCTCCTGGATGCACTTCATTTAATTCAGGTTCAAATCGTTCTGAGGTAGTAACAGTATCTCCCATTTCTCTCAAGATTTTTTCAAATGCAGAGGGCCCTCCTAACTGTTTAAGAATCAAATTATGTGCTGTGCTGTCACTATATCGAACTGAAGCATCTGCAAGTTCTTTTAACGTCATGCCTGTATCAACATGCTTTTCAGTAATTGGATTATAATTAGAAAGATCTTCATGAGTATACGTAATCCTTTGATCAAGAGCTTCTAATGAGTTCTTGCGTAAAAGAGCGCCCACAGCTAATGATTTAGATGTAGATGCAAATGCAAAACGATTATCTGAATGATAAGCAACAGTTTGATTCGTACCTGTGTCCAGTGCATAAATACCAAGCTTAGCATCATATTCTTTTTCAAGTTTAGCAAAAGATTGATTACCTGTATTTTCTTGTTTAATTTGATTAGCTTGATTCGTTTGTTTAGGTGATTCAGATTGAGTGTTACTATTGGAACAGCCTATAAGTGATACACATGAAAGTAATACTACAGGTACAATCTTTTTGTAATGTAAAATGTTTAAGAACTTGTTTAAAATGAACATAAATTTTCAACCTCTTTCAAGAATATATGGATTTTGTCTAGGTATTCTAAATACCAATGCAATTAAAGATGGCATAGGGGAACAATACTACTGCAGCTAAAATCTCACAGGTTAAATAACATCCAAAACGTTTATCCCGCATTAACGGGCAGCCCGATTGGTGAGGGCTGATTAAAGTTTCACTTTATATGATTGATAAGTCACGGTTTGAGTTGTTTCTTTTTTGTTTCCACTTGTAATGGTTCACCTGTGAAAGTATTAAACTTATAATACATAACTGTAGTATTACGATGCATATTTTTCACTTTTTGGGATAATAAGTCCTTTCATTTTTTTGTAATACATAAAAATAGATGTCAAACGGGATATGTTGTATCCAATCGGGACAACTCATATTAGAAATACACTTATTAGACACTCTAATTAATAAATTTGTTCCACTTTAAGAGGAGGGAGAATTTTGGATTTGTAAAATAACAATGGAACTACGTGTTTTTTCGTCATACAAAAACCTCTACATATAAGTAGAGGTTTTTAAATTATATATGAATGAATTATGCTTTTTTAAATAAAGCAAATCGAGTTCAGATAAACGAAGAACATAGAATACATAATTTTAACTAGACTTATTATTAACTAATTTATCCCCGCCACCAAGCTCCGCCTCAATCTGCGAAGTCTTCGATGACTCATCCATACGCCAATACGTAATAAAGCTGATTGCGATACATCCAGCTACGTAGAAGTAGAATAGTGATTCCATTCCGATACTCTTTAGCCATAATGCGATGAACTCGGCTGTTCCGCCGAATATGGCAACTGTTAGTGCATACGGTAAACCTACGCCTAGTGCGCGAATTTCAGTTGGGAAGAGTTCGGCTTTTACAATTGCGTTAATGGAAGTGTAACCAGTAACGATAATGAGGCCGACCATCATAAGTAAGAATGCTACGATTGGTTCTGTCGTTTTTTCCATAAAGAAGAAGATCGGCGCTGTTAGTAATGTTCCGAGAATACCGAATGCCATTAATAGTGGACGGCGTCCGATTTTATCGGATAGTAGTCCTGCAATCGGTTGAAGTACGACGAATATAAGTAGTGCGACAAAGTTAATCCAGCTTACAACTTCTTTCGGAAGGCCGACTGTGTTTACCATGAACTTTTGTAAATATGTTGTGTACGTATAAAATGCAACAGTGCCTCCTAGTGTTAGGCCGACTACTGTTAATACTGCTTTCGGATGTTTCATAAGAGCGCGAACGGTTCCTGCGCTTTCGCGTTTTTGCGATTTTATGTTTGAGAATTGCTCCGACTCATCCATCGTGCGGCGAAGCCATAATACAGCTACTGCACCCATCGCTCCAATAATGAACGGAATGCGCCATCCCCAAGCTTTCATATCTGGTTCGCTTAGTAATTGTTGAAGAACAATTTGAACGCCTAACGCAACCATTTGTCCAGCAACGAGCGTTACATATTGAAAACTTGAATAAAAACCGCGGCGGCCACTACTAGCCATTTCAGATAAATACGTTGCGGAAGTCCCATACTCTCCGCCGAGTGATAATCCTTGTAGTAAACGAGCAAGAACTAAGATGATCGGCGCCATAATACCGATGCTTTCGTAACTCGGTGTACAGGCGATAATTAAAGAACCACCGGCCATAACCGTAATGGAAAGAGTTAATGCTGCCCGGCGTCCGTGCCGATCTGCATATCGTCCCATTAGTAAACTGCCGATAGGGCGCATTAAAAATCCAACTGCGAAAATAGCTGCTGTGTTCAATAATTGACTCGTTGGATCGCCTTTAGGAAAGAACTCTGCTGAGAAGTAAACAGCGAAAGCAGAGTAAACGTACCAGTCGTACCATTCAATTAAATTGCCGACAGAACCTTTGAAAATATTGCCGGCGACTCGATTAGATTTTGCTTGAGCCATAATCATTCCTCCTCTTGCTTAGAAATAAAAGGTATATATGAAAGCGCGTTCATTGTAGTTGAATTGTACTGTCTACAGAATAAAATCTCAATATTATGACAATTTTATTCTTTTTGTACTTTATGTACATGGAGAGTTTTTATAGTTGCTTCATTATTAGTTTTGTCATAATAATAGAAAAAGGAGATTGATAGTTTTGAATATTTTATCAAAGGATATGAAGCATGAAGAAATCACACAAAGTGTCATTACAAACGAAAATAGTAAGCTTAATTATCGCGTTAATTTTATTTGTTGTTCTCCTATTAGCAGGAATATTTGTTTACATTCAGTCCGTTGATACGAAGCGCCAAGTGGAGCAGTTAGCACTGCAAACGGCTAAATCTCTTTCTTTTATGCCTGCTATAAAAGATGCTTTTCAATATAACGAGCATAAAAGTACCATTCAATCCATTGCGGAACAAGTTCGTGAGCAAGCTGGTGCAGATTATGTCATTATAGAAGATCGCTTTGGGGTGATGTATTCCCATTCTAATTCGGAGTTAATTGGTACAAAGAGTAACAATCCATATAACTATGAAGCACTCACTTTTGGTGGCTATTATACGCTCGAAGGAAATGGGGAAAGTGGTCCTGCTTTAATGGCGAAGGCGCCCATTATTGTTCATAACGGAGACTACGATCAAGTTGTAGGTGTTGTGACAGTAGAGTTTTTAATAAAAGGTATTGAATCTAACATACTGAGCAGAACGAAAGAAATTATACTCTTTTCCTTAGCTGTATTATTAGCTGGAATTGTTGGTGGTATTCTTTTAGCACGTAGCATTCGGAAAGATACACTCGGTTTAGAGCCGAATGAAATTGCAGCGCTATACCGGGAACGAAGCGCGATACTACTATCTATAAAAGAAGGGATCATCGCTATTGATCAAAACGGCTTTATCACTATGATGAACACATCGGCAGAAGAAATGCTACATGTAAATGGTGATTATATGCAGCAGCACATTTCAAAAGTTTTACCGAATTTTAATATGGAAAGAGTGCTAGAAAACGATCAAGAAATCGCGTTTCAAGATAAAGTGTTTATTTTAAACATGACGCCGATACTCGAAAATAATAGTACGGTAGGCGTTGTATGTAGTTTTAGAGATAAAACAGAACTGCAAAACTTAGTGAATACGATATCTGAGGTAAGAAAGTATTCTGAGGACTTACGTGCTCAAACACATGAATTTACAAATAAACTTTTCGTTTTGTCAGGATTACTTCAGTTAGGACATTACAAAGAAGCCATTGAATTTATTCAGCAAGAATCTAATATTCATCAAAGCCAAAACCATATTTTATTCCATCAAATTCATGATGCAAAAGTACAAGCTATTTTATTAGGAAAAATCGGAACAGCATCTGAGAAGAAAATTGATTTTCATATTGAAGGAGATAGTGCGCTTCATCCGTTACCAGACCATATAAAAGTTTCGCACCTTATTACGATTCTTGGAAACATAATCGACAATGCATTTGATGCGGTGAGTACACAAGAGGAAAAGAATGTGTCCTTCTTTGTTACAGATATTGGGCACGATATTGTGTTTGAAGTGATAGATAGTGGAATAGGAGTACCAGTAGAAAAAATAAGTACCATTTTTCAAAAAGGATTTTCAACGAAAGGAAACGATCGTGGTTACGGATTAGCAAACGTGAAAGAAATGGTAGATCTACTAGAGGGAACAATTGAAATTCAAAACGAGAAAAATGGAGGAGCTATTTTTACAATTTACCTTCCGAAAACATTGAGAGAAAGTATATGACAAACAGGGGGATGGGCATATGTTGAAGGTTGCAATTGCAGAAGATGATTTCCGCGTCGCGCAAATTCAAGAAGAGTTTTTATCAAAAATAAAAGACGTAAAAGTGATTGGAAAAGCATTGAACGCGAAAGAAACGATAGAACTACTACAAAGGGAAGAAATCGATTTACTTCTATTAGATAATTACTTACCAGATGGAATTGGAACTGACTTATTACCACAAATTCATGCTGACTTTCCAAACGTTGACGTCATTATGGTAACAGCGGCGAATGAAAACTATATGTTAGAAAAAGCAATTCGAAATGGTGTAAGTAACTATCTTATTAAACCAGTCACGTTAGAAAAATTTGTTCGCACAATTGAAGACTATAAAAGAAAGAAGCAACTATTACATAGTAACAGTGAAGTAAATCAAGCACTCATCGATAATTTCTTCGGCATTTCGCAAACACAAGACATAAAAAACTTACCGACAGGTGTGGATCCGTTAACACTGCAAAAAGTGAAAGGAATTATAAAAGGATTTGAAGAGGGCATTACAATAGAAGAAATGGGAGAACAAATGGGGGCTTCCAGAACAACCGCAAGAAGATATTTAGAATACTTAGTAGCGACAAACGAATGCACAGTAGAGTACACATACGGCATTATCGGGCGACCAGAACGAAAATATCGAATAGGAAGAGGACTATGAAAAAACGATTATTACTATGTATATGGATCATGACAGGAGTAATAGCTGGTTGTTCCGTAGAAAAAGCGCACACAAATAAAGTGAACATAGACAAAGTAGAAATCGTTGCGCCGAACGTTCAAGGAGCAGGATGGGACTTAACAGCGCGAGCGATGCAAAAAACACTGACGGAAGAAAAAATCTTCACAAAACCAATCACTGTCACAAACAAAGTAGGTGGCAGCGGTGACGTCGGATGGAAATATACGAAACAAAAAGGTGGTCACGTACTGGCGATTAACTCAAGCTTACTCATAACGAACAACCTACTAGGCCACAGTAAACTAACATATAAAGACTTCACACCACTCGCAACACTCGCATCGGACTGGGAAGTCGTTGTTGTATCAAAAGACAGCACCATAGATAACGCAAACGAACTAATGGAACAACTAAAACAAGACAAGAAAAACTTCAAACTCGGCGTTGCCCCAGGCTTAGGAAACGACGATCACCTATCATTCGTACAAGTAAGCAAAGCCTTCGGCATAAACCCAGCCGAACTACAATTCTTCGTCTACGAAAACAAAGAAAAAATCATAAACGCCCTAACGAACAAACAAATAGGCGGCGCAACCATGACCCTATCCGAAGCCGAAAAACAATACAAAGCCGGCAAAATAAAAATACTAGCCGTATCCGCACCAAAACGCCTAGACCGACTACCAGAAATCCCAACTTGGAAAGAACAAGGAATCGACGTCATATTCCAGCACTGGAAAGGAATTATGGGACCAAAAGATATGACGGAGGAAGAGGTTGCTTATTGGGATGGTGTTATTAAGAAGATGGTTGAGAGTGAGAGTTGGAAGGAGATTTTGAGGGAGCGGGGGTGGAATTCTTATTATAGGGATAGTGTGGAGACGAGGGAGTTTTTGGAGGAGAGTAATTTTAGGTATGAAGAGATGATGAAAAAAGAGGCTTAAAAAGGAAGTGTTCAATCATGCTTTATTTTTGTTGTTACTTCTATATAATATAAAAGAGATGAGAGTGTTAGGCTAATTACATTAAAGGCACTAGATAGGAATAGATAAAATCTGTCTTACTGTTTAAAAATATATTAGTCGTTAAAAGATATAAAAGGCATTTTTCAGTCTATAAGGTGTGGAAACGTAAATTATAGAGTTTCTGTGAGATTTAAGGAGGACATAATGAAGAAAAATATTTATGTTGTTGGAGCAGTAATTGTCCAAGATGGGAAAATTTTATGTGCGCAAAGAGGACCATCTAAATCGTTACCTCTTATGTGGGAATTTCCAGGTGGGAAAATAGAAGAGGGAGAAACACCTCAAGAGGCGTTAAAGCGTGAAATTGATGAAGAAATGCATTGTAGCGTGCAGATTGGTGAACAAATTGATTATACAGCCTATGAGTATGATTTTGGTATTGTTCATTTGAAAACTTTTTATTGTAAACTTGTTAAAGGAAGTCCGGTTTTAACTGAACACGTAGCAATTAAATGGTTATATCCAAATGAACTATCAGCTTTAGAGTGGGCACCTGCGGATATCCCAACTATTGAGAAATTATCAAAAGAATCGATTGTAAAGTAATTTGAAAAAACTATTCGTTTTATGCGGATAGTTTTTTATATTGTAATAAATTTGCACTTTAAATCAGTGAGTAATACAATTAATATAAAAATTTGTCATAAATGGTGATCATATGGAGAACTTTATTCAAAAATTAGAGGGGTCTTTATATAAAGGGTTTATTGATCAAAAACATAATCATCCCGGAATATATAAGCCGAAATTATTAGTAAACAATACGAAAAAAAATGAAAATGTTTTAAGCTCATTGTTAGAGGAGCTTGAAAATAGTACAGCCTTTATTTTCTCAGTGGCTTTTATTACAGAAAGTGGACTGGCGACTTTAAAATCACATTTCCTTGATCTTAAACAAAAAGGGGTTAAAGGACGTATATTAACATCTACATTCTTAAATTTTAATACACCAAAAGTGTTTAGAGAGTTAATGAAACTTGAAAATGTAGAAGTAAGATTAACAAAATTATCTGGTTTTCATTCAAAGGGATACATATTTGATAACAAAACGCATTGTTCATTAATTGTTGGTAGTTCAAATCTGACTGCACATGCTTTGAAGGTAAACTATGAATGGAACGTTAAGTTAACATCGCATGAAGATGGAGAGATAGTACAGCATTTTAAGAATCAATTTGAAGAAGTTTGGGAGCATTCTCAAGTATTAACTGAAGAGTTGATTGAAAATTACGAAACAATATATGAACAAGTTGCAGAAAATAAGTTACTAGATCGAGTTATAGAATTACCTGGTCAATATCATAATTCAATTGAAGAAGCTTTGAAAATTACTCCAAATAAAATGCAACAAGCTGCGTTAAAAGAAATACAAGCTATTAGAGAAGCTGGAAAAGAAAAAGGATTAGTTATCTCTGCAACAGGAACGGGGAAGACATATCTTTCAGCATTTGATGTCAGAAATTTTGCACCTAAACGGATGCTATTTATTGTTCATCGAGAGCAAATATTAAATAAAGCGAAATCAGATTTTCAAAAAGTTCTTGGTGGAGTAGATGAGGATTTTGGGATTTTATCAGGATCAAATAAGCAAATGAATGCTAAATATTTATTTGCGACGATCCAAACCATTTCAAAAGAGGAAAATTTACAGCAATTTGATCCTGGGCTATTCGATTATATTTTAATAGATGAGGTTCATAAAGCTGGTGCTAGTTCTTATCATAGAGTTATTGATTATTTTAAACCAAAATTTTTAATGGGAATGACCGCTACACCTGAACGTACAGACAATTTTAATATTTATGAGCTATTTGATTACAATATTGCTTATGAAATTCGTTTGCAAGAAGCGCTTGAAGAAGATATGCTTTGCCCCTTCCATTATTTTGGAGTAACTGATTTTGAATATAATGGTGAAAAGATAGATGACACTACGGTTTTATCTAAACTTGTTACGGAAGAACGTATAAATCATATAGTTGAAAAAATAAAATATTATGGTTTTTCTGGTGAGAAAATAACTGGACTAATGTTTTGCAGTCGAAAAGATGAGGCAGAACAATTATCACATGCTCTAAATAACAAAGGTTTTCGCACATTTGCATTAACCGGTGATCATTCCCAACAGGAAAGAGAACTGCGTGTGAACCAATTAGAAAATGGCATACTTGATTATATTTTAACAGTGGATATTTTTAATGAAGGAATTGATATTCCAAGTGTCAATCAAGTTGTCATGTTAAGACAAACTCAATCAAGCATTATCTTTATACAGCAACTGGGGCGTGGACTTCGAAAACATGATTCAAAAGATTTTGTTACGATTATTGATTTTATTGGAAACTATAAAAATAACTATTTAATTCCGATTGCTCTTTCAGGAGATAGATCGCAAAATAAAGATAATATACGTAGATATACAAACGACACAAGTTATATTAAAGGTATTTCAACGGTTAACTTTGAAGAGATTGCAAAAAAGCAGATCTTTAAAGCGATTAATAACAGTAATTTAACAGCAATGAAAGTATTAAAGGAAGCTTTTGCTGAGTTAAAAAATAGAATAGGCAGAATTCCATATCTATATGACTTTATCGTAAACCATTCTATTGATCCAGTTGTACTTGTAGAAGGATATTCAAACTACTATCAGTTTCTATTGAAAATGAAAGAAGATGTCCCTGCATTAACAGAGTACGAAAATAAAGTTTTAACAATGTTCTCATTGGAAGTATTAAATGGAAAACGTAAAAATGAAATTGTCTTGTTAAACTTATTACTAAAGCAAGAAAAAGTTGATAAAGATGAGTATGTAAAACAACTTGAAAAATCTAATTGCTTAACAGATGATGATACGATTACTTCTGTGCAGCGGGTTTTTGAATTATCGTTTTTCACACAGAATAACCAGAAAAAATATGGTGAAAAGCCAATTCTCGCATTGCAAGAAGATAATACGTACATGTTTAATGATCTAATCCGAGAAAGTTTAGAACAGAATGAATACTTCAAGTACATGGTAATGGACATCATTAAAAGTGCGAAAGAAAAGAACAAAAACTATGAGTGTGATAGTAACCTTACTATATATAAAAAATACTCAAGAAAAGATGCATGTAAACTTTTAAATTGGCACATTGATGAGACTTCAACTATGTATGGCTATAAAACTAAATACTCTACTTGCCCAATATTTGTCACATATCATAAAAACGATGAGGTAGAATCGAGTGTGAACTATGGTGATGAATTCCTAAATCAAGATGTTCTTAAATGGTATACAAGAAGTAATAGAACATTAAAGTCAAAGGAAGTTCAGACAATTATTGATGCTAAAGAAAATAATATTGATGTTCATATTTTTGTGAAGAAAGATGATGATGAGGGAAGCGACTTTTACTATTTAGGAAAAGCGAGACCCGATAAAACGAGTGTAGAACAAACTGAAATGCAAGATAAAAATGGGAAAGAACTACCTGTTGTTACGATGAATATGATTATGGAGAAATCGGTGGATAATAAGCTTTATGATTATATAAAGGATGGTAATGTTTTGTAGGTAGAATAAATTTTTAATGTTTGTATAGTCCAAAAATGATTAACAGGATAGTAGTATTAGTGGATAAGATAAGGCTATATCAAAATGGCATTGGAGAATGCTTTTGGTATGGCCTTATTTATTGGAGTATAATGTATTGTTTAAATAGTTATTGTATGCAAATAGAAAGAAAAGTACTAAATCTTGTATAATATAATCAAAGAATTACAATATTAACTATGGAGGAATTCAAATGCCAATCTACAACAAATTAGTAAGAGACCGTATCCCCGAAATTATCGAGAATAACGGAAAGACATTTACAACTAGAATACTAGATAAAAAAGAATATATAGAAGAAAAACCAAACGGAGGAAACCTCCATGCCAACCTACAACAAACTAATCAGAAACAAAATCCCCCAAATAATAAAAAACAACAGAAAAACACCCACAACAAGAATCCTACCCCAAGATGAATACATAAAAGAAATCTGCAAGAAAACACAAGAAGAATTAACCGAATACCTAGAAGCAGACACAAAAGAACATAAACTAGAAGAACCATCCAACCTCCTAAAACTAATAAACCCCCTAGCCAAACACGAAGGCACAACACTAGAAGAAATCAACAACATCCGCAAAAAGAAAGCAAAAGAAAGAGGTGGCTTCTCAGATCGAGTCTTCCTAATCAAAGTAACCGATAACTAACCCCTCAAAACCCCCTTACAAGCCCCTACCAAGTAATAAATCACTAAGAAAAAACACAACAAAAACAAAAACACCAACAAACACCGTAGTAGGAGTCAAAAAAAATTTGAAATAACACGCCAAAAACCTGGCCCTCCTTCCTATATATAGTACAAAGAGGGATTTTTCATTTTTGAATGGAGACAGGAGGAATTAGGATGGCGGTGTATCGTAATGTGCAGGTGAATTTTTGGCAGGATGATTTTGTTTTGGATTTGACGCCGGAGGAGCGGTATTTTTATATTTATTTGTTAACTTGTTCGAAGACGACGCAGTGTGGGATTTTTCCTTTTCCGAAGCGGTTAGCTGAGATGGAGACGGGTTATAACCGGGAGACTGTTGATAAGCTCTTGCAGCGCTTCATTGATTATGGAAAGATCCTTTATGATGCGGAGACGCGGGAGTTATTCATTTTAAATTGGCTTCGTTATAATCCTGTGACGAATACAAATGTGGAGAAGTGTGTGCTCCGTGAGCTGAAGGGTGTGAAGAATACGGAGTTTGTACATATGTTTTTGCAGAAGTGCGTAGAGGAGGAGCTGAATGTTCCGATGCTATTAGCGCATTTCGGTATGCCTAGTGATATGACTATGGATGATGTTGATCCAGTTTGCGAGGAGGCAGAGAAAGAAGAGAAAGAAGAGGATATAGAGGAAGAAACGGGAAGTAAGGTGTTCACGTTTTATGAACAACATTTTGGTAGTTTGTCTCCGTATACGGTAGAGGAATTGAATGCGTGGATGAATGATTTGTCAGAGGAGCTTGTGCTGAAGGCTCTTCAAATTTCGTATGAGAATAAAAATCGGAAGATGGCTTATGTGAAGGGGATTTTGAGGGGATGGCACGGGAAAGGATTTACGAAAGTGTCTGAGGTTGAGGCGGATACGGCTAAGTTTAGGAAGAAGGAGTCGTCTGTTAGTAGCGGAGAGACGGAGAATTTTTTGGCGAAGTGTGAGGAGTGGGAGAAGAATACGCCGTCAGAGGAAGAGTTGCAGCGCTTTTTAGCGGAACGCGGGTGGCGGCCATGAGTATTCAAAATGTAGAGGCGGAAAAGACGGTGCTAGGTTCTCTATTACTTGATGGAGAGCTTATGAAGGAGTGCCGTTTGACGGAGCACTATTTTTCTATGCCCGTGCACAAGTCTATATTTCAGTTAATGCGAAAAATGGAAGAGGAGGGGCAACCGATTGATCTTGTGACGTTCATTTCTAGAGTAGATCCGAATTTTTTGAAGGGGATCGGGGGAATGGAGTATTTTATAGGATTAATGGATGGTGTGCCTGCGACTAGTAACTTCTCTTATTATGAGGGGCTTGTTCGAAGTGCCTGGAAAATGTATCAGGCGGGTGTTCTCGGGCACAAGATGGGAGAGCGTCTTATTGCGGAGAAGAATGAGAAAATTATTGGTGAGACGATTACGGCACTTTGTGAGTTAGAGGAAAAGGACTGCGTATGTGAGTTTGATTTGAAGGATGCGTTAGTTGGTTTGTATGAAGAGCTTCATCAAGATACGAAAGAGAATACTGGTATTGAGACTGGTTATATATCGCTAAATAAAATGACGTGCGGATTGCAGGAAGGTGATTTCATTGTCCTTGGTGCGCGCCCTTCTATGGGAAAGACTGCGTTTGCGTTAAATGTTGGACTGCATGCGGCGAAGTCTGGAGCGGCGGTTGGATTGTTTTCGTTAGAGATGAGTAGTAAGCAATTGTTAAAAAGAATGGCTTCTTGCGTAGGTGAAGTGTCAGGTGGTAGGCTGAAAAATCCGAAGCACCGTTTTGCGATGGAAGACTGGGAAAAGGTGAGTAAGGCGTTTGCGGAGATTGGTGAGTTACCACTTGAGATTTATGATCATGCAGGTGTTACGGTGCAAGATATTTGGATGCAAACTCGTAAGTTAAAGCGGAAGCATGGTGATAAGAAGCTTTTAGTAATTGTAGATTATTTGCAGCTTATTACGGGAGATCCAAAGCATAAGGGCAATCGATTTCAGGAGATCAGTGAAATTTCACGTAAGCTCAAGTTGTTAGCGCGTGATTTAAATGTTTGTGTAATGGCGTTGTCGCAATTATCTCGTTCTGTAGAGTCGCGTCAAGATAAGCGCCCGCTTTTATCCGATTTAAGAGAGACGGGACAAATTGAGCAAGATGCGGATGTTATTATGCTTATGTATCGCGAAGATTATTACGATAAGGAAACGATGCAGAAAGAGATGACGGAGATTCATGTGGCGAAGCATCGGAATGGACCTGTGGGGAGTTTTAAGCTGAGATTTTTGAAGGAGTTTGGGCGGTTTGTGGAGAGGGTGAATTAGTGGGAGGGAGAAGCTTGTGTTTTGAAGAACGGAGTAGAAGCGGCTTCAATTATGAAAGGAAAAGAGAAAGGGAAGATTGTTCGTTTAATAATTGGAGGAAATACAGATCTTAAGACGGAAAATTTGTATATTATTTTCATTTTCTTTAGCGGTTCTGGTGCAAAGATAAAATAAAGCACTTCATTCATATTTGTATAAGCTAGAACATTGTTAACTCGTATCCCTATCCCTATCCTGTTTAAAGCAGGGAGAACCATCGCTAAAAATAGATTAGGTTATTACAAGGTAAAGGGAGTCCATTCTACTGAATTCCCTTTATTATTCCTTCTTTAATATCAACATGAATGTTTAACAAATCGTATTACTTAAAAATCTTTCGCAAAATATTAATTTTGTTCCTATACGGTGGAAATAAAAACCCTAAATCTATCCTTGAGCTTTTCTTTAAAATGCTTTTACGATGTGTAAAAGCATCAAAACTATGTTTCCCATGATAGGAGCCAAATCCTGCAGTTCCTACTCCGCCAAAAGGTAAGTGGAGATTAGCCATATGTGACATTGTATCGTTGACGCATCCTCCTCCAAAAGAAATTCGTCCTAATACCTGCTTTTCAACATTTTTGTTTTCAGTAAACACATACAAAGCTAACGGTTTGGGTTGGGTGTTAATCGTATGAATGACTTCATCTAAATCATTGTAATCCATAATTGGTAAAATTGGCCCGAAAATTTCTTCTTTCATAGCTGCATCATCCCATGATTTTACTTCAAGAAGTGTTGGTTCAATATATAAATGGCTTCTAGATGAATTTCCACCAAATACTATATAATTTTTGTCTTGCTCTAATATAGAAAGAAGTCTATCGAATTGTCTCTCATTAACAATTCGACCATAATCATTGCTTTTTAATACATCTGATCCATAAAAGTTTGTAATGATTTCTTTCATTTTCGAAATCAGTTTTACTTTGATAGATTTGTGTGCAATAACATAATCAGGTGCAATACAGGATTGGCCAGCATTTATGAATTTTCCCCAGATAATGCGCTTGGCTGCTATATCGAGGTTAGCGGTTTCATCGACAATAGCGGGGCCTTTTCCACCAAGTTCTAATGTTACTGGTACAAGATTTTTCGCCGCAGCCTCCATGACAATTTTTCCAACTTGAACGCTACCAGTAAAAAAGATGTGGTCAAAAGGTGCATGAATCAATAAAGAAGTTATTTCACTGCCTCCTTCAATTACACGAATGTATTGCTTATCAAACGTTTCACTTATTATTTTGTTCATTACAGCTGAAACATTTGGTGCATTTTCTGAAGGCTTGAGAACTACACAATTTCCTGCTGCAATTGCCCCAATGAGAGGTTCAATTAATGATTGAAATGGATAATTAAAAGGCCCAATAATTAGCACGGTACCATATGGCTCTTTTATTATGTAGCTTTTGGATGGTGCAAAATGAATAGGGGTTTTTACTTTTTGAGGTTTCATCCACTGTTTTAGATATTTCATTATAAAATTGATACTGTTAAATGCGAAACCAACTTCTGCAGCGTATGCTTCAAACTCGCTTTTGTGTAAATCTTGATATAATGCGCTCAGCACTTGACTTTCATATTTTTGAATAGAATTTTTTAGCTTTTCTAACTGTTTAAGCCGAAATTGAAGACTTCTTGTATGATCATGATGGAAAAATTGTCTATGTTCTTGAATAAGTTGTTGTATTTCATCAACCATTAGGAAATCCCTCCAATAGTAAGAAAATATTCACATACCATGTCCATCAATTGTATAAAGCATTTCAGCCACATATCCTATTTACTAATGCATCCGTTTGTTGATAAAAGTTACTGTTAAACTAAGGGTGATAATCTTTGAAAATTTCTCCTGTAGATCTGACGTTTTTTTGTTTACGTAAGTGGGATGTATTGGACTATAAATTATTATTAATTATCAGCTTTTGATGAATTAGAATTGTTTTCTAAAAAATAGGGGGGGCATTATTATTAATCAAACTTTATTCTAAACTAATATCAGCAACAGGAAATAAAATTCCTGTCGCTGAATAAAAGGCATAGCACAGTACGCTTCAGTCACCTGAATATTCTTCTGAGGGACAGATATTCACTTAGAAGTACACTTAGATTAAGAGAATAATACAAACGAATCCTCTTAATGTGGATGTGTAGTTATTTATTTTGGTAAAATATTTATTCCATATTTTTCTTGTAATTTACCTTCAGCAAACTCTTAAAATCCATCTCAGCAATCAACACACTTACTAATATAAGCGTCGCTCCTAAGTATCCTTTTCCGGTAAGTGTTTCACCTGTGAAAACGAAAGCAAAGCCTGCTGAAAAAACAGGTTCTAATGAAAAGATAAGGCCTGTATGTGTAGGCGTCGTGTATTGCTGGGCGATCACTTGCACGATGAATGCGACTGCTGTGCAGAATATGCTTAAGGCTAAGATGATTAGCCATGAGTTGGTTGTGCTAGGCAGTTTTGGCGTTTCTATAATGAATGAAAATATAAGACTAAATAGACCGACGAAACCGAGTTGTATGACTCCAAGTGCAATGGAGTTCACATGTTTTGTTACGCTGCCAGTAATGATGACGTGAATGGCATAAAATAAGGCAGACAGTATACAAAATATATCGCCGTTACCAATTTTGAATTCGCTCGTTAATGTTAATAAGCCGATTCCTATTATCGTTAAAATAATTCCTACTATAACTTTCTTTTCAGGAATGTGTTTTAAAAATATAGCTGATAATATTGGAATAAAAATGACTGTGAGACATAGTAAAAAACCGGCATTAGAAACGCTTGTATACTTTGTACCGAAAGTTGCGAAAATGTAAACGATAAATAAAACAGAAGCGAGTATAAATGCATATTTTACCGTTTTAAAATTGATTTTGAATACATGTTTGTAAAATATTAAACCTGATAAAAGAAAGGCAATAATAAATCGTAATGCGATTAAATTGTATTCTTCTATGCCTTCGAGTCCAACTTTTGTAAGTAAGATAGATGCACCCCAAAAGAATGTAACTAGTAGTAGCCCTAAATCTGCTTTTAATTGTAGTTTCATTTCTATTCCCTCGTTATGTATAAATTTTATAATTCCATACCCCTATCCCCATTTTATATTTTAATATTAATTCTGAATATTTAAAACGTAAATTTATCGACGGTTTTTTCTTTTCCGCATAATTGGGAAGTAATAGTATGTATAAAAAAAGCCCAGTTTAGAAGGGCTTTTTTTCTATGTAAAATTTCATTTGTTTTGTTTACATAATATCTTTACAATTATTTGATAAAATAAACTCAATTGCGTATTGTGAGGGTGGGTGGTTATCCCTTCTTTCTATTTGGAAGGAAAGGAGGTGATAATATGGAGGTTTTGTTTGAACTTGTAAAAGAGTTTGTCAAAGCGACTGTGCGCGAAGTTTCAGCGTATTTTTTGCGGAAGCAACTTCTAGATAAGGACAACAAAAAACCCACTCCGCGCCGTAGGAAGCAGAAGGGTGGGTTTCGTAAAAAGAAATAGCTTATAATAACTACCACTCATACGGTAGCAGTTAGGGAAGAGATGTTATCGCATCTCTTCTTTTATTATATGCCATTTTATTTGATGTCATACTTATATAGCATTCTACCGAAAATATATCATATTCCTATTTTGTGGTCAATTTGATTGCATAATTGAAAAGGTGTAGTCTTATGCCTCTTCAAACTGAAAAATATCCCGATTAATAAGTTGATGGAGATATTGGTCCATTTCAGCAGCAGAAACGCTTCTTTCATTTTTAAACCACCATGCGCTTAATGAGGTGATCGCCCCTGAATAAAATTCAATGATTAAATCATTTGGCATCGTATAATTTTTACAAAGTTGATTTAAAGCTTCTATTTCTTGTTTTCTCGTTTCGTGACTTAAATATTGTGCACGGCTAATAAATTGTTCATCAGACATTTGCGTTTCTAATATTTTACCGATTTCTTCATGATGTAGGAATTGTTCCATTACTTGAAATGGTTTACTTAATCGATCTGAAACCGGTATTTCAGCAATCATCTTGCCGTATCGTTTAAATCCAAATGTTAATAAAGCATCTTTATCTTCAAAGTGTTTATAAAAGGTTGTTCGGTGTACCATCGCACGATCACAAATTTGGTTAATCGTGATGGTACTATATTTTTGTTTTGATTGCGTCATTAATTCGAATAAGGAATCCCATAGTAATTTATGTGTACGTCTAATACGTAAATCAAGTTGTTTTTCATTATCATTCATCTACAATTCTCCTTTTTTGTAGATTAAGTATACAATGGCTGAAAATTGATTCTCCCTTTTTAATCTACATATGTATATTATATTACATGTGTTCGTGTTTATATAAAGCTTTTTAAGTAAGAAACAGGAGGAGAATTTGTAAATGAATATGACAACTAAGAGCCCTGCAAGTGGCAAAGTTGATACTTCTAATATAAAACATACCCCCATTTTAATTGCATTACTTCTAGGGGCAATGGTTGCATTATTAAACGAAACGTTACTTGGTAATGCATTAACGGTATTAATGAAAGAATTTGACGTAACAGCTTCAACGATTCAATGGCTTTCTACAGCTTACATGTTGGTGGTTGGGGTTTTAGTCCCAATTACAGCATTACTTCAGCAATGGCTCACAACGAGACAGATGTTTTTGATCGCTATGGTAACATTTTTAGTCGGTACATTAATTGCGGGATTCGCACCGACATTTTCCGTTTTATTAGTCGGCCGTATCGTCCAAGCTGTAGCGACGGGGTTAATTTCACCGTTATTAATGAATACGATTTTAATCATTTGTCCGCCTGAAAAACGTGGTGCCACAATGGGATTAATCGCACTTGTGATGATGTCTGCTCCGGCAATTGGTCCTACATTATCTGGAGTAATCGTTGACTCACTGAATTGGCGCTGGTTATTCTATATTGTTATTCCTATCGTGATCATTTCAATTATGATTGGGATGAAGTACATTCATAATGTTTCAGAGTTAACAAGGCCAAAAGTAGATTATCCATCTATCCTTTTATCGACATTAGGATTTGGTGGGCTTGTGTATAGCTTTAGTGCATCGGGTGATTTAGGATGGTCCGATGCGAAAGTGTATGGCACTTTAATTGTTGGGCTTATCTCATTATGTATTTTCGTCGTTCGACAATTGAAAATTGAGAATCCAATTTTAGAATTACGAGCATTTAAAGTCCCGATGTTTACATTATCAGTTGGATTAATCGTCATTGTGATGATGTCGTTATTTTCAACGATGACTTTATTACCGATGTTCCTGCAAACAGTTTTACTCGTTACAGCCTTTAAATCAGGAATCATCATGCTTCCAGGAAGTATTATTAGCGCCATAATGGGACCAATCGCGGGTAAACTATTTGATAAATTTAGTCCGAAAGTTATTATCGTTCCTGGCATTGTATTAGTAGGGATTGCAATGTTCTTATTTAAAGACATTACGCCTGACACATCAATGTTACAAATTATTGTCATGCATAGCGTATTAATGGTTGGACTCATGTTTGTCATGACAGCACAAACATACGGCTTAAATCAATTAACACCAGATCTATATCCGCACGGAACAGCGTTGTTTAATACGTTACAGCAAGTAGCTGGCGCAATTGGTACAGCTATATTTATATCGAAAATGTCTTCAGGAACAACTAAGTATATGGAAAGCTCTGCAAACCCAATGGACCCAGTGGAGAAGTTAAACGGTTTAACGTCAGGGTTCCAAGGTGCATTTGCACTTGGATTAATCTTTATTGTTGTTGCTTTTATCGTATCGCTATTCTTAAAAGAAGAGAAAAAGGGAGTAGAAGTAAAGGGGGTTTTACAGAACGAAAATTAAGTTTTATATAAAAAGACATCTTTACGATTAAAGATGTCTTTTTATATTTCTTTCGTAATAATAGTTCAAACAGCCGAGGGAAATGTGGTGTATGTATTGTCTGTTTTTTAGTAAGAAGAACTATTGAGAATAACGATGTAAAGCTTTACTAATAACTAAAAGTCCAATAATGAGGGAAAGTGTTCTTATAATAAGCTCTGCAACTAATAAGTCACCCATCGTTTTAGTGACATCATACATAGTCCCTGTAATGAGAATAGGTGCGATCATAATGGTAATTCCAATTACTATTTGAAGAAGTAAATTCACGTTTTTACTCAAGATAATCACCTCTAAAAATATTATAAAATAAAATATTTAATTTTCTGTATTATATATTTATTATACTGTGTCGAATTAAGATTATGGTAATGTTTCTACTAGCTACAAAGAGGTGTCACATAGTTATAAGGTGACACCTCTTTGTAGCTAGTAGAAATTAAAGATGCTTCAATAATATAGCGATCTGGGGCATCACCGATGTAGTTAAAGGGGTAACAAGTTGTTAATGTTGGTTTCTCTTTTTTTACAATGACAGTTCGATCTTCTGCATCTGTTATCCAATGGGTGTTAACCTTACATTTCCTCCGTAACGTCATACCGCAACAACTGCCCCTGATCATAAAACTTCTCAAAAATAAGTCCCATTACATAGAAGAATACTAGACCGAAGCAAATGTGAATGAGCGTAAAAGTAGCTCCAAATGAAGAAAATTCATATACGATAATTGGTAATTTTGCAGTTGTCCAAACGCCTAAGAAAAATACGATGTATTTAATGCTCGCACCTTTTTTCAAAAGTAATGCGGCGATTGGAAAGGCGACATAGAGGGGACCAGCTGCAATTCCGCCTAATAATAGAGAGAATAAGATACCATATATGCCCGATTTTTCGCCCATATATTTCATTAACGTCTCTTTCTTCACCCATTGATCAAGTAACCCTACAAATAGTAGGACAGGAGGAAGGAGAAACAGCATATCTAAAATGCTATTCCCTGTTAGTTGTAATGCCGCCTTGCCTAAAGATTGATTTATAAAAGTTAATATAAAGAGCCCCAGTAGTAAAATGAAAAAGAAGCGATATCTTTTTAGTTCGTTCATACCATCACCACCCAAATGATATAGGAGAATAGGAGAGACATGAGTAATGCAGATGCATTACGTGCGTAAGCGAAGCTTCGCCCAAATATCTTTTGTTCCATCGGCATAGTTGTAAGCCCTACTGACATGAGTGTAGACATAAGTGCCGCAACTTGAGGAAGACCTGCACCATGTTGAACTAATGTATTTCCAAGAGGGAATACGACAAAGCTTGGGATGAGTGCCACAGAACCGAGGATTGCAGAATAAATAATACCTAACAATCCGGACTGCTCTCCAATGATGGAAGAGATGAAGGACGGCGTTAATACGGAAAGTGATAAGCCAACGAAAAGCATGATGGAGAGCATGGCAGGTAGAAGATTGCGAAACATTTTCCATGACTTCATTAGAGCTTTTTTCGTTTTATTACGATCTTTCATAAAAGAAATTCCCGTAAGGACAATGGCTAAAGTGTAAAGGATCATACCGTTAATCATGATCGGATTCCTTTAAGTCTTTATATTTGTCTAGGAAAAAGGATAAGTTCTGCATTTTTTCTTCAATATCCATTTGAAAATCTGCTAATTGTTCCTTTCCAGCAGGCGTAATTTTGTACATCTTTCTCGGTTTATCTTGATGAGCTGTACTTACATAAGATTCAATTGCACCTTCGTTTTCTAATTTCTTTAGTGTGCGGTATAGGATGGCACTATCGATTGGATTGACCGGAAGTTCTTCTGCACACTTTTGCAATAGTTGCCCGCCATAGTGATCCCTCTCGGCTAGAAATAATAAAAGGAATGCCCCTGTATGTCTTCCTGTATGTTTCATAAATAGACCTCCTAAAATAGATTATGTTACTGTTAATAACAGTATACTGTCGTTAACAGTATATGGTGAATGAAATGCTATGTCAATTTTAAAATGTGCAATTTTTGAGAAGGAACATAACAATAAATATGAAACAAACAATACAATGGGGGTGCACTTCATTGTGAAAGTAGCCTTTAGTGCTGGGAAATTACTATATGAAGTAATATGTATGTAGAACATAAAAAAAGACACTCTCAAGAGTGCCTCTCCTTAGCAGCCGAATCCGCCGCCCCAACAGCTAGCTCCAACGATGATTAATAAAATAAAGAGTACAACAAGTAGGGCGAATCCGCCGCCGAAACCACAGCCTCCACCACAACTACCGCCATAACCCATATTAACTCCTCCTTCCATAATGGATTTAATTCACTTTATGTTTTTACGGATAAACTTGAGCAGGTCCTTTTGAAAATAAAAGTAGTTGGGATTTTATCCCGCATTAACGTGCAATAAAACTCCCGCCCGAAAATCCGGCTGGAGCAAAGGAGTTAGGTGGGATTCGGGCTGATTAAAGTTTCACTTTATAAGAGTTGACGAATTTATTTTTGTCACCGGTATTCCGTCGTTTACATATTGTATTTTATTCTGTGTATTGGGAGAAGGAGGATCTTTATGGCTAATTCTGAGATGATTTTACGCTTACTTACAGATTTAAAGATTGAACAGCAAGCTTTAAGAGAACAGCTGGAGAAAATGCAAACAGCTTTGACTATTCTTGAAGAAAAACCAAACACTCCTGAAGAGAAATCAACTATTATTGAAGAAAAATCAGCTGTTACAAAGCAAAGAGCTTATTCTGGACGCCCAACATCTTTTCGTGATTGGAGAGCATCAACTCAAAAGAATTCATAAAAATATAAGAAAAGAAGACATCCATTAAGGTGTCTTCTTTTCCTTGTACAATCCAAATGCGATTAGAAGGTATATCCATATTGCTTTAAAACTAAGAAGAAAATAACAATTATCGACTCCAGTTTTAGTATAGCATGTAATAATAAATAATTTTATGTAATATTGCATATATAGATTAAAGAATATTTATTCGTATATATTTTAGTTGTCTGTTATTTCTTTTCATTCGTTTACTTATATTATTTTTTGAGCGCTCCAGTAATGGGGCCTTTTTTTTTAGTTATTATTCATGCAGTTCGATTGCTTTACATTGAAATTTTTATGGTAGTTTTATTAAGAAATAGATTTATATCTTTTAGGGCAGAAATGAGAACTACTCAAATGCGGAATGATATACTTGAGTGGTTTTGTGTATGTAATATTATTTATAAAAGTTTACAATAATATAAATATATGACCTTTTACTTTTCTCCTATATCATATATGATATAGTCTGGGACGCCACTGCACTTATGTATATTTAGGAGAACTAGAATGAATAGGAATGATTACACTCAAAGGTTACTATTTAACGAACCTATTGTTTGAATGTAAATCTAGTGTATTGAATATTTGGGATATATAATGTATAAAACAAGAGAGAAGTTAATTTTACTAATGCATTGTAGTAAGTTTCCGAAAAATCTGTTCTTTAATTTTGGTGGTATCAGATGCATGAAATGAATGTTCTATTTCATAAATCTGGAAGTGAAAAAATCATGTATAGGGGAGGAAGGTATTACTACTAATCTAGTAAAATATACCGTAATAACTATGACAAGAAATCTAGGAAAATACGTAATTACTTTAACAACAGGACTAACTTTATTATCAACTGTGCCATTAACAACTTTAGCAGAAGAGAGTGTTAATCAACCGAATCAATTGTCAATTGCAGACGGAGAAAAAGACGCACATGTTCATGGTGATATAGAGACCGTTAAAGAAGCTAAGACAGGAAAAGTCACAGAAGCGGAAGCTTTAAAAAATATTGAAAATGCGTTTAAAGATGTAGATGGTAAAGGAGATGGAAGCTCTCGCTCTATGCAACCCAAAATGCGTAGTTCTAACCGTATAGGGTATTCAGCAGCAGACCCATCAGCAACGAAGAAAAGTGGAACAATTAGTGGAATTCCGTTTGTAGAGTGGATTATACCAGCTGGTAACACAGATATTCGACCTGCAAACCCAATGAAAGCAAAGTATATTACGATTCATGAAACAGCAAATACGGCACCAGGTGCGAATGCTGAGAGTCATGCAAAGTATTTATACAATCAAGCAACAAGCGGCACTGTTAGAACTGCTTCTTGGCATTTTACTGTAGATGATAAAGAAATTTATCAGCATCTACCAACAAATGAAAATGGCTGGCATGCAGGTGATGGTGGTACAGGTACAGGAAACAGAGAATCAATCGGTATTGAGATAGCGGTTAATCAAGATGGCGACTATAATAAAGCGGTAGAAAACGCGAAAAAATTAGTAGCGCATTTAATGAAACAAGAAGGAATCAGCGCGAGTAATTTACGACGCCATGAACAATGGAGTGGAAAGAAGTGCCCTGATATTATTATCACAAGGGGGACTTGGAATTCATTTGTAGAAGGCGCTAATGGATATCTGAATGGGGGTACTGGAACGAATCCTCCGTTAGTAGACGAAAAAGAAGATGTAGATGGTAACGAAACAAACCCAGCTGAGCCAAATATTGAGTTAGAAATCACTGGTACAAGCGTGAATGTTCGTAGTGGTGCAGGAGTGAATTATGGAGTTGTCCGCATTGCTAAGAAGGGTGAAAAATACAAAGTGTTATCTATTAAAGATGGCTGGTATGAAATCAAGAAAGGTGAGTGGGTGAAATACGATCCAAGCTGGAGTAAGCTCACTAACAATGCTCAAGATAAAGACCCTAATACAACAAAAGAAGGTTGGGTATTTAAAAATAACAATTGGTATTATACAAACAGTGATGGCAAAATGGCTACCGGTTGGAAAAATGTTGGTGGTGCATGGTATTACTTAAATAGTAGTGGTGCAATGGTAACAGGTTGGCAATCAATAGGTGGTGCATGGTATTACTTAAATAGTAGTGGTGCAATGGTAACGGGTTGGCAATCAATCGGTGGTAAATGGTATTACTTAAATAGTAGTGGTGCAATGTTAACGGGTTGGCAATCAATAGGTGGTAAATGGTACTACTTAAATGGTGAAGGTGCAATGTTAACGGGCTGGCAATCAATAGGTGGTAAATGGTACTACTTAAATGGTGAAGGTGCATGGTTAAAATACACACAAGCGATCGGTGGTGAAGGGTCGTCCTGTAGTGGGGCGTGTGCGGGTTTATGATG